>JBFMFC010000009.1:0-90201 GCA_040752195.1 Pseudomonadota bacterium | reverse complement strand
GATCAGGAACAGCGGATGCGGCGCGCGCCGCGCCGGTGCGGGGATCGGGTTCGTCGTGTCCTGCATCGTGCGTCTCCTGCGTGAATCGATGACTGCCATGCTGCCGCAGTCAACGCCGGCGACGGCGCACGGGCTTACCGCGAGCTGGCTAGCCCGGATGTTTCACGGGGGACGCGGCAGTTGCGCGGATGTCGGGGCGAGCCAGGTTGCGCGAGAGCGGCGCAGTCGAATGTCCACAGGCGTTCGCGAGCACTTGAGCGCAAGATGTCCGGCCCGGCGCCGCGCATACCCGCGTAGCCCCGGCGATCCAAAGTCGGCTCGGCAGTCCGCGGGCTGAACGCGCCGATTCACCGGGACGCAATTCACGCACGTGGGGGCGACCTCGTGAAATGTCCGGGCGAAGCGGCAGGGACCAGCGACGGCCTTGGGGTCGCTTCGTGCGATACGGTCAGGCCATCGCAAGCGGCGTCTTGCGCGTCGGCGGCGGAAAGCGGCGATCGATGTCCGCGAGGTCCTGCGGCGTCAGGTGGATCGACGCCGCGGCCCAGTTTTCGCGCAGATGCGCATCGCGCACGGCCTTCGGAATCGCGATGACGTCGGGCTGCCGCAGCACCCAGGCGAGCGCGATCTGCGCGGCGCTCGCGCCGTGCCGCGCACCGACGGCTTTCAGCGTCGCGTCGCGGGCGGCCGCACCCTGGTCGATCGGGCTGTACGCCATCACGGGGATGCGCCGCTCGCGCAGCCACGGCAGCAGCTCGAACTCCGCGCCGCGCTGCGAGACCGAGTAGTAGATCTGGTTCGCCGCGCAGTGCGACCCGCCCGTCACGCGCACCAGCGCCTTCAGGTCGTCGACGTCGAAGTTGCTGACGCCCCAGTGGCGGATCAGCCCGCGCTCCTTCAGTGCTTCGAACGCGGCGACGGTCTGCGCCAGCGGGACGCTGCCGCGCCAGTGCAGCAGGTACAGATCGATGCGATCGAGTCCGAGCCGGCGCAGGCTGCGCTCGCACGCGGCCGGCACGCCGGTCCGGCTCGCGTTGTGCGGATAGACCTTGCTGACGATGAACACGTCTTCGCGCCGCACGTCGCCCGCGGCGATCGCGTCCCGCAGCGCCGCGCCGATCACTTCTTCGGCGCCGCCTTCGCCGTACATCTCGGCCGTATCGATCAGCCGGTAGCCGATCTCGAGCGCGCGCCGCACGGCGGCGATCTCGGCGCGGCGCGTGCGCGCGGACTCGCCCATGCGCCATGTGCCAAGCCCGAGCGCGGGGACCGCGGTGCCGTCGGGAAGCCGGACCGTGTGCATCGGGCGCGCTCAGGGCGAAACGATCGGCGTGCCGCGCTCTTCGGCGGCGAGCCGCCGCAGATACTCGGCGAACTCCGGGTCCTCGCCCTTCAGCAATTCGGGCAAGCGGTAGTAAAAGTCGTCGCGGCGGATCCATTCGCGCATGAAGTCCTCCCACGAGTTCCAGCGGCGCGCCTGCGCCGGCGTCATGTCGGGCGACCAGGCCGTGAGATAGGCGCGCTCGAACAGCGCGATCAGCATGTCGAAGATCGCCAGCATCCGTTCGCGCTGCTCGGGCGTCAGGTCCGGCGTCGTTTCCTTCGATCGCAGCCGCAGGTCGGGGTTGTCGATCACGACTTTAAGGAAGTCGTTGTAGGCGTTCGACAGCAACTGGTAGACCTCGTCCTCCTCGTTGGCGCGCTCCTTGCGCTGCTCGAAGATGAAGGTCGCGATCGCCAGCGGCAGGCCGATCACGGTGACGATGTAGCTGGCGAGTTCCCAGAAGTCGCGGTCGAACATGGGCGGCGCGGCGTCGGATGGGGAGTCAGGCGCCGTAGCTGCGCAACCCGGCGAGGTCCTCGATGACGATCGCGCCGTACTCGACCCGGATCAGCCCGGCCTGCTGCAGCGTCTGCAGCGCCTGGTTGACGCGCTGGCGCGAGATGCCGGCGAGATAGCCGATCTCCTCCTGCGACACCTCGAGCTTCTTGCCGATGCCGGGGTACAGGATCGGGTTGAACAGGCCGGCCACGCAGCGCGCCACGCAACCGTCGGGATCGTGCAGGCGCTGCGCTTCGAGCATGCCGATGAACTGGCCGAGCCGCTCGTTCAGTTGCACGAGCAGGAAGCGGTTGAACGGGATGCTCGTGTTCAGCAGCCACTCGAAGGTCCGGCGCGGCACGCGCGCGATGCGCGATTCGCGCAGCGCGACGACGTCGTAGCGGCGCGCCTCGGTTTTCAGCAGGCTGCCCTCGCCGAACCAGCCGCCGGCGGGGATCCCGGTGAAGGTCGACGCGCGCCCGCTCGGTGTGGAGATCATCATCTTGACCAGCCCGTCGAGCACACCGAGCCAGGCATCGACCGGCTCGCCGGTGCGGCAGACGTAGCCGCCGGCCGGAACGACGACTTCGACCGATTCGGCGGCGACGCGGGCGAGCTGGTCGGGCGCCAGCGCCGCGCCCCAGCGGGTTGCGCTCAGCGCCTGTTCGAGGGTCTCGGCGAGCATGGCGGCGATTGTCGCCCAGATGACAGCGCGGTGCCGCGGCGGCCGCTACCTTGCTCGCCCAGCGCTCGTCAGGGTCGCGCCCCATGCGCTCCGCAAGCACGCATGGTGTAGATTTTGCCGGGCAGAAAGTCGGCGGGGCGGCGCTGTGATGCCGCACCCGGCGACGCACTCAAGGAGACACGGCCATGGCATCGGCCCCCGCTTCGATGCCCGAGACCTTTCCGCGCCTGCTGCTGTATCACGCGCATCGGCGCGCCAAACATCCGGCGATCCGCGAAAAGGATCTCGGCATCTGGCAGACGTGGACCTGGGCGCAGGTCGCGGACGAGGTCCGCAAGCTCGCCGCAGGTCTGCACGTGCAGGGCTTCAAGCGCGGCGATCACCTCGCGATCGTCGGCGAGAACCGGCCGCGGCTGTACTTCGCGATGATGGCCGTGCAGTGCCTGGGCGGCGTACCGGTGCCGCTGTACCAGGACGCGATTGCCGCCGAAATGGTCTACGTGTTCCACAACGCCGAGATCGCGTACGCGATCGTCGAGGACCAGGAACAGGTCGACAAGATGCTCGAGGTGCGCGAGCAGCACCCGCTGCTTGCGCACATCTACTACGACGACCCGCGCGGGCTGCGCCACTACACGCACCCCGGGCTGCTGCCGTACGAGGAGCTGATCCGGCTCGGCGAAGCGCTGCTGTCGGTGCAGCCGAAGTTCGTCGACGAGGAGATCGAAAAGGGCTCGCCCGACGACACCGCGGCGCTGTTTTACACGTCGGGCACGACCGGCAAGCCGAAGGGCGTGGTGCAGACGCATCGCGCGCTGATCGACCGCGCGCGCGTGTCCGCCGAGATGGAGGGGCTCACGCCCGACGAGGACGTGCTCGCCTACCTGCCGCTGGCGTGGATCGGTCAGAACATCTTCTCGTACGCGCAGGCGCTGGTGACCGGCTACACGGTCAACTGCCCGGAGTCGCCGGCGACCGTGACCAACGACATGCGCGAGATCGGGCCGACGTACTACTTTGCGCCGCCGCGCGTGTTCGAGGGCCTGCTGACGCAGGTGATGATCCGCATGGAGGACGCCGGCCGGCTCAAGCGCCGGATGTTCCACTACTTCATGGACGTCGCGCGCCGCGTCGGCGGCCGGATCCTCGACCGCAAGCCGGTCTCGCTCGGCGACCGGCTGCTGTACTGGATCGGCGACGTGCTCGTCTACGGGCCGCTGCGCAACGTGCTCGGGATGAGCCGCGTCAAGGTCGCGTACACCGCGGGCGAGGCGATCGGGCCGGATCTTTTCACCTTCTACCGCTCGATCGGCATCAACCTGAAGCAGTTGTACGGTTCGACCGAGACGTCGGTGTTCGTGTGCGTGCAGCCGAACGGCCAGGTCAAACCGGACACCGTCGGCCCGCCGGTGCCCGGCGTCGAGGTGAAAATCAAGGACAACGGCGAGATCCTGCTGAAGAGCCCGGGGCTGCTGAAGGAGTACTACAACAACCCGCAGGCCACCGCCGAGGTCAAGGACGCCGATGGCTGGTACCACACCGGCGATGCCGGCTACCTCGACAGCGACGGCCACCTGAAGATCATCGACCGCGCCAACGACGTCGGGCGGCTGAACGACGGCACGCTGTTCGCGCCGAAATACATCGAGAACAAGCTGAAGTTCTTCCCGTTCATCAAGGAGGCCGTCGCATTCGGCCACGGCCGCGACTACGCCACCGCGTTCATCAACATCGACTACGAGGCGGTCGGCAACTGGGCCGAGCGGCGCGGGCTGCCGTACGCGGGTTACATCGATCTGGCGGGCAAGCCCGAGGTGCTCGACCTCGTCGCGGAGTGCGTCGAGAAGGTCAATGCCGATCTCGCCGCCGACGCCAAGCTCGCCAACTCGCAGATCCACCGCTTCCTGGTGCTGCACAAGGAGCTCGACCCGGACGACGACGAGCTGACCCGCACGCGCAAGGTGCGGCGCCGCTTCATCCAGGACAAGTACGCGGTGCTGGTCGACGCGTTGTACTCGGACAAGGCCGAGCAGTACGTCGAGACCCAGGTCAAGTTCGAGGACGGGCGCACGGGAACGATCAGCGCGACATTGAAGATCCGCAACGCCCGCAGGTTCGCGCCGATAGCGCGTGCCGCCTGACGACCAGCCGCGAGCGAGGCGCACATCGTGACCGCAAAGAACTGGGCCGCCGTGCTGTGTCTGATCGCGGGCGTTCCGCTGGCGGCGTACGGACTCGCGGGCGGCGCGTCGCTGTTGGCGCTCGCCGGGCTGGCGATGGTGCTCACCGCCGTCGCCCTGCTCGGCCAGTGGATCGCCGGCGCGAACAAGCCGCAGCGGCCGATCGTTCCGGCGGCGAACGCCGCGTGGCGCATGAAGGACGAGCCGCCGCCCGGCGCGCCGCCGAAGTGAGATCGGACCCGAGGCCATGGCGAACCGACACATCGGCGACGTGCTGCTCAAGGTCGAGGACATCTCGCTCGCCTTCGGCGGCGTCAAGGCGCTCACGGACGTCTCGTTCGACGTCCGCGAGCACGAGGTGCGCGCGATCATCGGTCCGAACGGCGCCGGCAAGAGTTCGATGCTCAACGTCATCAACGGCGTCTACACGCCGCAGCACGGCCGCATCGCCTTCCGCACCGCCGACGGCGAGATGCGCGCGTTCGAGAAGATGAACCCGCGCCGCGCCGCCGAGATGGGGATCGCGCGCACGTTCCAGTCGCTCGCGCTGTTCAAGGGCATGAGCGTGCTGGACAACATCATGACCGGGCGCAACCTGAAGATGCGCACCAATCTCCTGCTGCAGGCCGTGCGCGTCGGCCCGGCGCTGGCAGAGGAACTGCGGCACCGCGAGTTCGTCGAGCACATCATCGACTTCCTCGAGATCCAGGCCTGGCGCAAGACACCGGTCGGGCGTCTGCCGTACGGCCTGCAGAAGCGGGTCGACCTCGGACGCGCGCTTGCGATGGAGCCACGCATGCTGCTGCTCGACGAGCCGATGGCCGGCATGAACCTCGAGGAAAAAGAGGACATGTGCCGGTTCATCCTCGACGTCAACGACGAATTCGGCACGACGATCGTGCTGATCGAGCACGACATGGGCGTGGTGATGGACATTTCCGACCGCGTGGTCGTGCTCGACTACGGCCGCAAGATCGGCGACGGCACACCCGACGAGGTGCGCAACAATCAGGACGTGATCGACGCCTACCTCGGCGTGGCGCACTGACGGCAGACGATGAAGCTCGACCTCGCACGCAACTGGCCCGTCGTCACGCTGATCGCGGCGATCCTGATCGGCATGGCCGCGCCGCTCGCGCTCGGCATGAGCGCGCCGGGTTTCTACGTCGAGGTGCTGCTCGGCGGGCTGATGTCGGGCGTGCTCTACTCGCTCGTCGCGCTCGGCTTCGTGCTGATCTTCAAGGCCTCCGGCGTGTTCAATTTCGCGCAGGGCGCGATGGTGCTGTTCGCCGCGCTGGCGATGGCGCGGCTCGCGGAGTGGGTCCCGCCGCTGCTGGGCATCGAAAGCCGCCTGCTCGGCAACGCGATCGCCTTCGCGATCGCGCTCGCGCTGATGGTCGGCTTCGCGTGGCTGGTCGAGCGGCTGGTGCTGCGCCACCTGGTCAATCAGGAGGCCGTCGCGCTGCTGATGGCCACGCTGGGCATCACGTACTTCATCGACGGTGTGGGCCAGACGATCTGGGGCAGCGACATCTACGAGATCAACCTCGGCCTGCCGAAGGCGCCGACGCTGATTCTCGACGGGGCGTTCCAGGGCGGCATCCTGATCAACCAGGAGGACCTCGTCTTTGCACTGGTCGCTGCGCTGCTGGTGATCGTGCTGGCGCTGTTCTTCCAGAGAACCGCCACCGGGCGCGCGCTGCGCGCGGTGGCCGACGATCACCAGGCCGCGCAGTCGATCGGCATCCCGCTGAACACGATCTGGGTGATCGTCTGGGCGGTGGCCGGTGCCGTCGCGCTGGTGGCCGGAATGATCTGGGGGTCGAAGCTCGGCGTGCAGTTCTCGCTGTCGCTGGTGGCGCTGAAGGCGCTGCCGGTGGTGATCCTGGGCGGACTGACGTCGGTGCCGGGAGCGATCCTGGGCGGGCTGATCATCGGCGTCGGCGAGAAGTTCGCCGAAGTCTTCCTCGGGCCGGTGCTCGTCAAGGCCTTCGACCTGGCCGGCGGCGGCATCGAGAACTGGTTCGCCTACGTGCTCGCGCTCGCGTTCCTGCTGGTGCGGCCCGAGGGCCTTTTCGGAGAAAAGCATATTGATCGCGTGTAGCGATCAATATGCTTTCGGCGAGGCTAATGTGAGCGAAGCGAACGTTAAGCGAGCGAAGCGCGCGGCCGGAGCCAAAAACACATTGATCGCGTCTAGCGATCAATGTGTTTTGGTTGGAGGCTGACTTGCGAAGCAAGTCAAGCGAGCGAAGCGCGCGGCCGGAAACAGAAGCCCATCGATCGATCTGACAGCGATGCTCTACCGCGAGAACGGCCAGTTCAAGACGAGCTACAGGGCGGATCAGCAGTTGCTGCCGATCGCGCAGGACCGTTTTTTCGTGTGGGGGCTGGTCGCGCTTGCGTTTCTGGTCGTGCCGCTCGTCGCGAGCGACTACATCTTCCGCGCGCTGGTCATCCCGTTTCTGATCCTCACGATCGCGGCGATCGGGCTCAATGTCCTCGTCGGTTACTGCGGGCAGATCTCGCTCGGTCACGCCGCCTTCATGGCGGTCGGCGCGTACGCGGCGTACAACATCGCGATCCGCGCGCCGGCGCTGAACTTCCTGGTCGTGCTGGTGCTCGCCGGACTCGTCGCCGCGGCGGTCGGCGTCGTTTTCGGCGTGCCGAGCCTGCGCATCAAGGGCCTTTATCTGGCGGTCGCGACGCTGGCCGCGCAGTTTTTCATCGACTGGATGTTCGCGCGCGTCAAGTGGTTCACCAACTATTCGCCGTCGGGGTCGGTTTCGCCGGCCGACGTGACGCTGTTCGGCTGGGTGATCGATCAGCCGGTCGAGAAGTACTGGTTCGTGCTGGGCGTGCTGGTCGTCGTCACGTTGGTCGCCAAGAATCTCGTGCGGTCGCACATCGGCCGCTCGTGGATGGCGATCCGCGACATGGATGTGGCCGCCAGCGTGATCGGCATCCGGCCGATGCACGCGAAGCTCACCGCGTTCGCGGTCAGCGCGTTCTTCGCCGGCGTGGCCGGCGCGCTCTGGGGCTTCGTCCACCTCGGCGCCTGGGAGCCGCTGGCGTTCAACATCAATCTGAGCTTCAACCTGCTGTTCATGATCATCATCGGCGGCATGGGTTCGATCCTCGGCAGCTACTTCGGGGCGTTCTTCATCGTCGTGCTGCCCCTGCTGCTGAACCAGATCCCGATCTGGTTCGGCATCCCGCTGTCGACCGCGATGATCTCGCACCTCGAGTTCATGATCTTCGGTGCACTGATCGTGTTTTTCCTGATCGCCGAGCCGCACGGGCTGGCGCGGCTGTGGGCGATCGGCAAGGAGAAGCTGCGGCTGTGGCCGTTCCCGCATTGATTCCCCGGCGCTCGGGCGGTTTGTCCCAAGCAACGACCAACGAAAGGAGACAGGCAACATGAGACTCGCGACATTGAAGGCCATCGCGACCGCGGTGGGCGTCGTTGCTGCACTGAGCAGCGGCACCGCGCTCGCGCAGGACAAGGGCAAGGCCCCGGCCAAGGCGCCTGCGAAGGCGGCCGCAGGCGGCGGCGAGCAGTTTTTCCCGGCGCTCGTCTACCGCACCGGTGCCTACGCGCCGAACGGCGTTCCGTTCGCCAACGGCTTTGCCGACTACCTCAAACTCGTCAACGCGCGCGACGGCGGCATCAACGGCGTCAAGATCACGTTCGAGGAGTGCGACTTCGGCTACGCGACCGATCGCGGTGTGGAGTGCTACGAACGTCTCAAGGGCAAGGGGCCGACCGGCGCCACGCTCGTGCACCCGCTGTCCACCGGGGTGACCTTCGCGCTGACCGACAAGACCGCGGTCGACAAGATCCCGCTGATCACTGCGGGCTACGGTCGCGCCGATTCGGTCGAGGGCGAGGCCTTCCCGTACAACTTCCCGCTGATGGGCACGTACTGGGACGCCGCCGACATCCTGGTGCAGCACGTCGGCAAGTTGAACGGCGGACTCGACAAGCTCAAGGGCAAGAAGATCGCGCTCGTCTACCACGACTCGCCGTACGGCAAGGAGCCGATCGCGCTGCTGCAGGAACGCGCCAAGATGCATGGCTATGAGCTGCTGCTGCTGCCGGTCACGCATCCGGGTGTCGAGCAGAAAGCGACCTGGCTGCAGATCCGCCAGCAGCGTCCGGACTACGTGTTCCTGTGGGGCTGGGGCGTCATGAACTCGACCGCGATCAAGGAGGCGGTCGCCACCGGTTATCCGCGCGACAAGATGTACGGCGTGTGGTGGGCGGCGGCCGAACCCGACGTGGTGCCGGTCGGTGCCGATGCGAAGGGTTACAACGGGCTGGCGCTGCAGCACAGCGCAGGACGTACCAAGGTGCATGAGGACATCCTGAAGTTCGTCCACGGCAAGGGGCAGGGTACCGGTCCGCGCGAGGAGGTCGGCACCGTGCTCTACAACCGCGGGATGATCAGCGCGATGCTGAGCGTCGAGGCCGTGCGGCGCGCGCAGGAGCGCTACGGCAAGAAGCCGCTGACCGGCGAGCAGGTGCGCTGGGGGCTGGAGAACCTGGCGCTCGACCAGAAGCGGCTCGACGCGTTGGGTTTCGCCGGCGTGATGCGGCCGATCTCGACGAGCTGCCGCGATCATGCGGGCGCGCACTACGCGCGCATTCACACGTGGGACGGCGCGAAGTGGAACTTCTCGTCCGACTGGTACGAAGCCGACCAGCAGATCATCCGTCCGATGATCCAGCGCTCCGCGGCTGCGTACCTGGCCGAGAAGAAGCTCGCGCGTCGCGACTGCGCCAAGGAACTGGGCGGCGGCTGAGCGGGCAGAGCATGCACCGCCCGCGCCTGCGGCGCGGGCGGCTTTTGCGATGCGGCCGTGCGGCCGCATCGCAAAAGCGCGAACCAAGTCGAGGGACGACGTGACTGCACCGCTGCTCAACGTCAACGGCATCGAGGTCATCTACAACCACGTGATCCTCGTGCTCAAGGGCGTTTCGCTGACCGTGCCCGAGGGCGGCATCGTCGCGCTGCTCGGCGCCAACGGCGCGGGCAAGACCACCACGCTGCGCGCGATCTCGAACCTGCTGAAGGGCGAGCGCGGCGAAGTCACGAAGGGCGCGATCGAGCTGCGCGGCGAGCGCATCCACAACCTGACCGCCTACGATCTGGTCAAGCGCGGCGTCGTTCAGGTGATGGAGGGGCGCCGCTGCTTCGCGCACCTGACGGTCGAGGAGAACCTGCTGACCGGCGCGTACAGCCGGGGCGCGCCGCGCGCCGAGATCGCGCGCGACCTCGAGATGATCTACGCGTACTTCCCACGGCTTAAGCAGCGGCGCACGAGCCTGTCGGGCTACACCTCCGGCGGCGAGCAGCAGATGACGGCAATCGGCCGCGCGCTGATGACGCGGCCGCACATGATCCTGCTCGACGAGCCGTCGATGGGTCTGGCGCCGCAGGTCGTCGACGAGATCTTCGGCATCGTGCGCAACCTCAACGTCAACGAGAAGGTGTCGTTCCTGCTCGCGGAGCAGAACACCAACATCGCGCTGAAGTACGCGCACTACGGCTACATCCTCGAAAACGGGCGGGTCGTGATGGACGGCGCGGCGAAGGATCTCGCCGAGAACGAGGACGTCAAGGAGTTCTACCTCGGCATCTCGCGCGAGGGGCGCAAGAGCTTCCGCGAAGCCAAGTTCTACCGCCGCCGCAAGCGCTGGCTGGCCTGACATGGCCGCTGATATGGCCGAGTTCTTCGACGCGCTGGAGGCGCGCGATCCGCAGGAGCGCGAGCGCGATCTCGCCGCACGGCTGCCCGCGCTCGTCGCCGCGGCGCTGCGCGCGCCGGGCTGGCGCCGCCATCTGGGCGACATCGACCCGCGCGCGATCGACTCGCGCGCGGCGCTGGCGCGCCTGCCGGTGCTGCGCAAGAGCGATCTGATCGGACTGCAGAAGCAGGCGCCGCCTTTCGCCGAGCTCGTGCCCGACGCGCCGGGTTCGTTCGGCCGGCTGTTCACTTCGCCGGGGCCGATCTACGAGCCGGAAGGCCGGCGCGACGACGCGTGGCGCTCGGCGCGCGGGCTGTTCGCCGCGGGCTTGCGCCGCGGCGACATCGTGCTGAACACGTTTTCCTATCACCTCACGCCCGGCGGCTTCATCCTCGACTCGGGCGCACGCGCGCTCGGCTGCGCGGTGATCCCGGCCGGTCCCGGCAACACCGAACAGCAGCTCGACATCGTCGGGCAGCTTCGACCCTCAGGGTATGCCGGCACGCCGGACTTCCTGAAGATCCTGCTCGACGCGGCACTGGCGTCGGGGCGCGACGTGTCGTCGATCCGCAAGGCGGTCGTTTCCGGCGCGGCCTTTCCGCCGAGCCTGCAGGCGGAAATCAAGGCGCGCGGCATCGACGCGTATCAGTTGTACGCGACCGCCGATCTCGGGCTGATCGCTTACGAGACCGCCGCGCGCGACGGGCTGGTCGTCAACGAGGACGTGCTGCTCGAAGTCGTGCGGCCCGGCACCGGCGATCCGGTCGCACCGGGCGAGGTCGGCGAGGTCGTCGTCACGTCCTTCGATGAACACCATCCGTGGATCCGGCTTGCGCTCGGCGATCTGACGGCGGTGCTGCCCGGCGCTTCCGCGTGCGGGCGAACGAATGTCCGCATCAAAGGCTGGCTGGGCCGCGCCGACCAGACGACGAAGGTCAAGGGGATGTTCGTGCGGCCCGAGCAGATCGCGGAGATCGCCAGGCGCCATCCGGAACTCGGCAGGATCCGGCTCGTCGTGGCGCGTGCCGGTGAAACAGACGCGATGACGCTGATGGCGGAAGCCCGTCAGCGGTCCGACGCCTTGGCCGCGTCTGTCGGCGAGAGCCTGCGCGCGATCACCAAGCTCGGCGGCTCCGTCGAACTGGTGGCTCCGGGAACCCTGCCGAACGACGGCAAGGTCATTGAAGACACGCGCAGCTATCGGTGAATGCGCCGTGCGCTGCTCGGCGTTTCGGGCGCGCGCGGCAACGCCGCGTCAGGCTTTTTTGCTGGCCGCCTTCTTCGCATCCCTGGCCGCCGGCTTCGCAGCGGCTTTGGCCGCGGCCGACTTCTTCGCCGCAGGTTTTGCCGGGGCCTTGGCCAACGGCGCGGTCGCGGCCTTGGCGACGACGGCCGGCGGCAGTGCAGCTTCCTCTTTGATTCCCCACAGCTTCAGCAGCTCCGCCTGAGTCGGCACGGTGCCCTGTGCGACCCGCTGGCGTCGGGCCGCGACCGAGTCGCGCACGATCTTCTCGACGATGTCCAGCGGCAGCCGGTTCAGGTCCGAAAACTTGATGAAGCTGCGGGCCGTATTCACCCCGGGCAACGCATCCTTGTGCTTCAGTACGACTTCCTGCTCGGCGACGTACAGCGACATGTGGCGGCGGCCGGACTCGAGCGCGAAGAGCGGGCCGTCGAGTTCATAGAAGGCCAGTCCGTACCGCATGCTCTCCCGCACGCCGCGGGCGGAGCGCCGGATCATGCTGCAAACGCGGGCCATGGCGACGCGCCGATCAGGAGGGAGATCCCGCAAGTAGGCGCCCACCGTCATGGCACTCGCACTTGTACTCATTCTTCCGCCTCCGGGCTGGCTCCGACGAGCGCGCCATTTTACCGGAAAGCGGCTACTCGCTTAGCTGCGAGGCGGTTCGGCCAACGCGCGCCGGCGCGCGCCCGATTCGGGCCCCCCGGCTTCGGTCCCGACTTCGGGCGGGATGCCTTGCGCATTCGCGGCGCCGGAGTGTCCGCAATCGGGCGGTGGAAATGCGTGGGCGTCGATGTAGGCGGCCGCTGCCGGACGCCGGCGGATCGTGCGGCGCAGACGAGCGCCTGCGGCGAGGCGCCCGCGCTACTCGCGCGGACTCACGGACGCCGCTGCGCGAGCCTGCGCTCGAGTTCCTCGATGCGGGCCTCGAGCGACTGCGCCGTGGCTTGCAACGCACCGACGTTTAGCCAGGTCTCATCTTCGGCCCGCGCGGTCAGCACGCTCGCGTAGCCGAGCCATGACGAGTCGTAGACCCTGATGTTCCTGAACCCGAGATCGGCAAGCACGGCCGCGGTCTCGGCGGCGCGGTCGCCGCTCTGGCAATAGACGATCGTCTCCTTGTCGGGGTCGATCCAGTTCGCTTCGAACGGGATGTTGATCGCGCGCGGGATGTGTCCATTTTCGAACGTCGCTTCGTCGCGCGCGTCCCACAGAAGCGCGCCGCGTGCCGCGAGCGGTGCCGCATACAGAACGAACGGCGCTCGCTTCATCTCGCCCTCCGGGCTTCCGTTGCCGAACGAGGCGCGATCGTGCCGGGCATCGTTGCGCAGCGACCGCGCGGGGCAGTGCGTCTGTGATACGGCTCACGCACTGCGCGCGGCCGACGCGCGCCGCCCGGGACGGGGCCGGGGATCCAGGCTCAGCGCGGTGCCTGCTGCAGTCGCCGCAGCATCGCTTCGCGGTCGGGATGGCGCGTGCACTCGACCTGCGCGAGGGATGCGGCGACAAACTTCTGCGAGCCGGGATCGGCGCGGATCACCGAGTGCGCGCCGGTCAGCCGCAACTCGCTGCCGACCGCGCGCCACTTTGCGCCGAGCACGACATAGCCGGCTTCCGGACCGCTCTTGCCGACGCACTGCACGCTCAGCGTGTCTCCGGCGGTTTCACCCGGCCATTGCCGCTCGTCCAGCACCTGAAAGCGCAGGCGCGCGTGATTGCCGGCGACCATCTCGATCAGCGAGCGCCGCAGAAACCAGCTGCGCGCGATTCCACCGCACTCGACGACCCAGACTTCGAGGTCGCTCGTGCCGATCCGCGCGCGCCACGTCGGCTCGATCACGCAGCCCGGCGGAAGCTGCAGGCCGGACCCTGGCTCGCTGTAGATCGGACGGCCGACATACGATTCGCCGCCGTGTGCCGTGCCGGATGCCGCGCAAGACAGTGCGAGGCCCAGCGCGTACGCGACCGACCGCAGCGAAATGCCGTTCATGCGCACGAGCTTAGCGCCTAGCGGGGGCGGTAAAAGACGAAATCGGCCGTGAATTGGACCCGCAGAAGGCGATTCGACTGGGCTGCCTCGCAACGCGGCGGCGGCATGCCGCCGGCGGTGTTGACCCGTTGCACGTGCGTGATGCCCGCAAACGCGCCTTCGCCGAAGTTGCGCGTCGCCAGAAGCAGCCAGCGCAGATTGCCCGGCTGCGGCGGCTCGTCGAAGCCGATCACGGTGCCGACCAGACGGCTGCCGTCGACGTGCTCGAACGAGAAGTTCGCCCCGTGCCGTGCGACGACGCGGCCGGCCGCATCCGCGAGATCGGCTTCGGGCTGCCGGAACACCCACACGAAGCCGTCGTCGCGCTTCTCGCACCGGAAGATCTGCGCACCGGAGGCCGCCAGCCGCAGCACGGGCTGCACGGTGTCCGGCGTCTTGATGCGGCTGAAGAATCCGAGACGCGGGGCGGCCGGCTCGTCCGCTGCGACGGGCCGCTCCTCGACGACCGGCGTGGCGCAACCGGCCGCGGCCAGCGCGGCCGCGAGCAGGGCGGCACGCAGCGCGATCAGCGCATCGGCCTTCATGTCAATCGATGTTCCGTACGATGTCGCCGACCACTTCGGCCGCCCGCGTTGCCGCGAGTTCCTGCAGCGCGCGCGCGATGATCGCCTCGAACGAGTACTCGGCGAAGTAGCGCTCGTGGATCAGACGAAAGTAACGCGTCGCGGCAAAGTGTGCGAGCAGCGCGTCGCGCCCGGTCGACCGCACTTGCAGCAGATGGAACTTGATCAGCACGCGCGCGACGTGCCGCGCATTGCGCTCGGGGCTGTGCGCCAGCGCGTCCAGCCTCGCGCACGCGCGGGCGAGCGCGTCGCTCACATCGGTAAACGGTGCGCCATGGCCGGGGATCACGAGCAGCGGCTGCAAATCGGCGATCGCCGCCAGCATCGCGCGCTGCTCGGCGAAGCCCGACGCGCCTTCGATCTCAGGAAAGATCGCGCCGAAGCCGTGCTGCCACAGCACGTCGGCCGAGATCAGGATGCGGTGCACTCCGCTCCACAGCATCACCGAGTGCGGATCGTGGCCGGGCGCGGCGATGACCTCCCAGTCGTCGCCGCCCAGCCGAATGCGTTCGCCGGGCGCCAGCAGCGCGTCGAACGCGAACGGCTCGCACACCTGGCCCGTCGCGGCGAAGGTCAACGCATCCTCGTCCCAGGCCGCCACCGCCGCGGCCATGCCGGGCGGGATCAGGATCTGTGCGCCGAAGCGGCGCTTCAGCGCGGCGTTGCCGCCGCAATGATCCGAGTGCAGGTGCGTGTTGACGATTCGCGCGAGCCGCCGCCCGTGCAGCGCGCCCTCGACGAGCGCCACCGTCTGTCCGGCGTGCGTCGCGTAGCCCGTATCGACGATCGTCGCGGCCGCGCGATCGTCGAAGAACAGCACGTTGTTCGACGACAGCCAGCCGCGCTCGAACACGCGCATGGTCGGCGGCAGCATCGCTTCGAGGCTCATCGAAGTCCCGTTGCGGCACGCAAACGCGCGCCGGTCCGCGCGATCGCGTCGAAGGCTGCGGCGACCGAGTACGCCGGGCCGGACACGGATGCGTGCAAGCGCGCCTTCACGGTGCGTCGGTGACGAGCAGCAGCCCGTTCGAGGTCAGCACGCACTCGTCGTGCTGGTTGCGGATCTCGCCGTCGAGCGTCACGAGCTCGCCGCGCAGCGATTCCTTCCAGTGCACTGCGACGACCGTCCAGCGCAGCGTCAGCGTGTCGCCCGCGCACACCGCCTTGCGGAACCTGATCGTGTAGTCGAGTCCGAGCGGGGTTCCGCGCTGCGCGAACCAGGTCGCGGACAGGCCGAGCAGCAACGACGCGGTGTGCGGGCCGCTCGCGATCAGCCGGCCGAAGCGCGAGCGCGCGGCCGCCGCCGCGTCGTGATGCAGCGGGTTGAAGTCGCCGCAGGCCGTCGCAAACGCGCGGATCGCCGCCGCGTCGAGCGTGACGCTGCGCGAGTGGCTTTCGCCGACGTTTGCGAAGCGCCCCATCGCGATTACTTGGTTGGGGGCCGACCAGCCACCGACGATGGCGCCGCACCGGCGGCCGCGCGGCGCGCCGCGATCGCGCGCCACACGGCGCGTCGCTCGGCATCCGGCAGCGCGCTCCAGCGCGCGATTTCGTCGATCGTTCGATAGCAGCCTTCGCACAGCCCCGTGCGCGCGTCCATCCGGCACACCGAGACGCATGGCGAGGGCACCGGCGTCGTGGCCGGATCGGGCGTGGCGAGCGGTATGGGCACGGAACTCATGGCGCGCGGATGCGAAGCGGGGCGTCAGCGCCATTGTCGCATCGCGCACGGCACGCGGCCCTTGCGGCAGCATCCGCGGCGCCGCCAGATCGTCGGCGAAGTCCGGCCGTCAGACACACGGCGCCAGCGGGTTCGTGACGGCCACCGTTGCGCCGTGCCCCCGTTCGCGCGCAGAGCGCGCTCTACTGCCCGCAACGGTTCGGCGGCAGCTTCTTGCGCGATACGCGTTCGGCGAAGCGCGCGGCATCGATCACCACACGCTCGTGCGTGCCTTCGGAGATCAGGTCGTGGCCGTCGTGCGCGGTGGCGTGAAAGCTCACCTTGCGGCCTTCGACCGCGATCACTTCGCAATCGACGGTCACCGTCAGCCCGGGCGGCGTCGCTGCCAGGTGCGAGAAGTTCACGTGCGTTCCGACCGACTGTTCGCGCGGCCAGTCCAGGTACGGCTTGATCGCGAGCTGGCACGCGCCTTCGATCAGCCCGACCATGAAACCGGTCGCGAAAACCTCGGGCATCTGGCGGAATTCGGCGAACTCGGGGTACAGCTTCGGCACGGTCTTGTCGTCGGGGACCGTGTACTGGAATCGGTAGCGGATGCCGGGCTTCAGGTCTGGGCTCATCGGGTCGCGGCGGTCGCTCGCAGGTGGCTTGCGGATTCTATGGAATCATCGCGGCGGCCCTTTGCATGCAGCCCTCATGTCCGCCCGCCAGCCGCTCGATCTCAACGCCTACGCCCTGATGATCGTGCTGACGATGCTGTGGGGCCTGCAGCAGGTCGCGATCAAGCTCGCTGCGCACGGGGTGTCGCCGGTGATGCAGGGAGCGATCCGCTCGATCGTCGCCACCGTGCTGCTCGTCGGCTGGGCGCGCTGGCGCGGTATCGCGCTCGCGCAAAGCGATGGCACGCTGGCGGCCGGGCTCGCTGCAGGGGCGCTCTTCGCCGGCGAGTTCTTCCTCATCTACTTCGGGCTCGGCCACACCGCCGCGTCGCGCATGGTCGTCTTCATCTACCTCGCGCCGGTGTTGACCGCGCTCGGGCTCGCGTGGTTCGTTCCCGGCGAGCGGCTGGCCGCCGTGCAATGGGCCGGCGTGCTGCTCGCCTTTGCGGGCTTGGCCGCTGCGTTCGCCGACGGATTCTCCGCGCCGGGGCGCGCCACGCTGCTGGGCGACGCCTGCGGCGTGGTCGCCGCCGCGCTGTGGGCGGCGACGACCGTGCTGATCCGTTCCACCCAGCTCGCGCACGCTGCGGCGACCAAGACGCTGTTCTATCAGCTCGCGGTGTCGGCGCTGCTGCTGCCGTTCGCGTCGGTCGCATTGCGCGAGCCGGGCGTGGTCGTGCTCGACGGCATCACCGTCGCGAGCCTTCTCTTTCAGAGCGTGGTCGTCGCGTTCGCCAGCTACCTCGCCTGGTTCTGGCTGCTGACGCGCTATCTGGCGGCGCGGCTCGCGGTGTTCTCCTTCCTCGCGCCGCTGTTCGGCGTGGCCTTTGGCGTGCTGATCCTCGGCGAGCGGCCGAGCTCGTCGTTCGCGGCCGCTGCCGTGCTGGTCGGCGCCGGCATCGCGCTGGTGAACCTGCGGCGCGCATAGCGCTCGAAGCCGCATGGATCGCCGATCGTTCGTCGTCGCCGCGACTGCGCTGCTGACTGCGCCGTCGCTGCGCGCCCAGCCGGCGATCCTGCGGCGGCCGATCCCCCGCACCGGTGAGCTGCTCCCCGCGGTCGGCATGGGTACCTGGCTGACCTTCGATGTCGGCGCGGCACCGGCGGAACGCGCGCCGCGCCGGCGCGTGCTGGAGGCGTTTTTTGCCGCGGGTGGCGGGATGATCGACTCGTCGCCGATGTACGGCCGTGCCGAGAGAGTCGTCGGCGACCTGCTGAAGCAGGTGCCGCACGCGGGCAAGCTCTTTGCTGCGACGAAAATCTGGACCGCGTTCGACCGCGTGGGCCGCACGCAAATGGACGAGTCGCTGCGGCTGTGGGGGCTCGCGCGCTTCGACCTGCAGCAGATCCACAATCTGCTGAACTGGCGCGGCCACATCAAGTCGCTGCGCGAATGGAAGGCCGAGGGGCGCGTGCGTTACATCGGCATCACGACCTCGCACGGCCGCGCGCACGACGAGCTGGAAGACATCCTGAAGCGCGAGCCTTTCGACTTCGTGCAGTTCACCTACAGCCTCGCCGACCGCAGCGTCGAGCAGCGCCTGCTGCCGCTTGCCGCCGAGCGCGGCATCGCGGTGATCGCCAATCGTCCGTTCGACGGCGGCGCGCTGCTCGACCGTCTGCAAGGCAGACAGCTTCCGTCGTGGGCGCGCGAGATCGACTGCGACAACTGGCCGCAGTTCTGCCTGAAGTGGATCGTCGCGCACCCGGCCGTCACCTGCGCGATTCCCGCCACGTCCAACCCCGCGCACATGGCGGAGAACATGGGGGCGCTGCGCGGCCGGCTGCCCGATGCCGGGATGCGCCGGCGCATGCTGGAGCACGTCGAGCGCGCCTGACCGCCCGCCGAGCGGACCGACCGCGAGGCGCCCGGCGCATCCCGTTCGGCCGGCGCGTGTTGCGTTCGCGCGCTTGCGCCGGTCCGCGCGCACGGCATCATTGGGCCATGTTCAACGTTCCGAACGCCATCACGGTCGCGCGCATCCTGCTGGTGCCGTGGATCGCGTGGTTCACGCACGAGCGCGACTACGGATCGGCGCTGTGGCTGTTCATGGCGGCCGCGGCGAGCGATCTGATCGACGGTCTGATCGCGCGCCGCTTCAATCTGCGCACGCGCTTCGGCGCGATCGCCGATCCGCTCGCGGACAAGATGGCGATGCTGACGGTGACGCTGTTGCTCGCCTGGCAGGGCTGGCTGCCGTGGTGGCTCGCCGCCGCGATCGTCGCGCGCGACGTGGTGATCGTCGGCGGCGCGCTCGCCTATCACCTGCTGGTCGGGCAGCTCGAGATCGCGCCGACCTGGCTATCGAAGATCAACACCGTGCTCGAGTTCGTGCTGCTCGCCACGCTGCTCGCCACCGGCGCCGGCTACGTCGACGGCGAGCCGTGGCTGCCCGTGCTGCTGTGGATCGTGCTCGCGACCGTGGTCGGCTCGGGCGCGCAGTACGTGTGGATCTGGGGCAGCAAGGCTGCGGCACGGGCGGGGCGACGCGCGGCCTGAGCGGGGCAGGCCATGCGCCGGCCCCGACCCGGCGACGGCGGGGTCACGCCGCCATCTTCGCCGCGATGGCGTTGCCCGCGCGCGCGAACGGCTTGCGGCCGAGGACGCCGCTGATCCACTGGCCGGTCGCGACGACCTTCGCGAGATCGATTCCGGTCTCGATGCCGAGCCCGTGCAGCAGGTACAGCACGTCCTCGGTGGCGACATTGCCGGTCGCCCCCTTGGCGTATGGGCAGCCGCCAAGCCCGGCGACGCTCGTGTCGAAAGTCGCGATGCCCATTTCCAGGCAGGCGTAGATGTTGGCGAGCGCCTGCCCGTAGGTGTCGTGAAAGTGGCCGGACACGTCGGCGAGGTCGTAGACACCGAGCGCGGCCTCCATCGCCGCCTGCGTGGCGCGCGGCGTGCCCACGCCGATCGTGTCGGCCACGCCGATGTGCTGCACACCGATGTCCTTCATCAGCCGCGCGACATACGCGACCGCCTCGGGCTTGACCTCGCCCTGGTACGGGCAGCCGAGCGCGCACGAGATGGCGCCGCGCACGCGCATGCCGTGCTCGCGCGCGGCCTGCGCGACGGGGCGAAAGCGCTCGATCGATTCGGCGATCGAGCAGTTGATGTTCTTCTGCGAGAACGCTTCGCTCGCCGCGCCGAAGACCACGACTTCGTCGGCCTTCGCCGCGAGCGCGCCTTCGAAGCCTTTCATGTTCGGCACCAGCACCGAGTACACCACCCCGGGCTTGCGCTTGATGCGCGCCATCACGGAGGCCGCGTCGGCCATCTGCGGCACCCACTTCGGCGATACGAACGAGGTGACTTCGATCGCGGGCAAGCCCGCATCGGTGAGCCGATCGACCAGCTCGACCTTCACGTCGGCCGGGATCATCTGTTTTTCGTTCTGCAGCCCGTCGCGCGGGCCGACGTCGACGATGCGAACGCGGGAGGGAAGCGAGCTCATTGCGTTGATCTCTTGATTCGACGCGCCGATGTTACTCGCGCGATGACGACGCCAACGAAAAGGGCCGGGGTGAACCGGCCCTCGCGTTTCGCTCGCAGCGCGCTCAGATCAGGTCGCCCCACGGCACGTCCCTGGTCGCCTCGAAGGTGCCGTCGTTGTTGGCATCGAGCTGCACGCGCACGGTCGTCGTCGACAGCACGGTCAGCACCAGCAGGCCGTCGTTGACGCCGCGCACCTGCACCTGCCCTTCGCGCGGATACGGATCGACGTCGTATTGCCTAATCGCCAGCGGCGTGCCGATCACGACCGTGCCGCCGAGCGAGGTCGCGGAGATCGCGCCATTGACCGCGAGCGTCGACAATCCGGCGCCGTTGTCGTAGGTCGCCGTCACGTTGTAACCCGCGAGCAGCGTCACCGTGTCGGTGTAGTTCGGCGTTGCCACTGTCGCGGCGAGCCCGTTGCCGCCGATGGCGAGCTGTGCGGTGTCGACGCTGCCCTGGCGCGTGAAAGTGAAGTCGAAGCTGCCGTTGATCGCAAAGCTGCCTTCGCTCGACGTTGCGGTCAGTTGCGTGAACGCGACCGACGCCGTCACCGAAACCGCCGGGGTCTGCTGAACGACGCGGTAGGTCGCCGCGACGCCGCCGTCGATCAGCTCGGTTGCGCTCGTCCGGCATTGGCTGAACGTCACGCTCAACACGTCGCCGGGGCTCGCCTGGTTGTTGCCGTCGCGATCGTCGAGCGCGAATGTGGCGCTTCCGCTGACGGCGCACGCCTCGGTGCGCGACAGCAGCGCCTGTGCCCTGACCGCGTCGGAGGTTCCTGCGGCCGTCGTCTTGGACGCAGCCCGGCCGATCAGTGCGTCGCGGGTCACCCCGAGCAGCACCGCGGACAGCGAACGAGCGCCCGCGATCGTCGTGCGCCGGGTCGAGGCCGCCTGCGTCTGGCCTGAGTTCGAGCTCGGCGTGACGTCCGCGGCGGTCCGGCTGCTGAGCACGGCATTCGCGGCAGCGCGCGCGACGAGCTCCTGGTTGCCCGAGCTGATCACCACGCTGGCAGCGGGTGCCGCGGGGGGAGGTGCACTGTCGGAGCTGCCGCCACACGCCGCAAGCAGTGCCGCGCCGAGCGCGCCGGCACAGAGAGCGAAATTGCGTTTCATCGGTGTCTCTCCTGGGGAGCGGGTCGCGTCCGCGGGCCGCCGTCGCACCCGCGACGGCGCCGCGCGCGGGATTGTCGCGCCGCGCCCGCGCGGCCCATTGCCGCGACTTGGCTAGGGATTCCGGACAGTGTTAGCGCACGCTTCTGTGATCGCTTGCACAGAGCCGTGGGCGAAACGGCCTACCCAATTGCCGGGAAAGCTTCCCTTCCATTCGAGCCGGCGTTTCGCCATAGTGGGTGGGCACGCCGGCAGCCTGACTGCGGCAGGCTGCGGTGCCAATTTCAGGGGGGTAAGTCCATGCTCAAGCTCTCGCGATTCCTTGGCGCGGCCGCGCTCGCTGCACTGCTGGCCGCGTGCGGCGGCGGCAGCAACACGGCGCAGCTGCCCGCGGCCGATCAGGTGACCGTCAGCGGGACGGTCACGGGCCTCGGTGCGGCGGCGATCGACGGCGTGACCTACGACGACAGCCAAGCGGTGGTCGCGCTCGATGTCGACCCGCGCGCTGAAGTACCGGCCACGATCGCCGATCTGAAGGTCGGCATGCAGGTCGAGGCATCGGTCCGCGAAGGCAGGCTCACGAAGGTCTTCGTCCGCGCGACGGTGATCGGCCCCGTGCAGTCGGTCGATCTAGCGACGAGCACCTTCAAGGTCGTCGGGCAGACGGTGAAGGTCGTCACCGGCGGCGACGGCATGACGATGTTCGAGGGTGCCTCGGGGCTCGCCGACCTGAAGGTCGACGACTGGGTCGAAGTGCACGGCACGATCGACGCCGATCGGAACGTCGTCGCCACGCGCGTCGAAGTCAAACTGCCGGCGGGCGAGATCAAGGTGCGCGCCGGCGGCATCGCGACCGACGTCAACGACACCGCGAAGACGTTCAAGCTCGGCGACCTCACGGTCGACTACACGAACGCGGCGATCAAGCCCGAGGGCGCGAAGATCGAAAACGACGCGCTCGTCTTCGTCTACAGCGACCAGCTTCCGACCGGCAACACGCTGATCGCGAAGGCCGTACGGGTCGCCACGCCGTCGCTCGAAGGGCGCCGCTTCATCATCGGCGGGCTGGTGACGGACGCCAGCGCCGACGGCAAGACCTTCCGGGTCAACGGCATCGCGGTCGACGCAGCCGACGCCGAGCTGAAGGGCGGGCAGAACCCGACCTTCGCCGACATCCGGAACATGGCGCTTGTTCGTGTCGAGGGCACGCTCTCCGCAACCGGCGGCACGGTCGTTCTAAAAGCCACGCGCGTGTGGATCATCCCGGCGTCCGAGAGCCGGCGCATCGTGCTCGCCGGGCAGGTGACCGACTTCGTTTCGGCCGCGAGCTTCAAGGTGCGCGGCACGCCGGTCGACGCCGACACGGCGACCTTCAAGAACGGCACCAAGGATGACCTGAAGGACGGCGCATTCGTGCTGGTCAAGGGCCGCATCGACGGCGACGTCGTCCGCGCCGACGAAGTGATCTTCGGCGTGCCGCCGAAGGACGTTCCTTTCCGTCTGTTCGGCGTGGTCAAGGACTTCGATCCGGCGGCCAAGACCTTCACGCTGCTCGGCATTCCGATGAAGCTCGCCGACAGCGTGAGGTTCGAGGGCGGCGCACTCGCCGACTTCGGCAACGGCGATCTCGTCGAGGTCAAGGGTGCGTTCGACGGCACCGCCTTCGTCGTCACCGAGGTGAGGTTCAAGAGCGGGATGCCGCCCGCGATCTACGCCGAAGGCGTCATCTCCAACGTGACCGCGACGGGCTTCGAGCTGAACGGCGCCGCGTTCAAGATCACCTCGACCACGCAGATCGTCAACGGCCCGCTCGCCAACGGTCAGCGCGTCGAAGTGGTGGCGCACTGGGTCGGCGGCGAGGTCGTCGCCGACCGCGTCGAGGTGCAGATGCCCGGCGCGAGCGCGCGGCTGATGGGCTCGATCACCGACTTCGTGTCGAAGGCCGACTTCAAGGTGCAGGGTGTCGCGGTCGATGCGAGCGCCGCGACGTTCGAGGGCGGCACCGAAGCCGATCTCGCCAACGGCAAGCTCGTGCGTGTCATGGGTGCGCTCGACGCCGGCACCGTCAAGGCAAGCAGCGTGAAGTTCCTGCGCTGAACGCCGGACGCCGTCGTCGAAACGCCGCGGCCCGCCAAGGCGCCGCGGCGTTTCCCCTGGCTGTCGGCGACCCTCGGCGGCGCCGCCGTTCCGCAACGGGGCGACGGGGACTATCAGAGCCTGCCGAAGCTCAATACCCCCGCCGCAGATCCACGACCCCCGTGATCGCCTCTCCGCGCTCGAGCCGCGCGATCTTCTCGGCGATCTGCGCCACGCTCGGTCCGAGTTCGGTCACCGCCGAGATGTGCGGCGTGACCAGGATCTCGGGTCGCCCCCAGAACGGGTGCGCGGCCGGCAGCGGTTCGGTCTCGAAGACGTCGAGCGTCGCCCCGCCGAGCTTGCCCTCGTCGAGCAACGCGAGCAGATCGGCTTCGACCAGGTGCGCGCCGCGGCCGACGTTGACGACGTGCGCTCCATCGGCCAGGCGTTCGAGATTCGCGCGATTGAGGATGCCGCGGTTCTCGGGCGTGAGCGGCAGCACGCCGACGAGCACGTCGAGCCCGTCGAGAAAGCTCGCGAGCTCGGCCTCGCCCGCGCGGCAGTCCACACCTTCGATCGCGTGGCGTGTCCGCGCGAAACCGCGCACCGCGAAGCCGTGCGCCGCGAGCGCGCGCGCGATCGCGCCTCCGATCACGCCGAGCCCGAGCACGCCGACCGCGAAGTTCGATTTCGGCCGCAGCAGCTCCGCCTGCCAGCGCGCCTCGCGCTGCCGGATCGCGTAGCGGTCGAAGCCGCGATACACGCGCAGCACCGCGGCGAGCACGTACTCCGCGAGCGCGTCGGCCATGCCGGCGTCCTCGAGCCGTACCAGCAGCGCATCGCGCGGAAACGCCGGCATCGCCAGCAGCGCATCGACACCCGCGCCGAGGTTGAAGACCGCGCGCAGCCGCCGCTGCTCCTCGAACAACGCGGAGGGCGGCCGCCAGACGATGGCCATGTCGGCCTGCGGCGCGAGCGGATCGGCGTCGAGCCTGGCCGCATCGCGCCACCACAGATCGGCGTCGGGCAGCGCGGCGCGCAGCGCTTCGAGCCACGCCGGCGCGTGCATCCCGCGTGCGCACAGCACGATTCGCGTCGGCATGTCTATTGCGAGCGGGTGAACGCCACCAGCGCCGCGCCTTCGGCGACCTGCTCGCCGACGCCGTAGAAGAACTCGTCGACGGTGCCGTCGGCCGGCGCGACGATCGTGTGCTCCATTTTCATCGCCTCCATCACCAGAAGCGGTGATCCCTTGGTCACGCGCGCCCCGCGCGCGACGTGGATCGCGATCACGCGGCCGGGCATCGGCGCTGCCAGCCCGCCGCTTTCCAGCTCGCTCTCGCCGGCGTGCGCGATCACGTCGACCAGCGTGACGACCCGATGGCGGCCGTTGGCGAACACGTGCAGGTTGTCGCCATCGCGAATCACGTCCGCCGCGAACGCGCGGTCGGCGAAGCGCATTTCCAGCCGCGTGCCCCGCGCGGCGACGATCGCGAGCGGCGCGCGCAGCGCGCCATGATGGAAGACGTAGCCGTCGCGCGTGTACTCGAGGTCGACGTCGTGCACGCCGCGTTCGGACTTGAAGACGAGGTCGCGCGTGTAGGTCGTGTTCAGCCGCCAGCCGCGTGCGAGCGACCACGGGTCGTTCGTTTCCGCGGCCGTCTCGTCGACGACGAGCCGCGCGCAGGCAACCGCGAGCACGTCGTCGGGCACGGCCGCTTCGGTGGCGAACAGCCGCGCGCTCTCGTGCTCGATCAGTCCCGTGTCGAGCTGCGCCTGCGCAAAGCGCGGGTTGTCGACGAGCCGCGTCAAAAAGTCGACGTTGTTCGCCACGCCGACGATGTGCACGTCGGCCAGTGCCGTCGCGAGCCGCGCCAGCGCCTGCGCGCGATCCTCGCCCCAGACGATCAGCTTGGCGATCATCGGGTCGTAGTGCGGCGAGATCGCGTCGCCCTGTCGAACGCCGCTGTCGATGCGCACGGGCGCCGGGTCGTGCGCGCGCACGCCGTCGGCGTTGCGCATAAAGGCGACGTGCTCCGGCAGCGCCAGGTGCGAGAGCGTCCCGATCGCCGGCAGGAATCCCTTGTCCGGATTCTCGGCGTACACGCGCACCTCGATCGCGTGGCCGTGGATCGTCAGATCGTTCTGCAGCGCGGGCAGCCGCTCGCCGCTCGCCACGCGAAGCTGCCATTCGACGAGGTCGAAGCCGGTGATCATCTCGGTGACCGGATGTTCGACCTGCAGCCGCGTGTTCATCTCCATGAAGTAGAAGGTGCCGGCGTTGCCATGCTCGTCGGCTTCGGCGATGAACTCGACCGTGCCGGCACCGACGTAGCCCACCGCCTTTGCCGCCGCGACCGCGGCCTCGCCCATCGCGCGGCGCCGCGCGGCGGTCATGCCGGGGGCGGGCGCTTCCTCGATCACCTTCTGATGGCGGCGCTGCACCGAGCAGTCGCGCTCGAACAGATACACGCAGTTGCCGTGCGTGTCGGCGAAGACCTGGATCTCGATGTGGCGCGGCCGCTGCAGATACTTCTCGACCAGCACGCGGTCGTCGCCGAACGACGCCGCGGCCTCGCGCTGGCACGACGCCAGCGCGGCGTCGAAGTCCTCGGCGCGCGCGACGATCCGCATGCCCTTGCCGCCGCCGCCCGCGCTCGCCTTGATCAGCACCGGATAGCCGATGCGGTCGGCGTGCGCCTTCAGCAGCGCGGTCGACTGATCCGCGCCGTGATAGCCGGGAACGAGCGGCACGTGCGCCTGCTCCATCAGCGCCTTCGCCTCGCTCTTGCTGCCCATCGCGCGGATCGCCGCCGGCGGCGGGCCGATGAAGACGAGCCCCGCGTCGGCGCAGGCCTGCGCGAAGTCCTCGTTCTCCGACAGGAAGCCGTAGCCCGGATGGACCGCCTGCGCGCCGGTCGCCTTCGCGGCGGCGATGATCCGCTCGCCGCGCAGATAACTTTCGCGCGCCGGCGCGGGCCCGAGCCGGACCGCTTCGTCGCACGCGGCGACGTGCTTGGCCGCCGCGTCGGCGTCCGAATACACCGCGACCGTTCGGACGCCCATCCGGCGCGCGGTGGCGGCGACCCGGCAGGCGATTTCGCCGCGGTTGGCAATGAGGATCTTTCTGAACATGATCGTCTCCGCGGCTCAATCGCCGCGCGCCGCGCGCGCACGGCGGTTTGGCTGCGGCCAACGCGCTGCGCGCGTCGAGCCTGCGCCGCAATCGGCCATCAGGACCTCGCTGAACACTCCCCTGCGCTCCCATGTCGGGCGTGGCTCGACGCGTCTCCTTCGCCGCGGATGCAGTGACAAGACTCCTCCCATCGCGAGCCCGCAGCGCGCGAGTCTCGTCTCGGCGCAGCGAGTCTGAAAGCGCGTCCGCAAGGCACCGCGCACGAAGCGATACGCGTGCGGCGGCAGCCGCACCGCGAGCGCCGCCGCCGCGACGGCGACCGCCGGCGCGACGCGTTGCGCGGTGCCGAACGCGTGCACGTCAGCGCTCCGGCAGGCGCGCCTCGACGGTGCGCGCATGGATCAGCGTCACGTAGTCCTCGTCGGCGCGCAGCCGCAGATCGACGCGGAGCGGAAAACGCGCGCGCAACGAGGCGGGCACGCCCGGGTGCCGCGCTTCGACGAGCAGTTTGAGCGCGCTGCCTTTCGGCACGGCCCCGAGATCGCGCGCCATCCGCCGGAAGTGTTCGTGACTGTCCGACGCCAGCCCGAACACGCGCGCCGGCGCTTCCGCTGCGGGGCCGCGTTCGCGCAACGTGCGCAGGTCCAGGCCGAACGCCTGCGGCCGCGCCGCCGGCGGCGCCAGATGCACGTCGATGCGAGCGGCGCGCAGCACGACGCGCTCGTCCAGCCACAGCGCAAGCCGCAACGCACGCGGATCGAGCGCGGTCGCGCCCTCGCGCCACAGCTTGCGCAACCGCCACAGCAGCGGCAGATTGAACGAGACGGTCCGCTCGATGAAGCAGCGGCCGAGTGCGGCGAGTACGAAGGCGCGGCCGTCGCCTTCGTGCCACACGTGCCAGCCCGCCACGCCGATCGTGTGTGTCAGCGTCAGCACTTCGCGCGCCAGAGCCGCGCGCCGGCGCGCCGGCGCCGCTTCGGCTTCGGTGCGCTCGGCAGCGCGCAGTGCGGTCGGGTGCATCGCGTCGGGCCGCGCGGTCGCGCCGTTCACATTTCCTCGTCGTCGCCCTGCTCGGCGGCCATCTCGGCCTCGTACTCGGCGAGCCAGCGCGGCTTGCGCTTGTCGAGGAAGGCGCGCACCCCTTCGCGCCCGTCGTCGGAGGCGCGGATCGCGGCGATGCGTTCCGCGGTGTCGGCGACCAGCGCGTCGTCGATCGGGCGGCCCGCCAGGTCGCGCACGAGCTTCTTCGCTTCGCCGACCGCGTGAATGCTCGTGTGCATCAGCGCGCCGAGCAGCTCGTTGACCGTGATGTCGAGCTGGTCGGGCGGCGTGATGTTGTGGATCAGGCCGAGACGGAACGCCTCGCCCGAGTCGAAGCGCTCGGCGGTCAGGAAGTACCGCCGCGCGGCGCGCGCGCCGATCGCGCGGATCACGTACGGCCCGATCGTCGCCGGGATCAGCCCGAGCTTCGTTTCGCTCAGGCAGAAGTTCGCCGGCAGCGCCGCGATCGCGACATCGGCCACCGCGACGAGCCCCATGCCGCCTGCGTACGCGTCGCCGTGCACGCGCGCGATCACCGGCTTGGGGCAGGTGTCGATCGTGCGCAGCATGTTGGCGAGCGCGAGCGCGTCGCGCCGGTTGTCCTCGCGCGAGTAGCCGGCCATGCGCCGCATCCAGTCGAGGTCCGCGCCGGCGCAGAACGCCGGGCCTTTCGCCGCGAGCACGATCGCGCGCACGCCGGCGTCGGCGCCGAGCGTCGAGAACGCGCGCGTGAGCTCCGCGATCATCGTTTCGTTGAAGGCGTTGCGCACCTTCTCGCGCGCGAGCCAGAGCACCGCGACGCGGTGGTTGATGCTGAGTTCGAGCGTTTCGTAGTCCATGACTGCCTCTGCGTGTTGATTCCGGGCCGGCGCTCAGTCCGCCGCACCCATCCGTTTGGCCACTTCTTCGAGCATCACGTCGGTCGCACCGCCGCCGATCGCGAGGATGCGCGCATCGCGCGCGAGCCGCTCGATCGCGGCCTCGCGCATGTAACCGAAGCCGCCGTGAAACTGCTGGCACGTATACACGACTTCGTTGACGAGCTCGCCGGTCAAGGCTTTCAGCATCGACACCTCGCGCACCGCGTCGCGGCCCTGGTCCATCAACCACGCGCAGTGGTACAGAAAGGTCCGTGCCGCCGCGGTCTTCGCGGCGAGCAGCGCGAGGCGCTGGCGGATCGCCTGCTTGTCCCACAGCGTCGCGCCGAAGGCCTTGCGCGCACGCACGTGGCGCAGCGCGAGATCGAGCGCGGTTGCGCAGTGCCCGACCGCCATCGCCGCCAGCGCGATGCGTTCGGTCTGGAAGTTGCGCATGATCGCGTAGAAGCCGGCGTTCTCCTCGCCGAGCCGGTTGCCGACCGGAACGCGGCAGTGCTCGAAGACGAGCTCCGCCGTGTCGGATGCGAGCCAGCCCTGCTTCTTCAGCGCGCGGCCGACGCGAAAGCCCGGCGTCCCGCGCTCGACCGCGAGGATCGAGATCCCGCGCGAGCCCTTGGCGTGCGGATCGGTGCGCGCCGCGACGAACACCAGGCCCGCGTGCACGCCGTTGGTGATGAACGTCTTCGTGCCGTCGAGCACGTAATGATCGCCGTCGCGCACCGCGCGCGTGCGGATCGACGCGACGTCGGAGCCCGCGTCGGCTTCGGTCACCGCGATCGCGCTGATCAACTCGCCCGACAGCATCTTCGGCAGCCAGCGCCGCTTCTGCGCGTCGCTGCCGGCGTGTACGAGGTGCGGGCCGGCCATGTCGGTGTGCACGAGCACGGTGACGACGAAGCCGCCCGACGTGCAGCGCGCGAGCGCTTCTTGAAAGACGACGTTGGTCACGCGATCCGCCCCCGCGCCGCCGTCGGCCGCCGGCACCGTGAGCCCCAGCCAGCCGAGCGCGCCCATCCTGCGCAGCACTTCGCGCGGAACGAAGCCCGCTTCGTCCCACTCGAGCGCGTTCGGCTCGACCTCGCGCTCGATGAAGCGCGCGACCTGGCGGCGCAGTTCGGCGTGTTCGGGCGTCGTGTAGACGTCGTCGGCCATCCGCGTTGCCTACATCCGGAACACACCAAATCGGGTCTCGCCGATCGGCGCGTTCAGCGCCGCCGACAGCCCGAGCGCGAGCGTCATGCGCGTGTCGAGCGGGTCGATGACGCCGTCGTCCCACAGCCGCGCGCTCGCGTAGTACGGGTGGCCCTGGTGTTCGTACTGCGCGAGGATCGGCGCCTTGAATGCTGCCTCCTCCTCGGCGCTCCAGGTGCCGCCCTTCGCTTCGATGGCGTCGCGCCTGACCTGCGCGAGCACGCTGGCGGCCTGTTCGCCGCCCATCACGCTGATGCGCGCGTTCGGCCACATCCACAGGAAGCGCGGCGAATACGCGCGCCCGCACATGCCGTAGTTGCCGGCGCCGAAGCTGCCGCCGATGATCAGAGTGAACTTCGGCACGTTCGCGCACGCGACCGCGGTGACCATCTTGGCGCCGTGGCGCGCGATGCCTTCGTTCTCGTACTTCCTGCCGACCATGAAACCGCTGATGTTCTGCAGGAAGACGAGCGGCACCTTGCGCTGGCAGCACAGCTCGATGAAGTGCGCACCCTTCTGCGCGCTCTCCGAGAACAGGATCCCGTTGTTGGCGACGATGCCGACGGGGATGCCGTGGATCCACGCGAAGCCGGTGACGAGCGTGGTGCCGTAGCGGGCCTTCCACTCGTCGAACTCGGAGGCGTCGACGATGCGCGCGATCACCTCGTGCACGTCGTAGGGCTTGCGCACGTCGGTCGGGACGATGCCGTACAGCTCGGCCGGGTCGTACTTCGGTTCGCGCGGCTCGCGCAGCTGCAGCGGCGCGGGCTTGACGTAGTTGGTCGTCGCGACGATGCGGCGCGCGAGTGCGAGCGCGTGCGCGTCGTTGATCGCGAGGTGGTCGGCCACGCCCGACAGGCGGGTGTGAACGTCGCCGCCGCCGAGTTCCTCGGCGCTGACCACTTCGCCGGTCGCGGCCTTGACCAGCGGCGGGCCGCCGAGAAAGATCGTTCCCTGGTTCTTCACGATGATCGACTCGTCGCTCATCGCCGGCACGTACGCGCCGCCCGCGGTGCACGAGCCCATCACGACCGCGATCTGCGGGATGCCCGCGGCCGACAGCGTGGCCTGGTTGTAGAAGATGCGGCCGAAGTGCTCGCGGTCCGGGAACACCTCGTCCTGGTTCGGCAGATTGGCACCCCCGGAGTCGACGAGATAGATGCACGGCAGGCGGTTCTCGCGCGCGATCTCCTGCGCGCGCAGGTGCTTCTTGACCGTCATCGGGAAGTACGTGCCGCCCTTGACCGTCGCGTCGTTGCACACGATCACGCACTCGCGCCCCGAGACGCGGCCCACGCCGGTGATGATCCCCGCGCTGGGCGCTTCGTCCTTGTACATGCCGTAAGCGGCGAGCTGCGACAGTTCGAGAAACGGCGTTCCCGGATCGAGCAGCAGCGTCACGCGTTCGCGCGGCAGCAGCTTGCCGCGCGCCAGGTGCTTTGCGCGCGCGTCCGCGCCGCCGCCGGCGGCGATCTTCGCGATCTTGTCCTTGAGGTCGGCAACCAGGCCGCGCATCGCCTCTTCGGAGGCGCGGAACTCGGGCGTACGCGTGTTGAGCTTGCTGTCGAGGACGGTCATCGGGGGGCGGCGGTCGCGAAGTTGACGTTTGCGTCAAGCAGGGCGAATGGTAGAGCGAAGTCGCCTGCGGCGGGGCGCTGCGCGAACATGCGGGCCAAGCCTGCGCGATTGTCGGTCGCGGGCCCGTGGCGTATACGTGGCCCGACACCCGACCGCGCGAGGGTGCGGGCGGGAAGGACGGGACACGATACGGAGGGGGATGACGATGCGTCACGCGTTGCGCTGTTCGCTCGGCCCGCTTGCGCTTGCGGTGGGAATGTTGCTTGCGCCGCCGCTTGCGGCGGACGAAGCGCTCGAAACCCCCGGCGTGCCTGCGGGCAACACACTGCCACCGAAGGCGCAGGGCAACGGCCCGCCGCCGTGGACCGGCAAGGCCGCGCGGCAGGGCGTCGTTTCGGCATCGCATCCGCTCGCTGCCGAAGCGGGCGCGAGGATGCTGGAGGCGGGTGGCAACGCGATCGATGCCGCAGCGGCGATCCAGTTCGCGCTCAACGTCGTCGAGCCGCAGTTCTCGGGCATCGGCGGCGGCGGCTTCATGATGATCCACCTCGCCAAGACCGGCGAGACGTGGGTCGTCGATTCGCGCGAGCGCGCGCCGGCTGCAGCGACACCGGACATGTTCGCGCCCGGCGGCACAGCGCTGTCGTTCGCGATCGCTTCGACCAGCGGGCTTTCGGTCGGTGTGCCGGGCACGCTCGCCGGCGTGGACACCGCGCTGCGCAACTGGGGAACGATGTCGCTGGCGCAGACGCTCGCGCCGGCGATCGAACTGGCGGAGAAGGGTTTCCGCATCAACCGCTTCCTCGCCGCCAACATCGCCACCGACGGCGGCCGCACGTCGCTGCAGCCCGAAACCGCGGCGATCTTCCGCCCCGGCGGCGTGCCGCTCGTGGAGGGCGATCTGCTGGCGCAGCCGGATCTGGCCAAGACCTTCAAGCTGATCGCCGCGCATGGTCCCGATGTGTTCTATCGCGGCGAAGTCGCCGCCGCGATCGTCGAGGCGCAGAAGCGCTCGCGCACGACGCCCGCGGCGGTCGGTGCCGGTCGCATGACGCTCGCGGATCTCGATGCGTACCGCGTCGCGATCCGGCGGCCGGTCGTCGGCGGCTATCGCGGCTTCACGATCGCCGGCATGCCGCCGCCGTCCTCGGGCGGGCTGACGGTGATCCAGATGCTGAAGATCCTCGAAGGATTCCCGATCCCGGCGAGCGGACTGGGATTCGGCTTCGGCGGGCCGAACACGCTGCACGTGATGATCGAGGCGATGCGGCTCGCGTTCGCCGACCGCGCGGTGTGGATGGGCGACGAGGATTTCGTGCACGTGCCCAAGCGCGGGCTGCTGCATCCGTCGTATGTCGCGTCGCGTGCGGGGCTGATCAACCTCGGCAGCCGCATGGGCACGCCGGCGGCCGGCAATCCGTTGCCTTATGACGTGGCGGGCCTCGACACGCGCGTGCAACTCGCGGCGATCCCGTTCGAGCCGGAGAAGGGCGTGCACACAACGCACTTCTCGATCGTCGACAAGCACGGCAACGTCGTCTCCTACACGACCACGATCGAGAACACCTGGGGCACCGGCATCACGGTGCCCGGTTACGGCTTCCTGCTGAACAACGAACTCACGGACTTCAACTTCGTTCCGGCGTTCAACCCGGCGACCGGCAATCCGGGCGCGAACGACGTGGCGCCGTTCAAGCGGCCGCGCTCGAGCATGTCGCCGACAATCCTGTTCAAGGGCGACGAGCCCTTCGCCGCGTTCGGCTCGCCGGGCGGCGCGACGATCATCAACTCGGTGCTGAACGTGACCCTGAACCTGATCGACCACGGCATGACGATCCAGCAGGCGATCGACGCACCGCGGCTGTCGGTGACGGGCGCCGCCGGCACCGTGTCGTGCGAGGGCACCGCGGAGTTCCACCAGCCGCGCTTTTCGGTCGCCGTGCAGGATCACCTGCGCGCGCTCGGTCATCTCGGGCTCGGCGCGGCCGGCGCGAACGCCTGCACCGCGACGATCGGCTCCGTGCAGGGCGTGATCGTCGACCTGCAGACCGGCAAGCAGTACGGCGGCGCCGATCAGCGGCGCGAAGGCACCGTCATCGGCCTGCCGCGGCCGCGCGGCGAGTAGCGCGAAGCGACCGCTCGCGCGGCCGCTTCAGCGGCGGAACAGATCCGCCTCGCTCCAGCCGAGCGCGGCGAGGTCGGCGGCGCGGAACTTGGCGTCGGACGGCATCACGAATTCGTCGAGCTGAGGCGGCTTGACGCGCGTGCCGGCGAGCATCGCGTGCGCCTGGCCGCGATGATGGATCTGGTGCGTCAGCAGGTGCATCAGCACGTGGCGCGCAAGGTCGCGCTGCACGTGGTCGCCGCGGTCCATCTCGACTTCGGCCTCCAGCCGCGCTTCGTCGGCGCCGTCGCACCACGCGATCAGCCGCTCGTCCGAGACGCACTGCGCTTCCGCGAGAGCGGCCATCCGGTCGAACGGCGTCTCGGAAACGAACGCCTTGCGCATGTCCGGTTCTCTATACAGCGCGGAGATGTAGTACCAGTCGACGATCAGGATGTGATTGAGCGTGGCCCACAGGCTCGGAAAGAAGCTCGTGCGCGGCGCCTTGAACTCGGCGTCGGTCAGCTGCAGGCACGCCGCGTGCAGGCGTTGGTTCGCGAGCCGGTTGGCGCGCGCGAGGTTGCGGAAGTGCTGGAGCAGCGAGCTCATTCGCGGATTCGCGCCGCCGGGGCCGTCACTGCGGCGAAGGCATCGCGGTGACGCCCGGCTGCGCGAAGCAGCGGTCGATCCACGCGCGCACGGCCGGGTACCTACCGAGATCGAAGCCGGCTTCTTCGGCGCGGTGCGTATACGCGAACAACGCGATGTCGGCGATCGTCAGTCGGCCTGCGACGAAGAAATCGTTGCGCGCGAGGTGCCCCTCCATCACGCCGAGCGCGTGATGGCCGCGCTTTTCCAGCTCCGGCAGGCGCGGATCGTCCGGATTCTTCAGGAACCGGCGCACGAAGCGTGCGACCGCGATGTACGGCTCATGGCTGTACTGCTCGAAGAACATCCACTGCAGCGCCTGTGCGCGCGCGAGCCGGTCGCCCGGCCACAGCTCGGTGCCGTCCGCGAGGTAACACAGGATCGCGTTGGACTCCGCGAGCCACGTGTGATCATCGATCTGCAGCAGCGGCACCTTGCCGTTCGGATTCATCGCCAGGTACTCGGGCGTGCGCGTCTCGCCCTGCATGATGTCGACTTCGTGCCAGCGGTACGGGATGTGCAGCAGATCGAGCGCGAGCCTGACCTTGTGGCAGTTGCCGCTGGCGGCCGTGCCGTAGACGCGGAACGGCGCGAGATGGGCGAACTGCTGGCGCATGGCGGGGGACGCGCGGGGCACTCAGAACGGGCCGTAGGCGAGCCAGCGCTCGACCTGCGGCAATCGGTCGTTGCCCCAGAACATCTCGCCGTCGACGAAGATCGTCGGCGCACCGAAGACGCCGCGCGCGATCGCTTCGTCGACCAGCGCCTTGAGCTTGTCCTTGACCGCGGGCTCCTGGACGCCGGCGGCCAGCGCCGCCTGGTCGATGCCCAGTTCGTCGGCAATCTGCGCAAGCACGGCCGGGTCGTTGATGTTGCGGTCGTCGGCGAAGTACGCACGGAAGGCCTTGTGCACGAAAAGCGGCGCCTTGGCCGAGCCCTGCGACTGCAGCCACAGCACCGCGCGCGCCGCAGTGACGGTGGAGATCGGAAACTGGCTCGGGTACCTGAACTTGACGCCGGCGAAGCGCGCGCTGCGCTCGAAGTCGTGCTTCGAGTAGTTCGCCTTCGACGGGTGCGTTTCGGTCAGCGGCGCGCCGCCGGTGACCTTGAAGATCGCACCGAGCAGGATCGGCTTGTAGGCGACGCTGCGGCCGTACTTCGCGGCGAGCGGCTCGATCTGCTCGGAGGCGAGGTACGCGTACGGCGAGGAGAAGTCGAAATAGAACTCGATCGGTTTCATGGGCTGTCCCGGGTCGTCGACGGCTCGATTGTGCCGCAGCCGCCGCATGCGTACGATGCCGCGCGCGGCAACGGGGAGGAAACGTGGTCTGGTGGTGGCTGCTGCCCGCGGCGTTCGTCGCCTATGGCGTCTGGATCTTCAACCGGTTGATCGCGGACCGCAACCTGGTTGCGCAGGGCTACGCCGACATCGACGTGCAACTGAAGCGCCGCGCCGACCTGGTGCCGCGGCTGGTCGAGGTCGTGCGCGCCTACGCGGCGTACGAGCGCGCGACGCTCGATACCGTCGTCGCGCTGCGCGCGCAGGCCGCGCAGCAGGCCGCAAGCGACAGCAAGCGCGGCGCGCACGTCGAGCGGCTGCAGACCGAGGCGCAACTCGGCGGCGCACTCGCCCGCCTGCTCCTGCTGCAGGAGAGCTATCCGCAACTGAAGGCCGACGCCGGCTTCCGCGACCTCGCCGGCAAGCTGGTCGAGATCGAGGATCACCTGCAATTCGCGCGCCGCTTCTACAACGGCGCAGTCAAGCAGTACGTCACGCGGCTGCAGACCTTCCCCGATCTGATCGTCGCCCGGCTGTTCGCATTCAAGCCTGCGGCTTTCTTCGAGACCGAAGAGCGTGGCGCGGTCGAGGTGCGCCTGTGATTCGGCGCGTGTCGCGGCAGACACTCGGAGCGCTGCTCGCGCTCGCGTGCTTCGTCGCCGCGGGCGAGGAGAAGATCGTCGACTTCGCCGCCGACATCGCGATCGCGCGCGACGGCGCGCTCGCCGTGACCGAGACGATCGTCGTGCAGGCCGAAGGCGCCGGCATCAGGCGCGGCATCCTGCGCGACTTTCCGACCGCGTACACCGATCGCGCCGGCAACGCGGTGCGCGTGCCGTTCGAAGTCGTCGCGGTCCGCCGCGACGGTGCCCCCGAACCGTACGCGATCGAGGCTCTGTCCAACGGCGTGCGCGTGCGCATCGGCCGCGCCGACGTGCTGCTCGACCGCGGCGAGCACCGGTACGAGATCGAGTACCGCACCGCGCGCCAGCTCGGCTTCTTCGCCGCGCACGACGAGCTGTACTGGAACGTGACCGGCAACGGCTGGACCTTCGCGATCGACCGCGCGCGTGCGCGCGTGACGCTGCCGCAACCGGTGCCCGCTGCGCAGTTGTCCGCGCAGGCGTACACGGGCCCGTCCGGCGCGCGCGGCGGCGACTACAGCGCGCGTGTGGTCGACGGCGGCGCCGAGTACGAAACCACGCGCCGGCTGGCGCCGCAGCACGGCCTCACCATCGTGCTGGCGTTTCCCAAGGGCGTGGTCGGTGCGCCTTCGACGCTCGAGCGCGCGGGCTGGTTCGTGCAGGACAACGTCGGCGCCGGCGTCGCGTTGGCCGGCGTGCTCGCGGTGTGGGCGTTCCTGTACTGGCGCTGGGACCGCATCGGCCGCGATCCGAAACCGGGGCCGCGCTTTCCGCGCTACGAGCCGCCGTCCGCGATGAGTGCGGCGGCCATGCGCTTCGTCGACCGCATGGCGTTCGACAGCCGCTGCGTTGCCGCCGCGCTGCTCGGGCTCGGCGCGCGCGGCTATTTGAAGATCCGTCAGGACGGAAACGACTTCACCCTCGAGCGCACCGGCCGCGACGTGGCATTCGGCACCGGCGAAAAGGCGATGGCCGACAAGCTGTTCGACGGCAGCGATGTCGCTCAGTTGCGGAGGAAGTACGACCCGTCGGTGGCCGCCGCGCAAAAGGAACTGAGCGACGCGCTCGAGCACCACTACGCCGACGTACTGTTCAAGCGCAATCGCACGCCGCTGGTGCTGGCCGGGCTGGGCGCGGTGGCGACGGTCGCCGGCGCGATCGTGCTGGGCTCGTCCGTGTCGGTGGTGATCGCGACCGCGGCCGTGCTGGCCGCAGCGCTGCTGCTGTTCGCGTACCTGCTGCCCGCGTACACGCAGCAGGGGCGCAAGCTCAAGGACGAGATCGACGGGCTGCGCCTGTATCTCGGCGTGGCCGAGGGCGACAACCTCGCGCGCCTGCAGAACCCGCGGCTCACGCCCGAGGAGTTCGCGGGCAAGCTGCCGTATGCGCTCGCGCTCGGTGTGGAGAAGACATGGGCCGACCGCTTCGCCGCCGTGCTCGGCGCCGCCGCCGTCGCGCAGGCGGTGTCGCACTACTACGTCGGCAGCAGCACCGATTCGCTCGCCGATGTCGGTTCGCTCAGCAGCAGCCTCGGCGAGCTTGGTTCGACTGCGAGTGCGGCGGCATCGCCGCCGGGGTCGGACTCGGGTTCGGGTGGCGGCGGGTCGAGCGGGGGCGGTGGTGGTGGAGGTGGCGGGAGCGGGTGGTAGATGCGTGCGTTGGTGCGCGGCTGAATCGCGCCGCGGAGGCCGAGCTACGCGTCATGCCCGGCGTCGGCGGCGACCGCGCGTGCGCGTCGTCAACCGCGCTGATAGCCCGCTTCCCGCTGGCCGCGCAGTGCAAGGATGAAAACGGTATCCATCTCCGGCACGTACCGGTACAGCGCCACGTAGCCGCGTGAGCGACGCCCGATGACCAGCTCGCGCAGGCTGCCTGACGTCGGGCGTCCGATGAGTGGATTCGTCTGCAGCACGTCGAACGCCTGAACGATCTCCTGGATCCGCGCGGCCGCGTGCTCGAGGTCGTGCTGCGCAAGATGGCTGAAGATGCGATCGAAGTCGTCCGCGAGCTCCGGGGCGAGTTCGATTCGGGCCATTCAACCGAACCTACCGCCCCAGCTTTTTCGCGGTTGGCCGGCGTGCCTTCTTGCCGGCGACGCGACCCGCAAGATAGGCGCGCATCTCGCTCCACGGAACCGTCTTGCCCGTGGCGACGATGGTGGCGTAGCGCTTCTCGGCGACCTCATGGAATTCGTTGCGCCGCTCTTCCTCGTCCGTCTTTTCGGCGATCGCTTGCAGGATGAAGCCATGCGCGGTCGTGCCCGCGCGCTTGGCGGCCGCGGCAACGCGGGCCTTGAGGTCGTCGGGAAGGCGAATCGTGGTTGTCGACATGGCGAACCTCCATTGATCGAGACTTACCGGACTGCATGACTCGCCGCCGAATTCGACGCCGCAGTCCCTCACCTTGGGTGCTTCTCCCGAAGAGAGACGGAGGAAAGGCCCAAGGGTTGCGGTGAGGGAAAAACGTATCGCGCGGCGTGGCACAGTTCAGTGCGGGTGCTGCGGCGCACTGTAGCACGAGGGTGCTACAGCGCGTGCGCCGACGCCGTCGCGGTGGCGCGTACGACTACACCGAAAGTAGCGGCGATTCCCTCGCCGACATCGGCTCGCTCAGCAGCAGCCTCGGCGAACTCGGTGCGACCGCCAGCGCAGCCGCTTCGCCGCCAGGGGGCGGACTCACGATCGGGCGGCGGCGGGTCGAGCGGGGGTGGTGGTGGCGTCGGTGGCCGGAGCGGGTGGCACGGGCGAGCCGTGGGGCCCCTTCAGACGGGTTGCGAAGTCCGAGTTGCGTGGCGTCATATCCACGGTCGACGACGACGGTGGTGGTAATTGCTTGCGGTCGGATCCTTTGTGCTCGGCAGCTCGCTGTCAGGGTACAACGGTCCAAGAACTGCGATCCGCTAGGTCATCAATGGTGATTTACTGATAGTCTTGCCCAGCTCATGATCTCCACTGATATCGCCTGGACGCATCCGTCCGTACTCGCCTTTGCGTGCGACCGCGATCCATTGCAGGCGATCGAACACGCAGCGCGTGACCTAGCGCTGCGCGCGCTTGACAACGGATGGGTTGGACCGCCGTTTGACTCATTCGCGCTTGCCCGAGTGTTGGGGTATGAAGTATCCGTGTCAGACGAGGTTCGCGATGCGATGGTGACGCAGGCCGAGGGTCATCCACCGAGCATCGTGTTCAATCCAGCCCAACCTCGTACGCGGATCAATTTCTCAATCGCTCACGAGATCGTCCACACGCTCTTTCCTGACTTCAATGAAGCACCGCGATATCGGCTGGGTCACGAAGTTCGCCCGGATGCGTGGCAACTTGAGTTGCTCTGTAACCTCGGGGCCGCAGAAGTTCTCATGCCTTCGGAGAGTTTCGACTTGCCTTCGCCCGACCAGTTAACCATGGACTGGATCCGCGAGCGCCGTCGCGAGCTCAGGGTATCGACAGAAGCGTTACTGCTGCGTCTCGCCCGGCTCGTGGACTTCGCCCTCGCTGTGTTTAGCGCATCGCGTTTGTCGGAGGCCGGCGAGACACCGGCAAAGATAAGACTTGACTACTTGGCGACCTCCCGTGCGCTCAAGGTCGACCGCCGTGCGCCCAAGCTTCGCGTGAGTCCAACAATTGAACAGTGTACGGCTATCGCATTCACCTCGAAAGGCGAGGAGAACTGGCCGCCATTGAAGGAAGAGGTGCGGGTGGAATGTATTGGGCTGCCTGCCTACGGCGGGCAGGCTTTCCCACGAGTCGCTGGCTTCGCTTTGCCTATCCGGGAGCTGCCACGTGCCGCACCGTTCATCGAGTACGTCATCGGCGATGCCACAGCACCTCGTGGCTCCGGCGCACGTGTCGTGGCACAGATCGTAAACAATCGCACGCCGACTTGGACACCGCTGGGTTTCGCTGGTGCCGTAAAGAAGAAGTGGCCGCAGGCGCAAGCCGACTTTCACGCCTGGGCGGCCAGTCGCGAGAACTTGGCTTTGGGTCGCACGCATCGCACTGAGGTCGAACCCGCCCTCTACTTGATGTCGATGGTGGCCCAAGCCGGTTTCGGCCCCTCGAACGTGCCTCGCATCCGGTACAAAGCCCTTCGGGAATGCCTGCGCGAGGTTGGTGAGTTCGCGAAGAAAAAAGGGGCCTCCGTGCATCTGCCGCGAATTGGCACCGGCCAAGCCGGAGGTTCGTGGCCCATCATCCGCGATCTCATCGAAGAAGAGATCGGCTGGAAGGGGGTAAGGGTTTTCGTCTATGACCTCCCCACCTCAAGGCGATAGATGTCGGAGAAGCGAATCGTCTTGATCTCTGGCCCGATCGCCTCGGGGAAGTCCGAGCTGGCCAGGCGATTGACGCAGCGGGTGCAGAGTGCGCTACTTAAGACAAAGGACGTCATCCTTAAACGGTTTCCGCGAACTCGCGTTGAACGCGCGCCAATGCAACGCGCGGGAGATCGACTGGATCGGGAAACCAATGGCAAGTGGATTGCCACGGAACTCGGCCAACGCATCCTCGCCGATGAGACATTCGAAAGGGCACCCCTAATCGTCATTGACTCTGTTCGCATCAAAGAGCAGATCGACGAAGTGAGGAAGGCGTTTTCGAGCAAGTATCGCGTCGTTCACATACACGTCTGGGCGCCCCCCGACGAGCTTGAGCGGCGGTTCAGAGCGAGGCGCCGACCGGGCGATCCGCAAACGTATGCCGAGGTGTCAAGAAACTTGACAGAACGACGCGTGATGGCACTGCGCGACTATGCGGACATCTCGATTGATAGCCAGCGTTGTCAAGAGATTGATGTACTCGTGCAGGCGACGGCCGCTCTCGGCCTTCGCCCACGGATCGTCGAACCTTGCGTTGATGTTCTGGTCGGGGGGCAGTACGGAAGCGAGGGCAAGGGCCATATCGCCTCCTACCTGGCCAAGGAATACGGATACCTAGTTCGAGTGGGCGGCCCAAACGCTGGTCACAAGGTGCTGTTAGACAAGCCGCACACGTTCGTTCACTTGCCATCCGGCACCCTTCACAATACCGAAGCGAAGCTGATTCTGGGACCTGGGGCGCAAATCAACGTGTCGGTCTTGATGAGGGAGATTCAGGATTGCTTTGTTACGGCCGAGCGGTTGAGCATTGACCCGCAGGCCATGATCATTGAGCAACGGGACATAGCCGATGAGAACGAGCCCTCGGGCGTTGTTACCGCGATCGCCTCGACGGGGCAGGGGGTGGGCGCGTCAGCCGCACGCCGAATCTTGGGCCGCGACGGCAAGAGGGGCGTTCGACTCGCCAGAGATGTGCCGGAGCTCAAGCCATTCGTTCGTCCCACAATCGATCTGCTGGAGGAAGCCTACGCCTCCGGTCAACGAATCCTGCTTGAAGGAACACAAGGAACTTCGCTGAGTCTGTATCACGGCTTCTATCCGCACGTCACTTCGCGAGATACGACCGTGGGGGGGTGCATGGCGGAAGCCGGCATCCCCGCGCGGCGGATTCGCCGGGTCGTCATGGTGTGCCGCACATATCCGATTCGTGTGGGCAACACAGAGGGTTCGTCCGGGTATATGTCGCAGGACGTTTCATGGGACATCGTTGCTGCCCGAGCGAAAATCGACCCCGAGCCTCTAAAGAGACAAGAGGTCGGTTCTAGAACGGGGCGCCCCCGGCGAGTCGCTGAGTTCGATTGGGATCAACTGCGTCGCGCCGTTCTTTTGAACGCACCAACTGACATAGCGCTCACGTTCGTCGACTTGCTGTGGGGCAAAAACGCAGGGGCTCGGCGGTACGAGCAGCTTCATCCTGATTCGAAGCGATTCATCGAGGACGTTGAGCGCGTTGCGCAAGTTCCGGTAAGCCTCATAAACACACGCTTCCACTGGCGAAGCGTGATCGATCGCCGGAATTGGTGACCTATCGCTAGGCGAGTCGGCGGAGTCGCTTCTCGCCTCTCATGCGCCAAGCCTCTACGAGATGGCGCGTCACGTCGGTCACACCGCGCTTGACAGTTAGCTCTACCACCGTGTCACCGTTGCGCCCACGCTTCTTGAGCCAGTAGCTCCACGGGTAGTCGGCGATCGGGCGAAATGTGTCCTTGCCGCGTGGTTGGACCCAGGGAATTGAGGCGCCGCTGTTGATCGGGCAAAGATCGATGTCGTTGGCGTAGTCTCTTACGACGCTCGCAGTGTCCAAGATCAGCACATCATGTTCCTGATGCCGATAGTTGCCAGCGTTAAGTAGACCATGAAGCCGCTTCTCGCTAACCCAGAAGAACACGCGGGCGTTGAGGAGCTGTATCCAGTCTCGGGGCGTAAGGCCGTCCCGAAGACAACGCCTGAGCGATGCAACGCTCATTGGACATTGGTCACGAACGACGGCCCTGCCGAACTTGGCATGTTCGATTGCGATGCTTTGGCTGCGGACATCAGACTCGATCGCCGTTCGTCGCGTGCCATTGACGGCATAGAGATCCAGCAGGCTCGAGGTGGACAGCAAGCCGTGTTTGAGAATCGAGGGAAGGCTGTCCCGTTCGGCCATGTGGTACAGGCGGGGGTAGCGAGCGATCAATTCAGCGGGCGCGACGCCTAGTTTTGCCGGCATGGGCACGTGCAAGACCAATCCTCCGTTCCTTGTGCTGAGCGGGTTGTTGTGCCCACCAGCGCGGTGGCAACCGCAGCCCAGGAGTCGCCTTGACGGGGATGCTCCGCTGTTCGCGCAACCGGCGAGACTGAGATTGCACGTCGAAGCCGGCGAACGACCGCTGACCGCGGGTTACAAGCATGATCGCAATGTAAATGCGGAATTCGGAGACATCCGAGCATCACGGCGCCACCTACCTCGCCGTAAATCACTTGGATAGTGCGACGTGCTGCCGAGTTGGAGCTGCCGCCCACCCAGTGCTGATCGGTAACCCTGTCTGCACGGTAATCGAACCCATCAACGCCAAGCGTGACGGGCTAACGACACTCTACTAAACCGACTTGACGGTCGGCGGCAGGCCGGTCGCCGGCTGCCAGTCTGCGATGCACGCGATGACAGCACCGAAAAACACCCGCGTATCGTACGCCATCACGATCCGACCGTCGCGTTGCCCCGCGTCGAACAACTCGCGCAGCCGCGCGAGCATCGGCGCGTACGTCGGCGCATCGGGCTTCGGCACGTACGACGCGGAATTCAGCCGCTCGACCAGCGTGTCCCAGTCGAGTTCGGTCGGGTTCGCGAAGCGCTGCTCGCGCCACACCGGGCCGCCGAAGAATTCGGTCACCGACTCCTCGTGCGCGTGGCGGTGCCTGATCTTGGCGTAGTCGATGCCGAAATCGAGCAGCAGTCGTTCGTAGCCCTCGGCGAAGCGCGAGCCGGTACTGATGCGGTCGTTCCAGATCAGTGCCGCGCGCGCGGGGCGTTTGAGAATCCGCAGCGACTCGGCGCGGGCGCGCGGTACGTCGAACCAGTGGAAGGCCTGCGCGGCGATCACGAGATCGACGCTCGCGTCCGGCAGCGTGGTCGCCTCCGCGGTGCCGGCCACGCTGCGAAAGCGCGGGTACGCGGCCAGTCGCCGTTCGCCGGCCGCGCGCATCGCGTCGTTCGGCTCGACACCGATCACCTCGAAACCGGCGCGCAGGAACGGTTCGCACGACAGCCCGGTGCCGCTGCCCAGATCCGCGACGACGGCATCGGCGGGCAGGGTGAGCTCGCGCGCGAGCATCGGCGCGATCGCGTCGGGGTAGCCGGGCCGTGCGCGCGCGTAACTCGCGGCGCGGTCGGTGAAGCGTTCGGTCGGCGCGGGGCCCGCGATCACCATGTCATCACCGAGTCGAGCCCGCGATGCACGCCGACGAGCTTGGCGACTTCGCGGATCGCGAGCAACGCGCCATCGACGTAGGGCTCGGCGCTTTCGCCGGAATCGTGCCGGATGTGCAGCCGCTGCCCCGGTGCGCCGAAGATCGCCTCGACCGACAGCACGTAGCCCGGCGCCCGCACCGAATGGACCTGCACGCCGCCGAGCGTGGCGCCGCGCGTCTCGCGCGGCCCGCGCACGGCGTCGAGCGGCACGTCGAGCTTGGGCGGCTGCACGCGGCCGAGCCGGAACGCCAGTTCGCGCGCGGTGCCGCTCGGCGCGTCGACCTTGCCCGCGTGCGCGTAGTCGATGATTTCGAAGTGATCGACATAGCGCGCGGCGATCTCGGCGAACTTCATCGCCAGCACCGCGGTGATCGCGAAGTTGCCGCACGCGAGCACGCCGCGCCCGCGCTCGCGCGCGGCGGCATCGATCTGCGCGTAGTCGTCGTCGGTCAAGCCCGACGTGCCGACGACGACGTGCGCACCGGCCGCGAGCGCGGCCAGCACGTTGCCCTTGGCGACGTCGGGCAACGTGTACTCGACGAAGACGTCGCAGCCGGCGGCGAGCGCGGCGGCCGCGCTCGACTCGATCGGTGCGTCGAGCCGCGGCTCGCCCAGCACGTCGCCGAGGTTCAACCCCGCATGGCTGCGCGAAACCGCCGCGACGAGCTTGATGTCGTCGCACCGCGCGATCCCGCGCGCCAGCGCCGACCCCGCCCACCCCGTCGCCCCCGCGACGATCACCCTGAGGCTCACGCACCACCCCGCTTTCCCGAAGCTGGGCAGGGGGAGTTGTCGGCTATGCGCACGGGGATCACGTTTCGCTAAGCCAACGCCCGCCCGATCAGCATGCGCTGGATGTCGCTGGTGCCCTCGTAGATCTGGGTCACGCGCACGTCGCGGTAGATGCGTTCGACCGGGAAGTCGGCGACATAGCCGTAGCCGCCGTGGATCTGGATCGCGTCGGAGCACACGCGCTCGGCCATTTCGGAGGCGAAGAGTTTGGCCATCGCCGCTTCCTTCAGGCACGGCTGGCCCGCATCGCGCAGCGCGGCCGCGTGCAGCACGAGGCTGCGCGCGGCTTCGATCTGCGTGGCCATGTCGGCGAGCCTGAAGTTCACCGCCTGGTGCTCGAAGATCGGCTTGCCGAACGCGGTGCGCTCCTTGGCGTACTTCAGCGCCGCCTCGAACGCCGCGCGCGCCATGCCGATCGACTGCGCGGCGATGCCGATGCGTCCGCCTTCGAGGCTCGACAGCGCGATCTTGTAACCGTCGCCCTCGTCGCCGATCAGGTTGGCCGCCGGAACGCGGCAGTTCTCGAAGACGATCTGCGCGGTGTCCGACGAGCGCTGCCCCATTTTCTCCTCGAGCCGCGCGACGACGTAGCCGGGCGTGTCGGTCGGGACGACGAACATGCTCATGCCGCGCTTGCCGGCGGCGCGGTCGGTGACCGCGACGACCATCGCGTAGTCGGCGTTCTTGCCCGACGTGATGAACTGCTTGACGCCGTTGAGCACGTAGTGGTCGCCGTCGCGCACCGCGCTCGTCTTCAGCGCCGCCGCATCGCTGCCGACGTGCGGCTCGGTCAGGCAGAAGGCGCCCAGCGCGCGGCCGGAGGCGAGCGGTTTCAGGAACCGCTCCTTCTGCTCGGTGGATGCGTAGCCCATCAGGATCGCGCACACCGGGCAGTTGTTGACGCTGATGATCGTGGAGACGCCGCCGTCGCCGGCGGCGATCTCCTCAAGCGCGATCGCGAGCGCCGTGTAGTCCATGCCGGCGCCGCCCCACTCCTGCGGCACCGCGATGCCGAACGCGCCCAACTGCGCCAGTTCGTGCAGGGCGTCCTGCGGGAACAGGTGCCTGCGGTCCCATTCGGCGGCGAACGGCGCCAGCCGCGCCTGTGCGAACTCGCGCAGCGACTCGCGCAGCAGTTGATGTTCTTCCCTGAGCACGTCGTCAGAAGCCCTGAATCTTCCTACTGCGCGGCCCGCTGGCGTCGTTGCGCGGTGCTCGGGCCTCGCCTATCCGCTCGATATGTCTCGGCCCTGCGCTCCGTGCCCCCGGACTTGATCCGGGGCAGCGGGCCGCTCGCGACGAAATCTTCACGGCTTCTCAGTCCTGCATGATCCAGCCGAGCTTGCGCTGCTTGATTAGCCAGCCGACCAGCCAGCCGGCGATGAGTGCCGCCGCAAGCATCGGGCCGCCGCCGATGATCCCCGACAGCAGCAGCACGTTGGAAAAGTACGGCATGAAGTCGGTCGGTCCCCACGCCCAGGTCGCGAGCGCGGAAAACGAAATCCAGGTCAGCAGCGCGACCAGGATGCCGCGCGAGATCGACTGGCTGACGCGCGTGATGCGCTTGTCGGCGTTCTGGTAGACGATCAACGCGAACATGACCGCGAACAGTCCGGGAACCGCGACGAAGATCAGCGGATTGACGCCGCTTTCCTCGGCAAAGCGGCGCAACGTCCAGCCGACCGTGCTCGCTGCGAGCGTCGCGCAGATGCCGAAGACGAGCGCCGCGAACAGCGGAATCGTGATCCACTGCACCGACGACACCAGCCGCGACAGAAGCCCTTCGGACGGCTCTTCCGGCGCAGTCTCGATCCGCGTGACCGGCGCGCGCCGCGGCTGATCGTCGTCCTCGTCCAATCCGTCGTCGTACCGTCGGTTCATTGGGCAAGCCTGGCCGTGACTTCGATCTCGATCTTCATCCGTGGGTCGACCAGCCCGCAGACGATCGCGGTCGCCGCAGGCCGGGCGCGCCCCAGATGTTCGCCGAAAACCGGCGCGAGCCGTTCGAACAGCGCGACGTCGGTCAAGTAGTAGCGCACGCGCACCACGTCGTCCAGCGTGCAGCCGGCCTGCGCCAGCGCGGCGGCGATGTTGCGAAAGCATTGCCGGCACTGCGCGATCGGGTCTTCGTCGATTTGCATCCGCGCGTAGTCGAAGCCGGTCGTGCCGGCGACGTGCACGTAGTCGCCGTCGACGACCGCCCGGCTGTAGCCGGCGACGGACTCGAAGGTCGAACCGGAGGAGATCAGGCGCTTGGCCATCGGCACGTCTGCGCTACCAGGACAGTTGTTCGCCGTTGTAGTTGAGGAATTTACCGTTGTGCGAGTCGTTCGCGGCGGCGATCACGTACCGCATGCGGGTCACGCTCTCGGTCACGTCGAGCTCGGCACTCGCGCCGCCCATGTCGGTGCGCACCCAGCCGGGGTGGAACGCCATGCAGATGACCTCGCGCGGCGCGAGCTCCAGGCTCGCGCTCTTCAGCACGTTGTTCAGCGCGGCCTTGCTGGCGCGGTACAGCCAGCCGGTCGCGCGCGTCATCGTACCGGTCGCGCCCATGCGGCTGGACAGCACGACGAGCTTGCCGCGCGCGGCGACGAGCGGCGCCGCAAGCAGCGGGATCAGCAGCATCGGCGCTCGCACGTTCGTGTGCATCACCGCGTCGAAGTCGGCCGGCGTGGGCGGCTCGAGCCCGCTCGTGCGCGGCCCGTAGATGCCGGCCGCGAGGATCGCCACGTCGATGCGCTCGTCCGTGAGCCGCGCGCCGAAGTCCGCGAGCGCGGCCGTGTCGAGGACGTCGAGCGCGATCGGCCGCGCGCCGAGCGCGCGCAGCCGTTGCGCGTCCTCCGGCTTGCGATGCGTGGCGATCACGCGTGCGCCGTCGGCCGCGTACTGCCGCGCGAACTCGTGGCCGATCCCGCGCGACGCGCCGACGACCAGGACGGTCGACATGTTCGGTTTGCAGGCCGCTGATCACGCGGATCCAGGCGTCGCCCCGGTTCCGGCCGGGGCGACGGTGCCGCGCTTACAGCATCTCCAGCGCCAGCGCGGTGGCCTCGCCGCCGCCGATGCACAGCGCGGCGATGCCGCGCTTGCCGCCGGTTTTCTTGAGCGCCCCCAACAGCGTGACGACGATGCGTGCGCCCGAGGCGCCGATCGGGTGCCCGAGCGCGCACGCCCCGCCGTGGATGTTGATTCTCTCGTGCGGGATCTTGTGCTCGCGCATCGCGGCCATCGTGACCGCAGCGAAGGCTTCGTTGACTTCCCACAGGTCGACCTGCGTGGCGGCCCAGCCGGTCTTCTTCAGCACCTTGTCGATCGCGCCGACCGGGGCCGTGGTGAACCACTCCGGCGCCTGCGCGTGCACCGCGTGCGCGAGGATCTTCGCGATCGGCGTGCAGCCGAGCTTCTCCGCGGTCGACGCGCGCATCATCACCAGCGCGGCGGCGCCGTCGGAGATCGACGAGGCGTTGGCCGCGGTGATCGTTCCGTCCTTCTTGAACGCGGGTTTGAGCTGCGGGATCTTGTCGAGCTTGGCCTTGAACGGCTGCTCGTCCTTGTCGATCCTCACTTCGCCGCCCTTGCCCGGCACCGCGACCGGCGCGATCTCCCACGCGAAACTGCCGTCGGTGTTGGCCTTGAGCGCGCGTTCGGTCGAGGCGATCGCGAAGCGGTCCTGCTCCTCGCGCGAGAACTGGTACTTGGCCGCGCACTGCTCGGCGAACACGCCCATCGCCTTGCCGCGCTCGTATGCGTCTTCCAAGCCGTCGAGCGCCATGTGGTCGTAGGTCGTCACGGCGCCGTAGCGATAGCCCTTGCGGGCGCCGACCAGCAGGTGCGGCGCGTTGGTCATGCTCTCCATGCCGCCGGCGACGATCACGTTGGCGGAACCGGCGGCGAGCATGTCGTGCGCGAACATCATCGCGCGCATGCCCGAGCCGCACATCTTGGACAGCGTCACCGCGCCGGCCGAGTGCGGCAGCCCCGCCAGCAGTGTGGCCTGCCGCGCCGGCGCCTGCCCCTGGCCGGCCATCAGGCAGTTGCCGAACAGCACTTCGTCGACGGCTTCGCCCTTGATTCCGGCGCGCTCGACCGCGGCCTTGATCGCGACGGCGCCGAGTTGATACGCCTGCAGCGAAGCGAAATCGCCGAGCAGGCCGCCGATCGGCGTGCGGGCGGCGGAGACGATGACGATGGGATCGTTCATGGTGGTTCTCCTGCGTCAATAAAGCGGGTGGATCGGGTCCCGGTGCCGCGTCTCAGGCGTGCGCCTCGCGGGCGCGCGCGCCATAGCGGTTCACGAAACGCTTGGACTCCGGATACGGGAAGACATCCTCAAGATACCCCTGCTGGATGCGCTCCTTGCGGCTTTGCCAGAACTCGGGCGTCAGCAGGTCGGCATGGTGCTTCAGGAACGCCGCGCGGATGCGCGGATCGCCGAGCAGGAACGGTGCCCATTGCTCGGGGAACACGTCGTGCTTGCCGACGTGGTACCAGGGCTGGTCGGACATCTCGTCTTCCTCGGTCATCGCCTTCGGAACGCGGCGGAAGTTCGTGTCCGTCATGTATTCGATCTCGTCGTAGTCGTAAAAGACCACGCGTTCGAGCCGGGTGACGCCGAAGTTCTTGTACAGCATGTCGCCCGGAAAGATGTTGGCCGCCGCCAGATCCTTGATCGCCTGGCCGTACTCGCGGATCGCGTGATCGACCTCGGCGTCGGTCGCCTGCTGCAGATAGATGTTCAGCGGCGTCATGCGCCGCTCGATGTAGACGTGCTTGATCAGCACGGTGTCTTCGCTCAGTTCGATCCGGCTCGGGCAGAACGCGAGAAGCTCCTGCACAAGCTCGGGAGAGAAACGCGCGCGCGGCAGCGCGACGAGCGAGTATTCCCAGGTGTCGGCCATGCGGCCGACGCGGTCGTGCATCTTGACGAGCCGGTACTTCGCCATGATCTGCTCGCCGTCGGTCTCCTTCGGATGCGGGATCACGTCCTTGATCATCTTGAACACGTACGGATACGACGGCAGCGTGAACACGACCATCACCAGGCCCTTGATGCCGGGGGCGATCACGAACTTGTCGCTCGAGTGCCGCAGGTGATGCAGGAAGTCCCGGTAAAAGAGCGTCTTGCCCTGCTTCTGCAGCCCGACCATCGTGTACAGCTCGCTCGCCTGCTTGTGCGGCAGGATCGAACGCAGGAACTCGACGTACGCGCTCGGCGCCTCCATGTCGACCAGGAAGTACGCGCGCGTGAACGAGAACAGGGTCGCGATGTGGTCGACCGACGTCAGCACCGTGTCGATATAGATCTGCCCGCGCTCGTTGCGCAGGATCGGCACCGCGAACGGCGTCAGGCGCGTGCCGTTGATCACGCGGCCGATGATGTACGCGCCCTTGTTGCGGAAGAAAAGGCTCGACAGCACCTGGATCTGCAGATCGGGCTCGGCATGGAACGGCCGCGACAGCGCATGCGGCGCGCGCCCTTCGCGGTGCGCCTCGCACACCGCGCGCATCACCCAGCGCAGGTCGCGCTCGACGTCGACGAAGGGGCAGGCGAGCCCGAAGTCGATCAGGATCTGCCTGAAGGTCCTGCGCCACCCGTCGGTCGCCGGGTAGTAGCTGCGATACGACGGCGGGTCGGCGTCCATGTATTCGGTCGACACACCCGGACGCACGAAGATGAACGCGTTGTGAAAGTAGTCCCGGTGCAGCAGCTTGGTGCAGACCGAGTTGAAGAAGGTCTCGGCACACTCGGGCTGCCGGTGCTCGGCGAGCAGCGCGATGTAGTTGGTCTTGACCGCCTGCCACAGCGCGTCGCGCTCCTCGTCGGCGAGCGAGGCGAGGTCGAACTCGCGCTCGATGCGCGCCACCGCCTCGAGTACGCGCTGGTCGTAGAAGTCGATGCGTTCGCGCGCGGAGCGCCGCATGCCGTGCCAGTCGCCGTTCTCGAACCGCTGCTTGGCCTGCTGCGCGACGTAGCGGAACAGGCGATAGTGCCGGTCGAAGCCGTCCAGGATCGCGCGCGCGATCTTCGCCGGTTGCGGCATCGACCGGTCGAAACGGTTTTCCAGGACGGCGCTCACTCGTCACCTCGGCAAGTGCTTGTCGAGCGCTTGCCGCGCGGAACCCCGCCTCTCCCGTGAAGGGAGAGGGGCAGGGCAGAGGGGGTTGGGTCTGCCGCTCACGTTCGCCGACTCAACGTCAACTCGTCGCCGCCGTCTGCCGCGGCGTCAGCGCCAGCCACACGGCCAGCACGCCGAACGCCGATCCGAGGAACCAGCGCTGAACGCGCAGCCACAGCGGCCGGCCGGCGAACCACGCTGCCAGAAAGCCCGCCACCGTGACCAGAGATAGATCAACCATGGCCGCGGTCGCGAGCTGGATCGCGCCCAGGGCGAGGCTCTGCGCCAGCACCGACCCGTGCGCCGGGTCGATGAACTGCGGGAAAAGCGACAGGTAGAACACCGCCACCTTGGGATTGAGCAGCGCGGCGACGAAAGCCTGCCGCAGCAGCACGCGCGGCGCCACCGGCGGCAGCGGGCTCGTCTCGAAGACGCCGCCGCTGCGCAACGTGTTCACGGCCAGCCACAGCAGATACGCGGCGCCGGCCAGCCGGATCGCGTCGAACGCCAGCGGGATCGCCAGCAGCACCACGGTCAGCCCGAACGCGGCGAGCAGCACGTGCACCGCCAGTCCCGCGGCCACGCCGAACATCGAGAAGTAGCCCGCCCGCCGGCCCTGCGCGAGCGTGCGCGAGATCAGGTACAGCCACACGGGACCGGGCGTGAGCGCCAGCAGCAGCGCCGCCACGGCGAACAAGGCGAGTTTGTGCGGGGCCAGGCCAACGAGATTCATGGACTGAACGAAGGCTGCGGCGGCGTGCGCGCCGGCTCGATTTTGCCCGTATGCCGGCGGACGCGCTTGCCGCCGCTCCCGCGTCCGCGCACCGCGACTTGCCGCGGACGCAGGCACGCGCAGCGCCGCCGTCCGCGGCAGCGCCTCGGCGTCCCATGAACGCGCCCGCCCCGCGCGCCTCAGTCGCTCAACCAGCGCACCAGGTAGTACAGGCGAAACCCTTCCGAGGAGCGCGACGGCCCCACCACCTCGGCCGCGTGCAGATCGCGGCTCGGGTCCTGCCGCGCCAGCGCCACTTCGGCCGATTCCACCGGCTCGACGACCCCCTCGGGAAAACGTTGCCGCTTGCCACGCCGCGCGCGCACGAGGGCGAAGCGCCGCTGCACCAGATGCGACGCTTCTGCGTCGAGATACACGCCGCCCTTCATTGCAAGCCGCGCAGCGCGCGCAAGTGCCCGACCAGCGGCGCGAGCACGGGCTCCAGGTGACGCCGCATCAGCGCGCCGACGGCGGTCGTGCGGGTGAGGATCGCGGCGGCGTCGTCCTGCGAGACGCAGGCCAGCGCCTCGAGCGCCGTCCGCTCCCGCGCGGCCACCGGCAATCCGCCCGCAGCGCGGCCGTCGGCGAAGTACGCACCCAGAACGTCGAGCAGCAGATAGACGGCCTCGTGCGTCGCCGGTCTTTCCAGCGCGGCCTCGGCGGCGCGCAGACACGCCTGTCCGGCGCCGGCGTAGCAGCGCGCGAGCAGTCGCGCCGCCGGCGTCTGCGGCAAGCCCGCCGGCAACGCGCGCGCGGGGTCCGGCGGCACGGCGTCCGGGCAGTGCTCGAGAAAGGCGATCCGTTCGTACGGCCGCTGCGCACCGCGCTGCCACAGCTTCAGCCGCGCCTCGGGCGACAACAACCCGCACGCCAGCAACCCGCGCAGCGTCTGCAGCGCGGCGTTCGGGTCGGCCTCGAAGGGCAGCGACTCGACGAGGTGCTCGACGAGCACCGCGCCCATCGTCCCGGCGCGCACCGCCGGTTGCCGCAGCATGGCGCGCGCGAGCTCCGCCGGCGGCGCGGGCTGCGCCGCCCACCACAGGCGGCGCGCGAGCTCGTCGGTCAACGCGTCGGACTGCGCGACGGCCAGCAGCGCCTCCGGTTCACCGAGCTTGAGCAATGCCTCCAGCGTCTGCGCGCTCGCCCGCCCCAACCGCGCGAAGCGGCGCAGATGGACCGGGTAGCCGCCGGGCACGCCGAAGGCATGGCCGCCGAGCAGTTCGCGCACGCGCTGCACGTAGCGCTGCGCGTTGCCGCGCGGATTGAGCGCGATTCGGGCCTCGCCTTTCGGCGTCAGCGCGTGCAGCACGCGCGCGCCTTCGTCGATGCGCACCGCGTGCACCTCGCCGGCCAGCAACACGTGCAGGCGCAGCGCGTCTTCGGCGGCGAGTTCTTCCTTCATTCGTTCAACTGGATGCGCCGGCCGAACGGCACCGGCGCGCCGCCCTTGACGAGCCACAGCACCGGATACGCCGGCGCGTGCGGCGGGAATGCGCCGCACGCGTCGGTGAAGTAGACGAGCGCGTCCGGGCGCAGACCCCGACGTTCGATCCAGTCGAACACCGGCGCGAAAGCCGTGCCGCCGCCGCCCGCAAGGCGGCGCGGCAGGTGCAGCGTCTCCCACGGCTCGAACACCCACGGCGCGCCGGGAGCGAGCGCGCTGTCGCACGCGTACAGCGTGATGCGCACCGGCAGCGTGCCCTTGATCGCGTTCAGTTCCGCCAGGAAGTCCGCGAGATCGGCATCGCCCACCGAGCCGGAGACGTCCAGCGCCACGTGGATGTCGCCGCCGTGGCTGCGCAGCGCGGGCAGGATCGCCTCGCCCTCGCGACGCGACGGCCGCTGCCAGGTGAAGTCGTCGCGTGCCGTCTGCGACAGGTACTGCGCGAGCAACGCGCGCCATGAAAGGCGCGCCGCGAGCGCCGCTTCAGCCAGTCGAGCCAGTGCGCCGGAAAGCTTGCCCGCCTCGCGGGCGCGCTGCGCGGCGGCGGCCAGATGATGCTGCCATTGCTGGCGCAGCCGTTCGCGTTCCTGCGGCGCGAGCGGTGGCGGTTCGCCGCCCTCGCCCGCGGCTCCCCGACCGTCGCCGCTCGCGCCGCGCGGCGACGCTCCGTGGCCGGCCGACGATGCGGGCTGCCCGCCGTCGGTGCCCGCGTCGCCGTCCCACAGATGCCGATCGAAGCTCTCGCGCTCCTCCTGTTCGCCGTGCAGGCACGGATAGATCTCCTCGGCGCTCATGCCGCGGTAGACGTCGAGCACGATCGCCTCCGGCGGCGGCACCAGACCTTCGTCGACGAGCACCGGATTGATCGCCAGATCGCAGGCGAGGTCCCACCGCCGCTTGCTGCGGTGCCCGCGGCGAGCGAAGTGGCCGAGCGCGCAGTGCAGCGCCTCGTGCGCGAGCGCGAACTGCAGCTGCGCACCGCTCAAGGTCTCGATCCAGGCGGGGTTGTAGTACAGCGCCCGCGCGTCGGTGGCGGTGGTGCGGCACCAGGGGGCGGCTCGCAGCGGCAGCCGCAGCAGCAATGCGCCGAGAAACGGCTTGTCCACGACGAGCCGCGTGCGCGCGGCGGCGAGTCTCGTTTCCGCGTCACTCATAGAGCAGCAGGTCGGCGACCGCCTGAGCCCAGCCGGAGAACTGCGGCACCGCGAACAGCGGCTGGCCGATGCCGCGCTGCATGTCGGCGACGAGCATCACGCCCATCTCGCGCTGCGGGAACCGCTGCGCGTACTCGAGGATGCGCCCCCACGTGCGCGGCGCATCCGGCGTGCCGCGCGCGCGCAGCGCCCGCGCCGCGAGCGCCGCCGCCACCGCGTACTGCACGTCGATCTCCTGCGGCGCCGGCACGTCCGCGCCGGCGCAGATCGCGTCGACGTCGGGCAGGCGATGCAGGCTCTCGGTGAACGCAGCGCACTCGACGCCCGCCGCACGGCCGACACAGGCCGCGAGCGCCCCGGCGAGCAATTCCGGCCGATCGGCGAACTTGCGCAACGCGCGGTGCGCGAACTCCCAGGCGCGCGGGCTGGGGAAGGCCATCTCGCCGCCGGCGTTCTTCGCCGGATCGAAATCGAACAGCAGCTCGGGCTTGAAGCGCAGGAACGCGACGATGCGTTCGTCGATGCCGTTGGCGTAGGCCCAGGCGACCCAGTCGTCGAGGTGGACCTCGACCTCGAAATGCGCGAAGCGGTTTGCGAGCGGCGCCGGCATCGCGTACGTGACGCCGCGGTCGCCCTGGCGGTTGCCGGCGGCAAAGATCGCCCAGCCGGGCGGCACACGGTAGTCGCCGAGCCGCCGGTCCAGGATCAACTGATACGCCGCCGCGGAGACCGTCGGCGGCGCGGACGTGATCTCGTCGAGGAACAGGATGCCGGCCGGACCGTGCCGGTCCGCATCCGGAAGCAGCGCCGGCACCGCCCATTCCACGCGGTTGTCGACCCGAAACGGAATGCCGCGCAGATCGGAGGGTTCCATCTGCGACAGCCGCAGGTCGATGACCGCGACGCCGTGGCGCGCCGCCGCCTGCGCGACGAGCTGCGACTTGCCCACGCCCGGTGGGCCCCACAGCATCACCGGCGTGTGGTGGCCTGCCGCGGCGCTTTCGAATTCGCGATCGAGGACAACGGCGAGCTGGGCGGGACGCATGGCGTCGTACCGTAGCGCACGCCGCGGGCTCGCGCCCAGTTACTCTTTTGGGTCATGGTGACCGGCGCGGGGATCGCGCCGGTTCGGTGCGCGGCGCTACATCGTCTCGCTGAACAGCTCGCGGCCGATCAGCATGCGGCGGATCTCGCTCGTGCCGGCGCCGATCTCGTAGAGCTTGGCATCGCGCCACAGCCGCCCGGTCGGGTAGTCGTTGATGTAGCCGTTGCCGCCCAGGATCTGGATCGCTTCGCCGGCCATCCACGTGGCTTTCTCGGCGGTGTACAGGATCACGCCCGCGCAGTCCTTGCGCACCTGGCGCACGTGCTGCGTGCCGAGCGCGTCGAGGTTCTTGCCGACCGTGTAGCAGTACGCGCGACAGGCCGAGAGCGTCGTGTACATGTCGGCGATCTTGCCCTGGATCAGCTGGAACTCGCCGATCGGCTGGCCGAACTGCTTTCGATCGTGGATGTACGGCACGACGACGTCCATGCACGCCTGCATGATGCCGATCGGACCGGCGGCCAGCACCGCGCGCTCGTAGTCGAGCCCGCTCATCAGCACGCGCACGCCCTGGTTGACCTCGCCGAGCACGTTCTCGTACGGCACCTCGACGTTCTCGAACACGAGTTCGCCGGTGTGCGAGCCGCGCATGCCGAGCTTGTCGAGCTTCTGCGCGACCGAGAAGCCCTTCATCCCCTTCTCGATCAGGAACGCGGTGATGCCGGAAGCGCCGAGTTCGGGCTCGGTCTTGCCGTACACGACCAGCGTGTCCGCATCCGGCCCGTTGGTGATCCACATCTTCGTGCCGTTGAGCAGGTAGTAGCCGCCTTTGTCTTCCGCGCGCAGCTTCATGCTGACGACGTCGCTGCCCGCGCCGGGCTCGCTCATCGCCAGCGCGCCGACGTGTTCGCCCGAGATCAGCTTGGGCAGATACTTCCGGCGCTGCGCGGGGGTGCCGTTGCGACGGATCTGGTTGACGCACAGGTTCGAATGCGCGCCGTAAGACAGCCCGACCGAGGCGCTCGCACGGCTGATCTCCTCCATCGCGATCATGTGCGCGAGGTACCCCATGTTGGCGCCGCCGTACTCCTCTTCGACGGTGATGCCGAGCACGCCCAGCTCGCCCATCTTGCGCCACAGGTCCATCGGAAACCGGTCGCTGCGGTCGATCTCGGCGGCGCGCGGCGCGATCTCCTTGTCCGCGAACGCGCGCACCGCGTCGCGCAGTGCGTCGATGTCTGCGCCGAGCGCAAAGTTCAATCCGGGCACTTGCATGCGTTTCTCCTAGATCCGTTCGTCGCTTGTGCCGTGCATCACCATCAGCGTTTGCTGCATCGCTGCGACCAGCGTCCGGCGTGCGCCGTCGATCGCGTCGACGTCGGCGCGGACGATCGACAGCGTGCGGCCCGGCTTCAACACGCAACCGGTGGCGACCAATCGCTCGCCCTTCGCCGGCGCCAGCAGGTTGATCTTGTACTCCACCGTCAGCACCGATGCATCGGCGGGCATCAGCGTGAACGCGGAGTAGCCGCCGGCGCTGTCGGCGATCATGCCGACGATGCCGCCGTGCACGAAGCCGTGCTGCTGCGTCAGGTCGGCCCGCACCGGCAGCTCGATCGTCACGCGGCCGGGCTCGACCGCCGTCAGCTCGGCGCCGATCAGGCGCATCGCCGCCTGGCGCGCGAACGAGGCGCGCACGCGGCGCTCGAAGTCCGGGTCGAGAGGCGCAAATTCCATGCGTGGCCGATTGCGGCAAGCAGGCGGCAATCTAGGTGTCCTTGACGTAAACGTCAACTCGATTCACGCGGCGCGCCGCCGATGCGGCAAAGCCGGTTGAGGCCGGGCGCACGGGCGGCTATCTTCGGTGGCGCAATCCGGGAGGAGCGAGCAGGGATGAGCGATGCCGCCGCCGACGCGCACACGATCGCCGCAGCACTTGTTGCGGCCGAACGCGGCGACGTCGCCGCGACCGCCGAGCTTTTCGAGACGCTGTATCGCGAGCTGCACCGGCTGGCGAAGCGGCAGTTGCACGCGCACGCCGCCGGCGCAACGCTGTCGGCGACCACGCTGCTGCACGAGGCGTATCTGGACATCAGCCGGCGCGATCCGGCGTTTCCGGATCGCGCGCGTTTCTTCGCGTACGCGGCGCGTGCGATGCGCGGGCTGATCATCGACTACGTGCGCGAGCGGCGGGCGATCAAGCGCGGCGGCGAGTTTCATCTGACCCAGCTCGACACCGGAATCGCCGAGTCGGTGGCCCGGGACAGCGGGGACTTGACGCGGCTGGGCGATGCGCTCGACGAACTGGCCCGTGCCGACCCGCCGCTCGCGGAACTGGTCGAGCTGAAATTCTTCTGCGGCTTCACGTTCGCCGAGATCGCCGCGATGCGCGGCGCCTCTGAGCGAACCGTGCAGCGCGACTGGGCCAAGGCCCGCCTGTACCTGCACGACGCGTTGCGCGGCGATTGATCGATGGCGGGTTTTCCCCCGCGACTCCGATTGCGGCGGAAAAGACGAGGTCAACGATGGCGGGGATCGACCGGGATCGCTGGCAGCGGGTCAGCCCCTTGCTGGACGAGCTGCTCGATGCGGACGAGACGCGGCGCGCGGCGCGGCTGGCGCAGCTTCGCCGCGAGGACGCGCCGCTGGCCGACGAGGTGGCCGCGCTGCTGGCGCGCCAGGCCGCGGTCGAGACAGCGCAGTTCCTCGAGGGATCGGCGCTCGACCACGCCACGCTCGCCGGCCGTACGGTCGGCGCCTACACGCTCGAGCGGGAACTCGGCCACGGCGGCATGGGCAGCGTCTGGCTGGCACGCCGCAGCGACGGGCGCTTCGAGGGCCAGGCCGCGGTCAAGTTTCTGAACCTCGCGTTGCTCGCGCGCGGCGGCGCGGAGCGCTTTGCGCGCGAGGGCAGCGTGCTCGCGCGGCTCGCGCACCCGAACATCGCGCGGCTGCTCGATGCGGGCGTTGCCGATGGCCAGCCGTACCTGGTGCTGGAGTACATCGAAGGCGAGCCGATCGACCGCTTCTGCGACGCGCATTCGCTGACCGTCGAGGCGCGCGTGCGCCTGTTCCTCGACGTGCTCGCCGCGGTCGCGCACGCCCACAGCAATCTAATCCTGCACCGCGATCTGAAGCCGTCGAACATCCTGGTCGCGCGTGACGGCCGGGTGAAGCTGCTCGACTTCGGCATCGCCAAGCTGATCGGCGAGGGCGCCGAGCCGGCTGCGGCGACCGAGCTGACGCAACTCGCCGGGCGCGCGTTTACGCCGGAATACGCCGCGCCCGAGCAGGTGCAAGGCGGCGACGTGACCACCGCGACCGACGTCTATGCGCTCGGCGTGCTGCTCTATCTGTTGCTCGGCGGCAGCCATCCGACTGCGCACCCCGGGCAGGGGCCGGTCGAGCGGCTGCGCGCGATCCTGGAGGCGGAGCCCGCGCGGCTGTCCGACGCTGCGCGGCAAGCGCCGGCCGCGGTGGCGGCCGCGCGCGCGACCACGCCGGAGAAGCTGGTGCGCGCGCTGCGCGGCGATCTGGACAACATCGTCGCCAAGGCGCTGAAGAAGTCGTCCGCCGAGCGCTACCCGACGGCAGCGGCGTTCGCGGACGACCTGCGGCGGCACCTCGAACGTCAGCCGGTCAGCGCACGGCCCGACACGCTCGGCTATCGCGTCGGCCGGTTCGTTGGGCGGCATCGCGTCGCCGCCGGCGCTGCGGCGGCGGTCGCGCTCGCGCTGCTGGTCGGCAGCGCCGCGACCGCGTGGCAGGCCGTCGTCGCCGCGCGCGAGCGCGACCGCGCGCGGGCAGCGGCGGCGCGCAACGAAGCGCTGGTGGAATTCGTCGGCGTGATGTTGACCGAGGCGGCGCAGAACGACCGGCCGCTCACCGTGCGCGAGCTGCTCGAACGAAGCCGGGCGCTGCTTGCCGGCGGCGGCACCGGCAACGTCGACACCGATGCAGCCGTGCTCGGCATGCTCGGACAGTTCTACGTGACGCTCGGCGACCCGGCCACCGCCGAGCGCCTGCTTGCCGAGGCGCGGCAACGCGTCTCGCCAACGAGCGAACCGGCGCTGCGCGCCAGCGTGGCGTGCCTGCACGCGTTCTCGGTGTCGCTGCAAGGCCGCTCCGATGAGGCGCAGGCGCAGATCGAACAGGGGCTGCGAATCGCGCGCGGCGATCCGGCAGCGGAGGTCGAATGCCTGCAGGCACGCGCGTTCGTCGCGCAGAACCGCAACGACGCCGCCACTGCACTGGCCGCCGCGCGGCAGGCGCTGGAGCGCCTGCGTGAGTCGGGGCGGGGGACACCGAGCGCCGAAGCGCAACTGCTCGGCGAGGTCGCCTACGGTCACTATCTGGCCGGCGACGCCGCCGAGGCCGACCGTTTCTACGCGGAGGCGGTGGCGCGCTTCCGCGCGATCGGCCGCAGCGCGACGCCGAATTTCGTGACGACACTGAACAACTGGGGCATCGCCAGCTTCGCCGCCGGCGACATCCCGCGCGCGTGGGAAAGCTACGACGAAGCGCTCGCGGTATCGACCCGGCTGACGCCCGACCGCGCACCGCCGGCGTACTTGCTGCTGAACCGCGGGCTGGCGAACATGACGCTGGCGCGCTACGACGCGGCGCTCGCCGATCTGCGCCGCGCGCACGCGCTGGCCAGCGCCGGTGCGATGCATGCGATCGCCGCCGCCAGTCTGGCGGCGTTGGCCAGCGCCACGCGCGAAAAGGGCGACGCCGCCGCCGCGGCGGCGTTGCTCGCCGAGGCGCGCGCATCGATCGGCCGCACGCTGCCCGCCGACAGCGTGGCCGCCGTCACGATCAGACTCGCCGAGGCGCGCGTGGCGTTGCTCGACGAGCGCTGGGAGGACGCGCGCGCCGACTTCGCGCGGGTCATCGACTTCTTCGACGCGCGCCGTATGCGTGTCGGCCCCGTGGTGACCGCTTTGCGCGGCCGCGCCGAGGTGTACCTGCACGACGGCGCTGTCGACTTGGCGGCAGCAGACCTCGCGCGAGCACTTGCGCTCGCGCGCGAGCTGCAGGGCGGCAAGCCCTACTCGAGCCACGTCGGCTTGACGCTCGCCCAGCTGCAGCGCCTGCATGAAGCGCGCGGCGAGCATGCGCAGGCGCAAGCCGCGGCGACCGAGGCCGCGGCGCACCTGGCACATGCTCTCGGCGTCGACCATCCGGAGACCCGGCGAATCCGGCTGGCGGCCGGTCACTGAGTGCGCCGACGGGTCGCCGGCCTGTCGTCTTTTCCCGCCCGACTCCGATTGCCCCGGTGAGCGGGCCGCGGCGCGTCCGCCGCCCGCGCAATCGTTCGTCTTCGCATTCCCCGCCCGAGGAGCCCTTGCATGCGCCGTTGGACGATCCGCAGGAAACGCACGACGTTGGCCGCGATGGTTGCGGCGGGCAGCGTGACCCTTCTGCTTCACGGTTGTGGTGCGGGAGGCGGCGGTGGCGACGCGCCCCCGGGCACGTATCAGATGGGCGGCGCCCGCCAGGGCGTGGCGCTGAACCTCGCCGCCACGGTTGCCACCATTGCCGGCAGGGCGGGTGCGCCGGGTTTCATCGACGGCAGTGGCACCGCGGCGCGGTTCTTTTATCCGCAAGGGCTCACCACCGACGGTGCGAACCTGTACGTGGCGGATTACGGCAACCACACGATCCGCAAGCTGGCGATCGACGGCAGCGCGGTCACGATTGTCGCCGGAGCGCCGCTGATCGAAGGCTCTGTCGATGCCATCGGTACGGCCGCGCGGTTCCGCTCTCCGGCCGGCCTCACCACCGACGGCAGGTTTCTGTACGTGGCCGATCGCGGCAACCACAGCATCCGCAAGATCGCGATCGGCACGTGGGAGGTCGTGACGCTCGCTGGAACAACGCTGCCCGGCTTCGTCGACGGCGCAGGCAGCGCGGCGCGGTTCAACTTCCCGACCGGCATTACCACCGACGGCACGAGCCTGTTCGTCGCCGATACGAACAACCACACCATCCGCAAGATCGCGATCGGGACCGGCGCGGTCACGACCCTTGCCGGTCAGGCGGGGTCATCGGGCTTTGCCGACGGCGTCGGCGCGGCCGCGCGGTTCAGTTTCCCCTACGCCCTGACCACCGACGGCGTGAACCTGTATGTCGCGGACACCGACAACCACACCATCCGCAGGATCGCGATCGGCACCGGCGCGGTCACGACCCTTGCCGGTCAGGCGGGGTCATCGGGCTTTGCCGACGGCATCGGCGCGTCAGCTCGGTTCAGCTTCCCCTCGGCCATCACCACCGACGGCACGAGCCTTTACGTGGCGGACTCGAACAACTTCATCATCCGCAAGATCGCGATCGCCACGGGTGCGGTCTCGACCTTGGCCGGAACGCCGGGCGCCGCGGGCTCGGCAGACGGTACTGGCGCAACGGCGCAATTCAGACCTTATCCGTCCGGGCTCACCACCGACGGTCGCGACCTCTTCGTGAACGACAGCGGCAACCACACGGTGCGACTGATGCGGTAGGCCGGGCGTGCACGGCCGCGTGCGGTCCGTGCGTGAGGTCGCCTGCGCGAACGCGGCGCAACCCGGCGGTCGCGCGCCGCTGCGCGAGCTCGGCGGCCCGGCGAGGCGAACCGGCGTGTCGTCTTTCGGACGGCGGTTCCGATTCTCCCGGCAAGCAGCAAGCCCTGCCGTTGCGCGCAAGCCGGCTTGCTGCGCGACCCGCACTCGAGACGATGGAGGAACCATGGGTACCAAGGCATTGCGCTTCGTCTGTTATGAATCGGCCACGCGCGCGTTGAATGTGCTGGCCACCGCCCTACTTGCCAGTGCTGCGCTGCCCGCAGCCGCGCAGGGTTCGCTGTCGGGTGCGCTATCCCAGACGGCGATCCAGACGGCCGGCGACGGCGCCTGCCCGCTGTACGCGGTCGACATTGCAGCCTTCGCCACCTGCGACGGCGACAAGGTCGTGCAGCCGTTGGCACGGGACTTCGCGATTCAGGCGGTGCCGAAGGACAGCGTTCCCGCTCGCAAGCGGACCAGCCTCGGCCTGCTCGTGAGCGCCGCCGAAGCTCGGCGGATGCTGCTGCAGCACCCCCGCGACGTCGTGCTCGTCGACATCCGTAGCCGCGTCGAGGCCGTCTACGTCGGTCAGCCGAGTCTGACGCACATCCACGTTCCGTATCTCGAGCCGGTGTGGCCGCTGCAATGGGACGCCGCGAAGAACACCCTGAAGATGCAGCCCAATCCCGACTTCGTTGGAGAGGTCCGGGCCGCGCTGGCGCGCAACGGCGCCGGCGACGATGCGACCGTGCTGCTCCTGTGCCGTTCGGGCGAGCGCAGCGCGCTCGCCGCGGACGCGCTCGCTGCCGCCGGGCTGTCCCGCGTGTACTCGATCGTCGACGGCTTCGAGGGCGACGTCGGGTCCGACGGCAAGCGCGACGTCAACGGCTGGAAGAACATCGGCGCCGACTGGCAGGCGCGGCCCGTCCCGGGCGTGCTGTACAGGGCGCAGTGGTGAGCGGCCTCGAGCAGTCGACCGGCGGGCGCCGATGCAGCGGCTTTGCCGGGCCAGTGCAAGCACCGGCAGGCGATGACCCGCCCCCGCAGGGCCACACGCGGTCCGCCAACCCGATTCGATTCGATCCGAACGGAGGAACATGCGAATGCGCTTTCAAGTCATGATGCTGTGCGCCTTGCTCGCTGCTTGTGGAGGCGGCGGCGGGGGCGGCTACGGGGGAGGGGGCGGCAGCGCGCCGCCTGCCGGCACACTCGATAGCACCTTCGGCAGCGGTGGCAAGGTCGTGACCGCGATCGGCTCCGGCAGCAACGCCAACGACCTCGGCGAGGCTGTCGCGCTTGCGCCTGACGGCAAGATCGTGGTGGCAGGCTCAAGCTACACGGGCGCGACCTGGGACTTCTCGCTCGTGCGCTACAACGCCGACGGCACGCTCGATACGACCTTCGGCAGCGGCGGCAAGGTCACCACCGCGATCGGTGCCGGCGAGGACCGGGCCAATGCCCTCGTACTTGCGCCCGACGGCAAGATCGTGGTGGCGGGTTACAGCTACAACGGCACGAAGTACGACTTCGCGCTCGTGCGCTACAACACCGACGGCACGCTGGATCCCACCTTCGGCAGCGGCGGCAAGGTCGTGACCGCGATCGGCGCCAGTCACGACTATGCCCTCGCTCTTGCGCTCGCGCCCGACGGCAAGATCGTGGTGGCGGGCTACAGTGACAACGGCGCGGACGCCGACTTCGCGCTCGCGCGCTACAACGCCAACGGCTCGCTCGATACGGGCTTCGGCAGCGGCGGCAAGGTCACCACTCCGATCCTCTCCGGCGTCGACATCGCCTTTGCCCTCGCGCTGGCGCCCAACGGAAAGATCGTAGCGGCCGGTGAGAGCGCCAACGGCACGACGAGGAACTCGGCGCTCGCGCTCTACAACGCCGACGGCACGCTCGATACGAGCTTCGGCACCGGCGGCAGGGTCGTGACCCCGTTTGGTTCCGGCTACGACGCGGCCTTCGCGATCGCGCTTGCGCCCGACGGCAGAATCGTCGTGGCAGGCTTCAGTGACAACGGCGTCACGGGACGGGACTTCGCGCTGACGCGCTACAACGCCAACGGTTCGCTCGATACGAGCTTTGGCAGCGGCGGCAAGGTCGTGACCGCGATCGGCGCGGGCAACGACTACGCCCGTGCCCTCGCGTTGGCGCCCGACGGCAAGATCGTCGTGGCAGGTCAAAGTGCCAATGGCACGACCGATGACTTTGCGCTCGCGCGCTACAACGCCGACGGCTCGCTCGATACGACCTTCGGGACTGGCGGCAAGGTCGTAACCGCGATCGGCGCCGGCAACGACTTCGCCTATGCCCTCGCGCTTGCGCCCGACGGCAAGATCGTCGTGGCGGGCTCGAGTCACAACGGCGCGAACTATGACTTCGCGCTCGCGCGGTATCACTACTGATCAGGTCGCCACCGTGAAACACGACTGGAAACCGGCGATCTTCGCAGGTCTCGTGCTCCTGGGGCTCGCCGCCTGCGGGGGCGGCGGAGCGGGCGGCGCCCCGCCTGCCGGCACGCTGCAACTGAGCACGTCATCGAGCGCGATTGCGCTGACGCGTGGCGGCAGCACGAGCCTGCCGGTGACGCTCACCCCGGACGCCGGCTTCTCCGGCACGGTCTCCTTCGTGCTGGAGAAGGCCGACGGCTCGGCCGCGCCGGCGGGCCTGAGCGTCACACCCCGGGATGCCACCGTCTCCGGCACCACGACCGTGACGCTCACGGTGGCCAGCAGCGCTGCGACACCCACCGGGCCGCATACGCTGCGCATCCGCGCCAGTGGCGGCTCGCTCGCCTCCGCCTGCGGCAGCCATTGCACCGACTTCAACCTGTACGTGGCCGCCCGCGGCGATCTCGATCCCGCCTTCGGCAACGGCGGTAAGGTTCTGACCGCGATCGGCGGGAGCGAAGACTTTGCCTTCGCCCTCGCGCTCGCGCCCGACGGCAAGATCGTGGTGGCGGGCACGAGTTACAACGGCACGAACGACGACTTCGCGCTGGCGCGCTACAACGCCGACGGGTCGCTCGACACCACCTTCGGCAGCGGGGGCAAGGTCGTGACCGCGATCGGTGGGAGCGACGAAGCCTATGCCCTCGCGCTCGCGCCGGGCGGCAAGATCGTGGTGGCGGGCACAGCCTGGAGCATCACCGGCCGCTACGTCGCGCTGGCGCGCTACAACGCCGACGGCACGCTCGATAGCACCTTCGGCAGCGGCGGCAAGGTCGTGACCGCGATCGGCATCGGTAGCGCAAACGCCGCAGCTCACGCCGTCGCGCTTGCGCCCGACGGCAGGATCGTCGTGGCGGGCTTTAGCCACAACGGCACGAACTACGACTTCGCGCTCGCGCGCTACAACACCGACGGCACGCTTGATGCGAGCTTCGGCAGTGGCGGCAAGGTTTTGACCGCGATCGGCTCCGGCAACGACTATGCCTACGCCCTCGCGCTCGCGCCGGACGGCAAGATCGTCGTAGCGGGCACGAGTCACAACGGCACGAGCCACGACTTCGCGCTCGCGCGCTACAACGCCGACGGCACGCTCGATGCGAGCTTTGGGAGCGGCGGCAGGGTAACCACCCCAATCGGCCCCAACGACGACGAGGCCTATACCCTTGCGCTGGCGCCCGACGGCAAGATCGTGGTGGCGGGCAAAAGCCACGACGGTATGAAGTTCGACTTTGCGCTCGCGCGGTACAACGTCAACGGCACACTCGATGCCACCTTCGGCAACGGCGGCAAGGTCGTGACCGCGTTCGGCTCCGGCACCGAGACCGAGGAGGCCATTGCGCTCGCGCTCGCACCGGACGGCAAGATCGTGGTGGCGGGCACAGGCTTCAACGGCACGAACTACGACTTCGCGCTCGCCCGCTACAACGCCGACGGCACGCTCGAAGCCACCTTCGGCAATGGCGGCAAGGTCACCGTCGGAATCGGAACCGGCGTCTCGCTGGCCCATGCCATGGCGCTCGCACCCGACGGCAGGATCGTCGTGGCGGGCAGAAGCCACGACGGCACGAACTACGACTTCGCGCTCGCGCGGTATCACTGACCCGCGGCCGCTGCCGCACCCGACCACCGTCTGCGACGCGGGCCAAGGCGGAAGCGTCCCCACCGGCGTGCGGGCGCAGCGCGCGGCGCCCGCCTACGGCACCGGCCGCGCCTCCTGCAGCCGCAGCCCGCCGCGGATCAGCCGGTAGATCACCCAGGCCCAGACCGCGACGATGCCGAGCGCGCCGACGGCGGCGCCGCCGATCGTCGCGAACAGCGTGTCCCAGTCGATCGACAGCGTGCCGGGCGTGGCCGCGCTGCGGATCGCGGCGGCGACCACCGGCCAGGCCGACGCGACGACCACGCCGAGCGCGAGCGCGTAGCCCGCCAGCGCGAGCCAGAAGGTGCGGATCAGCCAGCGGTGGTGCGAGTCCAGGAACGACGCCGAGTCACCGCGCTTGGCGTAGTTGATCACCAAGCCGATGAGCGCCGGCCAGATCAGCATCGAAACGAAACCGATCGCATGCAGGCCGTAAGCGATCCACAGCGCGGTGAACTCGCGGGTCGGCGGCACGGCATCGACGGTTGCAGGGTCGCGCGCACTCATCCATGGCTCCGGGCGATGCGGCCATCGTAGCGCCGGCCGCGGCGATTTCGCTACGCTTGCGCCGATGCGCACGCGCGACGCTTCGTCGATCCTGCGGGACGTCTTCGGCTATTCGAGCTTTCGCGGCTTGCAGCGCGAGGTGATCGACCACGTCGCCGCCGGCGGCGATGCGCTCGTGCTGATGCCCACCGGCGGCGGCAAGTCGCTTTGCTACCAGATCCCGGCGCTCGTGCGCGACGGCGTGGGCGTCGTCGTGTCGCCGCTGATCGCGCTGATGCAGGATCAGGTCGCCGCGCTCGAGGAAGCCGGCGTGCGCGCCGCGTTCCTGAACTCGACGCTTTCGGGCGCGGCGGCCGCCGCGGTCGAGGCGCGGATGAAGCACGGCGAGCTCGACCTCGTCTACGTCGCGCCCGAGAGGCTGCTCACCGAGCGCTGCCAGCGGCTGCTCGGCGAATGCACGCTCGCGCTGTTCGCGATCGACGAAGCGCACTGCGTGTCGCAATGGGGACACGACTTCCGGCCCGAGTACGGGCAGCTTTCGATTCTGCGCGAGCGCTGGCCGCAGGTGCCGCGCATCGCGCTGACCGCGACCGCCGACGTGCCGACCCGGCGCGAGATCGTCGCCAGGCTGCTGGTCGATGCGCGCGAGTTCGTTGCCAGCTTCGACCGGCCCAACATCCGCTACCGGATCGTCGAAAAACGCGAGCCGCGCGAGCAGCTTCTGCGCTTTCTCCGCGACGAGCATCCGGGCGAAGCGGGCATCGTCTACTGCCTGGCGCGCAACACGGTCGAGGAGGTCGCGCAGTTTCTCGTCGGCCACGGCGTCGACGCGCTGCCGTACCACGCGGGGCTCGAGGCGACGGTGCGTGCGGAGAACCAGCGCCGCTTCATCGACGAGGACGCGCGCGTGATGGTCGCGACGATCGCCTTTGGCATGGGCATCGACAAGCCGGACGTGCGCTTCGTCGCGCACCTGGACATGCCCAGGAGCATCGAAGGCTATTTCCAGGAGACCGGCCGCGCCGGGCGCGACGGCGAACCGGCCGACGCATGGATGACGTATGGACTCGCCGACGTCGTGCAGCAGCGGCGGCTGATCGAGCTGTCGGACGCCGACCCGAACTACAAGCGGCTGTCCAACGCCAAGCTCGACGCGATGCTGGGGCTGGCCGAAACCGGCGACTGCCGCCGCGTGCGGCTGCTCGCGTATTTCGGCGAGCGAAGCGAACCCTGCGGCAACTGCGACAACTGCCTCGAGCCGCCCGAACTGTGGGACGCGACCGAGCCGGCGCGCAAACTGCTGTCGTGCATCTACCGCTGCGAGCAGGCGGGCGGTTTCGGTTTCGCCGCCACGCACGTGATCGACGTGCTGCGCGGCAAGCACACCGACAAGACAAGCAAGTTCGGCCACGACCGGCTCAGCACCTTCGGCATCGGCGCGGACGTGGCCGAGGCCGAGTGGCGGCTGCTGTTGCGCCAGCTCGTCGCGCAGCACCTGGTCGAGGTCGACTACGAGCGCTTCAACGTGTTGCGGCTGACCGAAGCGAGCCGGCCGGTGCTGCGCGGCGAACGCACGATCGAAGTGCGCCGGCACACGGCCGCGGCGGGGCGCAAGGCGAAGAAGGCGAAGGCGGCCGCCGGCGCGTCGCTCGCAGCGGCCGACGAGGCGCTGTTCGAACGGCTGCGGCAGTGGCGCGCTCACGTGGCGAAGGAGCACGGCGTTCCCGCCTACGTCGTGTTCCACGACGCCACGCTGCGCGCGATCGCGCAGGCGCGGCCGCAGACGATCGACGCGCTGCGCGGCATCTCGGGCGTCGGCGAACGCAAGCTCGCGAGCTACGGCGAAGCGCTGATCCGGATCGTCGCGGGTTAGCGTTCCGCCGGCCGGTGATCGCGCGGGGATCACGTGATCGCGGGGCCGTGCCGCGCTGGCGCGCGAACTACGCTGGCGCTGCCGCACGTCGGCCGTGCGTGCGCCGTCGGGTCCCGACTACGGCCTTCGCAGACAAGGAGAACCCCGATGAAGAGACCGCTACCGCCGCTCGGATGGATCGCCGGCTTCGCGTTCGCGCTGCTCGTCGCGGCGGCGCCGGCGCGCGGGCAGATGCAAACATGCTTCCCTTCGAAATTCGGGCCGAACGACCAGATCGGCGCACTGAACCACGTCACGCCCGAGAAGACGCTCGCCGCCGCCAAGCTGATCACGCGCGGCAAGGCGTACCGGCTCGGCATCGAAACCAACAGCAGGACGCCGGCGTTTCCGCCGCGCACGTTTGCGCTGACCGTGCTGCAGCCCGGCCAGGTTGGCGGCGCAACGCTCGGCCCGAGCAAGACCACCTACAACGACGACATCGTCTCCGGGTGGGTCGGCATCGGTTCGCAACTGGACGGGCTGGGCCACATCGGCATCGACAACGTGTACTACAACTGCAACAAGGCGGCGGATTTCGTGCAGGCCGACGGCCTCAGGAAGCTGGGCATCGAAAACGTGCCGGCGATCGCCACGCGCGCGGTGCTGCTCGACATGGCCGGTTACTTCAACACCGACATCGTCAAGGAAGGGACGGCGTTCAACCGCGCCGAGATCGAGGGTGCGCTGAAGCGCCAAGGCGTGAAGGGCATTGAGCGCGGCGACGTGGTGCTGTTTTACACCGGCTGGACCAAGCTGATCGGCAAGGACGACAAGCGTTACGGCTCGGTCGAGCCGGGGCTGGGCGTCGAAGGCGCGAAATACCTGGCGTCGCTGGGCGTGGCGATGGTCGGCGCCGACACCTGGGGATTGGAGGTGATCCCCTTCGAGAAGAACGCCGGCGTGTTCGAGGTGCACCAGATCCTGCTGCCGATGAACGGCATCTACATCCTGGAGAACATGAACACCGAGGAGATGGTCAGGGACAAGGCATGGGAATCCTTCTTCACGCTCGGCCCGGCGCGCATCACCGGCGCCGTGCAGGCGATCATCAACCCGATCGCCGTGAAGTGAGCGGTTCGCGGTGCGGCCCCGGCGCCGAGCCGGGCGGGTCAGCCGCGATCGCGCTGTTCTTTGGCGCGCAGCTTCGCCGCGATGTAGGCGTCGTCCGGCACGTGCAGCAGCCCGGCGATCTTGCGCATCAAGTGCAGCTCGTGCGCCGACAGCTCGGCGTCGGCGTAGGCGACGCGCCACATCAGCTCGATGACGCGCTCCTTCTGCGCCTGCGTGAAGCGCCGGTTGATCAGCGACGTGAACTGGTAGTAGTCGGTCGCGTGCCGCACTTCCTCCTCGGCCAGCCGCAGCAGTTCGTCGGCCTGCGCGCCGCTCAAGCCGAACTTCTCGTGCACCGCGCGCAGCACCGCTTCGCGCTCGGCGGGGCTCGTCTCGCGGTCGATGCGGACGACCTCGACGAGCAGCGCGGCGGTGGCCAGCTCGATGCTGTGGCCGCCGGCCTCGGACGCGGCCATGTTGCGGTCGAAAAACTCGCGGATGGCCTTCAGCACCCTGCCCCCTCTACCTGCGGCCGGCCAGGATGCGGCGGCACTCCGCCTCGTGCTGGCCGATCTCCGCGAGCGTGACCTCGATGTCCTCGCGCTGCTGCTCGAGGTTCGCGCGGTGCTGCTCGAGGATCGCCAGGAACTTGCGCGCCTGCGCCACTGCGTCCTTGGGACTCTCGTACATGTCGATCAGCTCCCGAATCTGCGTGAGCGTGAGCCCGAGCCGTTTGCCGCGCAGCGTGAGCTTCAGCCGCGTGCGATCGCGCGGCGAATACACGCGCTTGAACCCGCCGCGGCCCGTGCGGGTCGGCGCCAGGATCCCCTGGTCCTCGTAAAAGCGGATCGCGCGCGGCGTGATGTCGAACTCGCGCGCGAGATCGGTGATCGTGAACTCGGTCGCGGGCGGCGCGGGGTGGTCGGCACCGGCGGTCGGGCGTTTCGGCATGCGGATCTCGGAGGAGCGACGGCGTGCAGTTTACGTGCGCGTCAACTTCGCGCAACGTCCGGGGCGGCGCCGGCGGCGGGTCGCGCCCAAGCCGCGGAACTGGGACCGCGGGCCGCCGCATACACTGCGATCGGCGCGGTACTGTCCGCGACAAGCTAGCGGCGAACACGGCGACCGGACGCGCCCGGGGCTGGTCGTGGGGTTCGCGCCGGAGGGGACGACATCGTGCAGGCGCCCATCAACTTCGTGATCTCCGTCCACGCCGACGCCGCGCGCGAAGACGGCGCGGTCGCGCTCGGTCTGGCGACCGAGCGGCTGCGCGCGTGCGGCGCCGACCTGATCGAAACCACCGACGACGAGGCCACGCTGGTGCAGTTCGACGCGCCCGCCTACGACGTGCTGTGGCACGCCGCCGATCTCGTGCGACAGCACGACCGTGCCGGTCTGCGCTTCGGAATCGCCTCCGGCGTCAAGGAGCGTCCGGCCGGGTCCGGCACGCACGCGGCGCGCGCGAGCGAACGCAGCATCGCCCAGGCACGCGGGCTCGCCCGCAGCGCCGACCGCGCCGGCGTGCTGGTGTCGTCGCAGCTCGGCTCGCTGCTGATCGTCTCCGACTCGAGCCTCGCGCCGCGGCTGCGCGCGACGCGTCTGTTCAACGACGACGGCAGAGCACTGCAGGCGTACCGGTTCGAAGCCGGCGCGCCTTGAGCGGCGCGCCGGCGCCTCGTCTGCCGCCCGTCGCGGCGGTCGGGCGCACGCGCCGCGCCGCTTAAACTGCGGCAATGAACCCGCAGGAACACGAACTCTCCTACCCGTGGGCCGAGGCGCCCGCCCCCGCGACGATCGTCACGCTGCGGCCCGGCGTGCACTGGCTGCGCATGCGCCTGCCGTTCGCGCTCGATCACATCAACCTGTGGCTGCTCGACGACGAAATCGAGGTCGACGGCAGCCTGCGGCGCGGCTGGACCGTGATCGACTGCGGCATCACGAGCGACGACACGAAGGCCGCGTGGGAGAAGCTGTTCGACAGCGCGTTCGAGGGCCGGCCGCTGCTGCGCCTGATCGTGACGCACTTTCATCCGGATCATCTCGGTCTCGCGCACTGGTTGACGCGCGGCGGCGAACGCGAACGCTGGCGCGTGCGGCTGTGGATGAGCGCGGCCGAGTACGCGTTCGGCCGCTTCCTCTGCGCCGGCACCAACGAGACAGCCGGCGAAGACGCGGCCGCGCACTTCAGGCGGCACGGCCTGTCCGACCCCGAAGCGCTGGCCAAGGTGCGCGCGCGCGGCGGCGGCCACTACCCGAAGCTCGTCCCTGCCGTGCCGCGATCATTCCACCGGATCAGCGACGGCGACGAGATCGCGATCGGGCGCGCCGGGTCGCGCCGCATCTTCCGCGCGATCGTCGGTTACGGCCATTCGCCCGAACACGTCTCGCTGTACTGCGCCGAGGACAAGCTGTTGGTGTCCGGCGACATGGTGTTGCCGCGCATCTCGACCAATGTCAGCGTGTTCGATGTCGAGCCGGAGGCCAACCCGCTGCCGCGCTATCTGCGTTCGCTCGACCATTACCTGATGCTGCCGGCCGACACGCTGGTGCTGCCTTCGCACGGCAAGCCCTTCATCGGACTGCACCGTCGCGTGGCGCAACAGCACGCGCATCACCAGGCGCGGCTGGCGGACGTCTACGTGGCCTGCGCCACACCGAAGACCGCTGCCGAGATCGTGCCGGTGCTGTTCAATCGGGAGCTGGACCTGCACCAGATGACGTTCGCGCTCGGCGAATCGCTCGCGCACCTGCACGCGCTGTGGTACGAGGGGCGGCTCGCGCGCATCGACGACGGCGGCGTCTGGCGCTTCGCGCAGGCGTGAGACGCAACGATCCACCGGGGTGCTTCCGCCCATGACCCGTCCGCCAAGACACAAACCCGCCACGCAACTGACCACGCTCGGACGCGATCGGACGGCGAGCTTCGGCTTCGTCAATCCGCCGCTGGTGCGCGGCTCGACGGTGCTGCACGACAGCGTGGCGCAGATGAAGGAACGCGTGCGCGCGCGCCGCGACGGCGCCGATCGTCCCGTGACCTACGGCATCTACGGCACGCCGACGCATCACGCCTTCTACGACGCGCTCACCGCGCTCGAAGGCGGGCACGCGAGCTGGGCCGCACCGTCGGGGCTGGCGGCGATCACGACCGCGATCCTCGCGTTCGTGCGGCACGGCGACCATGTGCTCGTCCCCGATTCGGTGTACTGGCCGACGCGACGCTTCTGCCGCGAGGTGCTGCCGCGCTTCGGCGTCACGGCCGACTTCTACGACCCGCGCGTCGGCGAAGCCGGCCGCGCCGCGGTCGAGCGGCTCTTCACGCCGGCCACGCGCGTGCTGTTTCTCGAGTCGCCCGGTTCGCTCACCTTCGAGATGCAGGACGTTCCGCTGCTGGCGTCCGTCGCGCGGGCGCGCGGCGCGGTGAGCCTGATCGACAACACCTGGGCCACGCCGCTTTACTTCCGCCCGCTCGCGCACGGCGTGGACGTGTCGATCCACGCGGCGACCAAGTACATCGGCGGCCACTCGGACCTCGTGATGGGCACGCTGACCGCCAGCGAAAGCGCGTGGCCGCCGCTGCGCGAGGCGATCCACCAGTACGGCGTGACGACGAGCCCCGACGACTGCTGGCTCGCGCTGCGCGGGCTGCGCTCGATGGGGGCGCGACTCGTGCAGCACCGCGCCAACGCCGAACGCCTGATCGAATGGCTGCGCGCCCAACCCGAGGTCGAACGCATCCTGTACCCGGCCGCGCCTGACGACCCCGGCCATGCGCTGTGGAGGCGCGACATGAGCGGCGCCAGCGGCCTGTTCGGCGTCGCGTTGCGGCCGTCCGTAAGCGAGTCCGCCATGAATGCGTTCATCGACGGCCTGCAGCTGTTCGGGCTGGGCGCTTCCTGGGGTGGCTACGAAAGCCTGATCATCGCCGCCAATCCGGAGCGCACGGTCGTGCCGCTGCCGTTCAAGGGGCCGCTGTTCCGCATTGCGGCGGGACTCGAAGATGCGGACGACCTGATCGACGATCTGAAGGAAGGTTTCGCGCGATTGCGCGCTCACTGAGGCTCGGCCAGCAGCGCACCGAGCGCGAGGCCGAGCTCGAGATCGTCGAGCGCGCCGAAGCGGTGCAGCCGCACGCGGCCGGCGCGGTCGACGAGCAGCGTGGTCGGCGTGCCCTGCAGCGCGTACGCGCGCATCGTCGCCGGCACCGGATCGCCGCCGCGATGCGCGTCGATCGCGATCGGGAAGCGCAGCCGGAACTCGTGCGCGAACGCGGCGAGCGCGGCCGGCGTCATCGCGGCGTGATGCTCGAACACGCTGTGCAGGCCGAGCACGACGAGGTCGTCGCGCGCGAGCTGCGCGGCGCGCTGCGCCTGCGGCACGCCGTGCAGCACGCAGCCCGGGCACAGCATCTGGAAGGCGTGCAGCAGCACGACCCGCCCGCGCAGCTCCTCCAGCGCGATCGGCGCGTCGGTGTTCAGCCACGCCGCGGCCTCGATCGGCGGCGCCGGACCCAGCACCGGCAGGTCGTGCGGCCGCATCGGGTTACTTGCGGAAGCTGCTGAACACGTAGTCGCGCGACTTCTGCGACGCGTGGCAGTCGAAGCAGGCCGCCTTGGCGTTGGCGCCGACCGCGCGTTCGGTCGGCGAGTCGCCCTTGAAGCCCTCGAAGCCCCAACCTCCCGTGTCCTTCCACTTCTTCGCGTCCTTCATCATCACGCCGACGACCTTGCGCGGGCCTTCCTCGATCGCGTTGCCGCCGCTTCTGGCTTCGAGCAGATCGAACACGATCACCGCGCCGTCGGGGAACGCGCCCTTGCGATAGCCTTCGAGCGCCTTGTTGTTGGCGTACAGATGGTGGATGCCGCCGAACGCGTCGTACAGCGGATGCCCCGGCTGGATCACCATGCTCTTCACGTGTGTCCAGTCGCGGTAGCCCTTCGGGTACGGCACGGGCGCGGGGTCGGCGGCGAGCGCGGGCAGTGTGACGAGCGCGAGCGCGGCGAGCAGTCGGTTCATCGAGATCTCCTTTCCTTGCAGACGGACGGGCGGGTATTGTTTGCGCACGCCAAGCGCGAAGAAAGCGGGCACCGAACGGTGCCCCGGTTACCTTTCGGTGCTGATCGATGATTTCCGGACGAAAGAAAATCTCCGCGACGCCCGACGTGGCCGGCATGGTCGAGGACATCGTCGGCTGCAAATGGTCGCTCGCGGTGCTCGCGCAGATCCGGCAGGGTGTGGTGCGGCCGGGCGCGATGGAACACGCGCTGCCGGGGCTGTCGACCAAGGTGCTGAACGAGCGGCTGCGCAAGCTCGTTCGCTACGGCATCCTCGTGCGTCACGCGTACCCGGAAGTGCCGCCGCGCGTCGAATACCGGCTCACGCCGTTCGGGCAGAAATTCACCAAGCTGATCGACGGCGTCGAGGAACTGCAGCGCGAGCTGGAAAGGGACGCCGCCTAAACCGACAGCCGTTGGCGGCGGCGGGCGCGCAGCGCGGCGAGACCGGCGATCGCCCGGCTGCCGTACCAGCTCGTCATCTCGCCGTCGATCAGCTCGATCGGCTTGCTCGGGTAGCGCGAGCGCAGCTCGGCGACGTGCCGTTCGCGGAACATGAACGGCTCGGTCGAGAGCAGGACGCGGTCGACGCGCGCGACTTCGGCGTCGAGATCGTCGATCACGGGATAGCGCGCCGCGCCGCGCTCGCCACCCGCCGGCGTGACGACGCGCCAGCCGACCAGCGCGAGTGTGCGCGCGATGTAGGTGTCGGCCGCGACCGTCATCCAAGGCTTTTTCCAGATCAGGTACAGCACCGTCTCGCGTGGCCAGTCGATCGCGGCGCAGGCGTCGAGCTCGGCGTGCAGCCGTGCGACGAGCGCTTCGGCCTGTGCCTCGCGGTCGAAGATGCCGCCGAGCAGCCGATACAGCGCGACGTTGTCCGCGGGCGCATTCGGATGCGTGACGATCACGTGCGGAACGAACGCGCGGATCGCATCGACCGTCGGCGCCTCGTTCTCGTCGATGTTGACGACGACGTGCGTCGGCGCCAGGCGCCGCAGCGCGTCGAGCTTGACGTCCTTGGTGCCGCCGACCTTGGGAACGTCGCCGACGCGCTCGCGCGGATGGATGCAGAAGCCCGTTCGGCCGACCACGCGTTCGCCGAGGTCGAGGTCGAACAGCAGCTCGGTGATCGACGGCACCAGCGAGACGATGCGCGCGGTGCGCGCCGCGCGAGGATGCGCTTGCCCGAGCGCGTCGGTCCAACTCACGGCGATGGTTCGGTCTTGCGCGGCTTGTACGGCCGGTTGGCCATCAGCCGGTCGAAGGCCCAGTTCGGCAGCGCGCGCAGCAGCTTGGCGACCAGCGCCATCTGCCACGGGATCACGCGATAGCTCGTTCCCGCGAGCATCGCGTCGGCGGCGGCGCGCGCGAATGCCTCGGGTGCCATCAGAAACGGCATCCGGTACGGATTGCGCGCCGTCAGCGGCGTGCGCACGAAGCCCGGCGCGATCGTCACCACCCGAACGCCGAAGCGACGCAGCTCGACGCGCAGGCTCTCGAGGTAGCTGATCGCGGCGGCCTTCGACGCGCAGTACGCTTCCGAGCCCGGCAGCCCGCGGATGCCGGCGACGCTCGCGATGCCGGCGAGGGTTCCACGCCTGCGCTGGCGCATCGGCGCGATGAACGGATGGAAGGTGTAGGCCATCGCCAGCACGTTCGTTTCGAGCACCTGGCGGAACGCGTCGAGGTCCTCGTAGTGCTCGGTCAGCACGCCGACCGAGATGCCGGCGTTGGCGATGACCAGATCGGCGCCGCCGCTGGCGGCGTCGAAGTCGCGGCCGGCGGCGACGATCGCATCCTTGTCCGTGACGTCGACGGCGTACGTTCGATGCACGCCGGGAAGCCGAGCAGCCAGCTCGTCGAGCACGGCCTGGCGCCGCGCGACCAGCCCCAGGGTCGCGCCGCGGCCCGCGAACTCACGCGCCAGCGCCGCGCCGATCCCGCTCGATGCGCCGGTGATGAAGACGTTCATGCACGAAGCGGGACTCGGGACCGGGGGCGCGGACGGTCAGCACCCGCGCCGCCGAACGTCCGCGCCACGCGCGCGGCTTGCGCGCTGCCGAATCGCGCGTGCGGCATGAGCCGTCGTCCTACTTCTTCCGTTCCGCGCGCGCGCGCTGGATCAGGTAGTCGAGCACGGCGATGGCGCCTTCGCGCGACCCGACCATCGACGGCGCGGTGACGAACTTGCCGTCGACCGCCACCGTGGGCGTGCCGTCGATCTTGTACGCGCGCCAGACCTGCGCCGCGCGGTTGGCGCGCGTGGCGACCGTGAACGAGTTGTACGTGTCGAGCCACTGCTTGCGGTCGATGCCGTTGGCCGCCATGAAGTCCGCGATCTCGTCGGGCTTGAGCATCGGGCGGCGGTTGGTGACGATCGCGACGAACACCTTGCTGTGCAGGTCGTTCGTCTTGCCGAGCGCCTCCAGCGCGTAGTAGATGCGGCTGTGCGGCGTGCGCGCCTCGTCGAACGCGACCGGATTGCGGCGGTATTCGACGTCGGCAGGAAGCCGCTTGCGGAACGCCTCGAGGTCGGGCTCGAAGGACTGGCAGTGCGGGCAGCCGTACCAGAAAAACTCGAGCACTTCGATCTTGGCACCGGTTTCCACCGGTTGCGGCGGGCTCACGCGCCGCCAGTCGCGGCCCTCGCGCGGCTCGCGCGCCTGCGCGGAGGCGAGCGTCGGGATCAATGCGGCGGCCGCGATGAACCTGCGGCGATCGAAGTGCTGTGTCATGGGCGACCCTTCCTCGATGAAGATGTGCTGCTAACGCGAGCGGCCGCGGCTGCGCTGACGGGCCTGCCGCCCGCAGGTCACCTCAGCCGGATGACCTGCGCCTCGATGCCGTTGTCGGCGAGCATCTTGCGCGTGCGGTTGACGTCGTCGATCTGCCCGTACGGCCCGAGCCGCACCCGGTACAGCGTGGTGCCGGCCTGTTCGATCGGGAAAACCCGCGCGTCCAGACCCATCAGCGCCAGCCGCGCGCGCATCGCGTCGGCATCCTCGGGCGTGCGGAACGCGCCGGCCTGAAGCTGGAAGCGGGTGCCTTCGTCGGCGGCCGGCGCCGGCGCCTGCGCATCCTTGGCGGGCGCGGGCGCGACGGCCGGCGGCGGTTCGACTTTCGCGCTTTCGACGGGCTTCGGCGGCGCGGGCGGCGGCGCGTACAGCGGCTTGTTCGGATCCGGCAGCTTGCCGTCTGCGCCCGGCTGGATGTTGTCGGTCGGGCGCTGCACCTTGTTGACGAAAGGTACCGGCGCGTTGGTAATGTAGACGGCGGCGATCGCGGCGATCGCGAGCCCGATGCACAGGCCGACGATCAGCCCGATCAGTGTGTTGCCGTGTTGGGTCGAAGCGGAGGACGACAAGCGCGGTCCCTTTCGTGGCATCGATGGTCGCGGCACGCGCGGCAAGACAGGCGGGACTACATCCGCTCGGGCGCGGAGACGCCGATCAGCCGCAGGCCGTTGCGCAGCACCTGCCTCGTCGCGAGCAGCAGCGCCAGCCGCGCCCTGCGGGTCGACTCGTCATCGACCAGAACGCGCTCGGCATTGTAGTAGCCGTGAAAGTCGGCCGCGAGGTCCTTCAGGTAGAACGCGATCTGATGCGGCGCGAGTTCATCGGCCGCCTCGCGCACCGCATCCGGAAACGCCGCGATCCGCGCGAGCAGCGCCTGCTCGCGCGGGTTGGCGAGCGGCGCCAGGTTCACGTGCAGCGCGTCGTCTTCGCCGAGCGCCATGCCCGACGCTTCGGCCTGCTGCAGCACCGAGCAGATCCGCGCGTGCGCGTACTGCACGTAGTACACCGGGTTCTCCTCGCTCTGCGCGAGCGCCAGATCGACGTCGAACACGAACTCGGTGTCGGGCTTGCGCGAGACGAGAAAAAATCGTGCCGCGTCGCGGCCGACCCAGTCGAGCAGGTCGCGCAGCGTCACGTAGCTGCCGGCGCGCTTGCTCATCTTTACTTCCTCGCCGCCGCGCATCACGCGCACCATCTTGTGCAGCAGGTAGTCGGGGTAGCCCTTCGGGATCGCCAGCCCGAGCGAGCGGGCCGCCGCCTGCAGCCCCGCGCGCACGCGCGCCACGGTGCCGTGGTGGTCCGACCCCTGCACGTTGATGACCTTGCGGAAGCCGCGCTGGAACTTGACGAGGTGATACGCGACGTCGGGCACGAAGTAGGTGTAGGTGCCGTCGGACTTGCGCATCACGCGGTCCTTGTCGTCGACCATCCGCTGGCCCGGCGGCCCGACGTCGCCGATTTCGGTCGTCTTCAGCCACAGCGCGCCTTCGGCCTCGAAGGTCATCCCCGAGTCGATCATCGCGCGGACCGCGGCGTCGACCTTGCCGTCGGCATACAGCGAGGACTCGAGATAGAAGTTGTCGAACTGCACGCCAAAGGCCGCCAGATCGACGTCCTGCTCGTGCCGCAGATACGCGACCGCGAAGCGGCGGATGTTGTCCAGATCGTTGACGTCGCCCGACGCGACGACCGGCGAGCCGTCGCGCGCGGTCTCGGTCTTCTTCTCCAGAAACTCGCGCGCGATGTCGACGATGTAGGCGCCGCGGTAGCCCGCTTCGGGAAACTCGACCGTCTCGCCCAGCAGCTCCTTCGCGCGCGCCTGCACCGAGCGCGCGAGGTTATCGATCTGCACGCCCGCATCGTTGTAGTAGAACTCGCGCGTCACCTCCCAGCCCTGCGCGGCGAGCACGTTGGCGAGCGCGTCACCCAGCGCGGCCTGCCGCGCATGCCCGACGTGCAGCGGGCCGGTCGGGTTCGCCGAGACGAACTCGACCATCACGCGCTCGCCCGCGTGCGAGGAGTTCGTGCCGAAGCAGCCCCGTTCGCGCAGCACCGCGCGAACGACCTCCTGCTTTGCGGCGGCGGCGATGCGCAGGTTGATGAAGCCGGGGCCGGCGACCTCGACCGACTCGATCAGCCCGTGCGCGGCCGGATTCACTCGCAGCGCATCGGCGATCGCGCTCGCCACCTCGCGCGGGTTCTTCTTCAGGGTCTTGGCGACCTGCAGCGCGACGTTGCACGCCAGGTCGCCGTGCGACTCGACCTTCGGCCGCTCGAGCTGCACCGGCACGCCCGCGCTGCCGACGCCGGCGAGTGCCTGCTCGATCAGCGCGATCACGCGTTGTTTCTGTTCGGGAAGCATCGGTGCAAACGGCCGCGGGAAAGGCGCGGATTCTACCGGCGCATGCGTGCGACGCCGCTGCGCAGCCTTGGCCCGGTTCAGCGCAGCGCGCAGAGCAGCGCGCGCGCAACGCCCTTGCGGTGCTTGGACGCGATGGAGCAGTGAAACGCAATCCGGAAGCTCCGTTGCGTGCCCACCGGTAGCAGGTGCAACCGTGCAATCGACAGGCAGTCATCGGTCTTCGCCATGCCCGCTCGGTTGTCCTTCGCAGCGGCGCTGGCGCCGAACAACTCGATGCGGCGCCGATACGACTTGCAATGCGCGCAGGCTCCATGCGCCCCGAAATGCGCCGCCGCCAAGCGCAACTCGCTCGCCTGGACGACGGACCGGCGCGACACGGAAACGCACCCGTTCCCCGCGGACCGGCATCGCCACGTGTCCAGGCCGTCAGCAGGCTTCAATCCCGCGCCGCAAGTCCCTGTTTTCCTTCCAGATCGTCGGCTCGGCCGGCGTCGGGACGACACCGTCGGCAGACTGCGCGACCAGGCTCAAACCGGCCGCAAAGCCTGCCCACAGCGACCCCGGGTCCACCTGTGTGACGGTGTTGTGACGCTCGACCTCCTAGAAACCGCTGCATGACCTGCCCAACGGGTGGGGATCGAGCAAGGAGGCAGAGGCATGTTCGGCAACTCGTTCAAGTGGACACTCGGCGGCGCAAGGCGTCATGGTGGCCTGGCCGCCGCCGCGGCCCTCGCCCTCAGCGTGCTGAGCGCGTGCGGGAAGCGGCGCTGCTGCGCGCGCTCGGCGCCACGCGCGAACAGTTGGCGCGCGCGCAGACGGCGGAGATGCTGTGCCTCGGCGGGCTGGCGGGGTTGCTCGCCGCCGGCGGCGCGGCCGCGGTGGGCTGGGCGCTGGCGCGCTTCGCGTTCGAGTTCGATTGCAGCGTCTCCCCCTGGGTGTTCGCGCTCGGCGTCGGCGGCGGCGCTGCCTGTGCGCTCGCCGGCGGTTGGCTCGGGTTGCGCAACGTGCTGAAGACCCCGCCGCTGGCGTCGCTGCGCGAGGCGTAGCTGGAGCGGACGCGGATTGACGCGGAAACGCGCGCATAGAAATCCGTGTGAATCCGTGTTCATCCGTGGCAAGAGATTGCCTGGCAACGGATGGCCACGGTCTTAAAAGAACCCGTGTTCATCCGCGTCGATCCGCGTCCAGATCTCCTCTAAGGTCGCCGATGTTCGATACGCAAACGATCCTGCTCGCCGCGATCGCGCTGCTGGCGCTGGTGCTGTTCGCGGCTGCGCTGTGGCAGGGCGCGGCGCAGGCACGCGCGAACGAACGGCTGGAGCGCGAGCTGCGCGCGGCCGTGGAGCAGGCCGCAAGCCAGGTGCGTATCGAGACCGGCGCCCGGCTGGCGCAACTCGAGGGCGCGCTGGCGACGCAGGTCACGCAGACGACGGGCGTCCATACGCAGCAGTTGACCGCCTACGGGCAGGCGGTGCGCGAGCAGCTCGAAGCGCAGATGCGCGCATTGCAGACGGCGCTGGCCGACGTGCGCGCGACGATGCAGACGCAACTCGATGCCTTGCGCGCGGAGAACGCCGCCAGGCTGGAGCAGGTCCGCGCGACGGTGGACGAAAAGCTGCAGGCCACGCTCGAAGCGCGCCTGGGCGAGAGCTTCCGCCTCGTCTCGGAGCGACTGGAGCGGGTGCACCGCGGGCTGGGCGAGATGCAGACGTTGGCGGCTGGAGCCGGCGACCCCAAACGCGTGCTCGCCAATGTGAAGACGCGCGGACTATTCGGCGAAGTGCAACTGGCCGCGCTGCTGGAACAGGTCCTGTCGCCCGAGCAGTACGCGAAGAACGTGAAGACGCGCCCTGGCGCCGACGAGCCGGTCGAGTTCGCGATCCGCATGCCGGGCAAGGAGGAGGGCGCCACGGTCTGGCTGCCGATCGACGCCAAGTTTCCGACCGAGGATTACGAGCGGCTGCTCGCCGCGCAGGACGCTGCCGACAAAGAGGCCGTGGAGGCGGCGGCGCGCGCGCTGGAAAACCGCATCCGGACGGAGGCGCGCCGCATCCGCGAGAGGTACGTCGAGCCGCCCCACACCACCGACTTCGCGATCCTGTTCCTGCCGGCGGAGGGCTTATTCGCGGGAGTGTTGCGCCGTCCGGGCCTGACCGAGGCGCTGAACCGCGAACTGCGCATCGTGATCGCCGGTCCGACCACGCTGTTCGCGATGCTCAACTCGCTGCAGATGGGTTTCCGCACGCTGGCGCTGGAGCGGCGTTCGGCCGAGGTGTGGCAGGTGCTCGGTGCGGTGAAGACCGAATTCGCCCGCTTCGGCGAGGTGTTGGCGCGCGTCAAGAGCCAGCTGGCCACGGCGACCAATACGATCGAGCAGGCCGAAACGCGTACGCGCCAGATGCAGCGCAAGCTCCGTGATGTGGAGGTGCTGCCGCAACCTCGTAGCGGCGCGCTTTTCGCCGAGCCGGGCGAGGACGAAACCTGCCCTGACGGGCCGATACCTCCGCGCCGGCTCGCCGGCGCTTTTCGCTGCCTCGCACGCCCGGCGGCAATTGGCGCCGCCGCTGGGAGCCGGGCTCCTCCCACCCACGACACAGGCGTCGGCCCATTCCGTAACGGCGATGTGACGCCCGTACCCCTACAAAGGCCGTCATCGGCAAGACGACGTGGAGCGATCCTGAGCGCCCCGCGCCGGGTTGAGCGGTGACCGAACCAAACGAAGGAGGAAATCACAGATGAGAAGTCGATCTCACGCCGTCTTGGCGGCTCTGATGATCTCGGGCTGGATCAGCGCGTGCGCGGCGCAGGCGGTTGGGCACTTGAACGTGCCTGCCATGCAGATGGTGCGGTCCGATTTCGCCGCGACGAGCGGCACGGCCCAGCCGCTACACCTGCTCAATGTAGTACGGCCCAACGGCGGCTACGACACGCTGGCCAAGGACTATCTGGACCGGCAAACGATGGTGCTGACCGATTTCACGTTCATCCTGTACAGGAGCAACGGCGCGGCGTACACGTATCCCGAATCCGGCGAGATCTACGTCGCCGCCGTCGATGTCTCTCAGCGCGGCCGCCCGGTTGCCGACCAGCAGATCCTGGCCCGCTACACGATTCCTCCGAACGAAAGCCGCGTCGTCGTACGGGTGTCGATCGGCGTCGGCCGCGCCTTCAGCGGCACTCACTGGCCCGCGATCACGCACTACGGCCCGTCCGGGGTCGAGATCAACGCGCGCGCGAACGGGTACCTGCTCCCCAACTGATTAGCGGTTTGGCCGATTGCTACAGGCCGCGTGACGCCCGTGTTACGCCGCGGCCCGTAAAAAAGTTGGCATCGAAAACAGGCGTGACGTCATGCACGCGAATCAGAACGGAGCGGCAGCAATGAAACCGGATATCGCGCAGTGGCTGCGACACACCGCCGCGGTTTGTTCGGCTTTGAGCATCCTTGCGCTGGGCGGCTGTGCGCGCAGCGACGTACCGCCGGAGCCAAGCGAGGGGCAGGCGACGATTGGAGCCGCTGGCGGCACCGTCAACGGCCCCGATGGTGTGCAGCTGGTCGTGCCCGCCGGTGCCTTGGACGGCGATACCACGATCCGCATCGCGCGCAGCAGCAGCGGCGCTCCGGCGTTGTCCGGCGACCTGCAGGGCGGGCAGCCGATCTACGAAGTCACGCCGCACGGCCTGCGCTTCGCCGAGCCGGTGACGCTGCGGCTGCCGATCCGACAGAGCCCGACCGAAGATTCGATGGCGCTCGTGGCCGAGCCCGGCGGCGAGTGGCAGGGCACGCCCGCCGCCTTTGCCGGCGGCTACGCCAACATCGAGCGCCGCTCGCTGTCCTGGTACGCGCTCAGCCCGCAGCTGTACCTGGGCTGCACCCCGGAAAATACCGATCCCTACACCTGCGTCTGGCCTACGCTGCAGCCCGGCGGCAACATCACCGTGACGCCGCCCGAAGCCTTGCGCAGCAGCGGCCTGTCGCCCTTGCTGGTGCAGCCGGCGACCGTGGCCTATCCGCTCGCGATGAGCGCCGCGCGTGATTGCCTCGGCGCCGTGCTGAAGGTCGATCGCCGCGTGGTGCCGCCGGGCACGTCGCCTACGGCATTCATCCCGTACCAGCGCGTGCTCGAGCAGCCGATCGGCCTGGGCCCCAGCCCAACCAACAGCAGGCGCGCCACCGCGACCTATACCTATGTGGCGCAGGTCGGGCCCGGCGAGACCGGCGGCGTCGGCCTGCGCTTCGTCTTCTCGTGTCGCCGCGCCCACAACAACGCGCAGCAAAACGTCGTCATCGAGACCGGCTACCGGGCGGACGTGCCCGCGCAGCCGGGCACTCCCACGATCACGCAGCAGCCGCAGGACGTCACGACAACGGCCGGCAACCGCGCCGAGTTCCGCGTGGCGGCGACGGCGCCGAACACCCTCGTCATCCACTGGCAGCGCAGCAACGACGGCGGCGCGACCTGGGCCAACACCGGCATCGTCGGCGAGGTCTACGCGCTCGCGCCGGCGCAGCTTGCAGACAACGGCGCACGCCTGCGGGCCAGCGTGTGCAGCCAGCTCGGCGCGCAGCTCAACTGCGTCACGAGCAGGGTCGCAACGCTGACCGTCACGGCGGCCACGGTCGCGCCGGTGTTCACCCAGCAGCCGCAATCCATCTCGGTAGTCGAGGGCCAGACCGCGAGTTTCACCGCGACCGCCACCGGCACGCCCACACCGACCGTGCGCTGGTACCGCGAGCTTGCCGGCGGGCCGGTGCAGGTCGGGCCGACGTGCAGCGGCAGCGGCGGCACGACCGCGTGCACCTACACGACGCCAGCGGTCACCGCGGCCGACAACGGCGCGCGCTTCTACGCGCTGGCCGACAACGGCCAGCAGGTGCGCAGCGACACCGCCACGTTGACCGTCACGCCCGCGGCCACGCCGCCCGCGATCCCGGCCAACGAGCCCGCCGACGTGACCGTCACCGCCGGGCAGAGCGCCACCTTCAGTGTGAGCGCCACGGGCACCGCGCCGCTGTCGTACCAGTGGCAGCGCAACGGCGCCGACATCGCGGGCGCCAATGGCGCCAGCTACACGCTCGCCAACGCGCAGGTGTCCGACAACGGCGCGCGCTTCCGCGTGATCGTGAGCAACGGTGCCGGCAGCGCGACCAGCCGCGAGGCGACCCTGACCGTCACCGCGCCAAGCGCCTGCGCTGCACCGCAGCTCATCGAATCGGGCGCGGGCCACGCCGCCGTGCCCGAGATCGCCATGGATGCGAGCGGCAACGCCATCGCGGTGTGGCGGCAGAACGACGGCACGTTTTTCGGCATCTACGCCAACCGCTACGCCGCCGGCAGCGGCTGGGGCTCCGCGCAGCGCATCGACTCCGGACCGGGCGACGCCAACGAGCCACGTATCGCCTTGGACGGCAGCGGTAACGCCCTCGTCGTATGGTGGCGCAGCGGAGTCCATGCCAACCGCTACGCCGCCGGCAGCGGCTGGGGGACGGCACAACTGCTCGCAGGCGGCCTCACCGCCAACCCCGACGTGGTGATGGACGCGAGCGGCAACGCGATCGCGGTTTGGCAGCGGTTCGACGGATCGACCGACAATATCGACGCAAGCCGCTATACCTCGGGCAGCGGGTGGAGCGCACCTCAGCCGATCGAGAACGGCGCGGGAAGTGCCAGCAACGCACGCATCGCCGTCGATGGGAGCGGCAACGCCATCGCCGTGTGGTCGCAGAGTAACGGAACGTCCTACAACCTGACGGCGAACCGCTACACCCAGGGCGTCGGATGGGGAACGGCGCAGCCGATCGAGACGCTCTCGCGCGAGGCGGACGCCCCCGACATCGCCATGAACGCGAGCGGCGATGCCGTCGTGGTCTGGAGAGATCTGATCCGCGACGGCAACGGCAACCTCGTCGATGCGCCCGTCTACGCCATTCGTTACACCCCGGGCAGCGGCTGGGGCACGGCGCAACGGCTCGACAGCGGTACGAACTACAGAGACGTACCGTATCCCCCGCAGGTCGCGATCGATGCCCAAGGCAACGCGATCGCCGTATGGCGCGACTACGACGGCGCCGGTTTCCGCGTCTTTGCCGGCCGGTATGTCGCTGGCAGCGGTTGGGCCGCGATCGAGCAGCTGCAAAGCCCGGGCGGTGGCGATGTCTGGTATCCCCCGGACGTCGCGATGGACGTCAACGGAAATGCGATCGTGGTCTGGATGCAATGGCAGACGACGACCTTCGGCATCTTCGGCAACCGCTACACGCCGGGCAGCGGCTGGGGCGGCGCGACGTTGCTGGCCAACGCCACGAACGACGTGGGCTGGCCCCGTGTGGCGTTGAACGGCAGCGGCACCGCCATCGCGGTCTGGCACGAAGGAGACGGGACGACCTACAACGTCAAGGCGGTCCGCTGCCCCTGACAGCGCTCGCTCAAACGAAAGGGGATGCGCCGCACCCCGCAGAGACCGCGGCGTACGCAGTGACTATTTTCGCAGGGAGGTCGATATGTCGGGAAACAAGATTGCGATTGCCATCCTCGCGGCTGGCGCTCTGAGCGCGCTCGCGGCCGATGCGCACGCGGCGAAGATCGCCGGCAAAGAGTGCGCCGGCATGGTCAGCACGCAGCGCAACCCGCAGACCAACGAGGTGACGCGAAGCTGTCGAGCGGTGGACGGAACGATCGCCACCGAGCACGTGACCGTGAAGGATCGCAAGGAAGTCGCCAAGCGCCCGCCTGCGCGCGGCGCTGCCGAGGCCGCGAGCGAGCGGCCGCAGAAGTGATGCGCCGGACGCGGTCAGCGCGCTGGCTGTAACCCCCGCTTCAAGGAGCGCACGATGAGAACTCCAGTAATTGCCTGCGGCATTCTGGCGGTGCTGTGGTCGGCGAACGCCGCCGCGACCGAGCCGGGCCGTAAGCCGGAGGTGAAGCAACCCAAGTCCGATGCAGCGCCGACGCCGACCCCGGCGGCGCAGCAGCGTCCGAATCCTGCGGCGGCCACTGCCGGTGGCAATGCGAACATGCTGCAGACCCGTCCGCTGCCTGCGCAACCGGCCAAGCCGCCGGCGGCGCCTCCGCCCGACCACAAGAAGGGGGGGATCAAGAAGGGTGACTGACGCGGCGGCGCAACGACGTTGTCGAGTCCGCATGCGTGTTGGCTGCGTCGCAAGTCGCGGCTGACACGCACACGACCGGATCACGCAGAATGCGACTCGTCATGACCACGCCTGGCAGCGCAGCCACCCGGACCCATGAGACCGCCGCTTCGTCCCGGCTGCTGCTGCGTGCGGCCGGGCAGGTTCTGATCCTCGGGGGCGAACCGGTCGACCTCGAGCCCAAGGACGCGCTGCTGCTCGCGTATTTGGCGCTCGAGGGCCCGACGCCGCGCGGCCGGCTGGCCGCGCTGCTGTGGCCCGACGTCGACGAGGAGCGTGCCCGCGGCAATCTGCGTCAGCGGCTGCTGCGGCTGAAGCGCACCACGCGCGTCGAACTGGTGACTGGAAATCCGGTGGCGCGGCTCGCCGACGGCGTTGCCCACGATCTGCACGACTCCGCCGAGCTGCTGTTGGGGCTCGATCTGTCTCAGGCCGGTGCGCTGGCCGAATGGCTGGAAGCGAGCCGTGAGAAGCGCCGTCGCGCGCGCGGCGATTGGCTCGATGCCGCGTGCACGCAGGCCGAAGCCGAGGGTGACTTGGCGGCCGCGCTCGAGCATGCCCATGCGTTGGTGACGCTCGAGCCGCTGTCCGAGCATGCGCATCGCCGCGTGATCAAGTTGCACTACCTGCGCGGCGACACGGCGGCTGCGCTCGCCGCCTACGAACGGTGCCGCGACATCCTGAAGCGCGAATTGAAGACGCGGCCCTCGCCGGAGACCGAGGCGTTGCGCGCGCTGCTCGCCTCTGAGGCGCCTGCGCGGCTGCCGACCGCGCGTGCCGTGCCGCTCGCGGTGTTGCGTCCGCCGCGGTTGGTCGGCCGCGACGCCGAATGGGAGGCGCTGCAAAGCGCCTGGGAGCAGGGGCAACCCGCCGTCGTGCTCGGCGAGGCCGGCATGGGCAAGACGCGGCTCGTCACTGACCTCGCCCACGTGCGCCAGCCCGTGCCGCTGGTGGGCGCGCGCCCCGGCGACGAGCGCGTCGTGTACGCGGTGATTGCCCGTTTGCTGCGGCAGGTCGCGCGCGAACGCCTCGCGGCGCTCGAAGCGAGCGTGCGCAAGGAGCTGGCGCGCTTGTTGCCGGAGCTCGGCGAGGCCGAGCCGATCCGCTCGGATGCTGAGCGGGCGCGCTTCTACAACGCGGTGGCCGCGGCCCTGGCGGCGCAGCGCGAGACCTTGCATGGCGTGGTCGTCGACGACCTGCACTATGCCGACGACGCCAGCGTCGAGCTGATGCAGTACCTGCTCGGCGCGGTCGAGTTGCGCTGGGTGTTCGCCGCGCGGCCGGCGGAGTTGGGGTCCGCGGCAAGGTCGTTGCTCGAGCGGGTGTGCGAGCGCGCAACCACCATCGAACTCGCCCCGCTGACGGAAGCGGCCATCGCGGAACTGGTCGAATCGCTGGCGCTGCCCGGCATCGACGCTGAACGCGTTACGCCGCAATTGCTGCGGCAGACGGGCGGCAACCCGTTGTTCCTGCTGGAGACGCTGAAGTCCTGGCTTACGCAGGGCGCGGTCCCCGAGGCGCGCCTGCCGGCGCCTTCCAGCGTCGGCGCGCTGATCGAACGCCGCATCGGGCGGCTGTCGCCGGAGGCGATTCGCCTGGCCCGCTGCGCGGCGATCGCCGGGCAGGATTTCTCCGTGGAGCTGGCCGCGCACGTGCTTGGGGTACGGCCGATCGATCTGGCCGATGCCTGGGCCGAACTCGAACACGCGCAGGTGTTTCGTGGAGGCGCGTTCGCGCACGACCTGATCGCGGAGGCGGCGCGGGCGTCGGTGCCGCCACCGGTGGCGCGCGAGCTGCACGGCGAAGTCGCCCGTCTGCTGGCCGACCGCGGCGCGCCCGCTGCGCGTCTGGCGGAGCACTGGTTGGCCGCCGGTCGTGCGCGCGAAGCCTTGCAGGCGCTGCTGCGGGCGGCCGCATCGGCACGCGAGCAAACGCTACGCCTGACCGAAGCGGCGAAGCTCTATGAGCAGGCCGTGGCGGTGGCCGAAAGTATCGGCGATCACGACCAGGCCTTCGAGGCGCTGCACCAGCTCGCCGATACCTGGGTCATGCAAGATCGCGAGCGCCTCGACGAAGCGTTGGTCCACCGCATGGAGGCGCACGCCTCGACGCCGCAGCAGCGGGCGCGCGCCTTGTCATTGCGCGGCCATGTGCTGCTGCACCGCGGGCGGCTGGCCGAGGCCCTCGCGGCCTCTCAGCGCGCGGCTGACGAGGCGCGTCGCGCCGGCGACGAAGAACTCGCCGTCTCGTCTCTTTCCGACGCCGCGGCCGCCGCCAGCTTGAGTGGCGATGCCGAGCGAGCCGTGCGCATTCTGCGCCCGCTGCTTCCATGGACGTTGGAGCACGGCAGCGACGACACGCGCATTAACATGCTCGGCAACCTCGGGATGTGTCTGGACAACATCGACCACCAGCCCGAGGCGCAAGCCATGCATCGGCGGGCGATCGAAGCGGCGCTCAGCGCGCGTCGTTTCAGCGAGGCGGTTGTGGGCTTTGCGAATTTGGCCATCAGTTTGCTCGACGTCGGCAAGCCCACGGCGGCGTCGGAGGCAATCGCTGAGGCACGTCGCATCGGTGCAGCCTACGACGCTCTTAGGGGCAGTTCTTCGAACTTGAACCTGTTGGAAGGGGTTGCGGCGCTTGCGCTGCGTCGATACCGGCAGGCGCATGCGGCATTCGAGGCCACGTTGGCCGACCTTGCCCATAACGCGCCGGGTGTCGCCACCACGCACGTGCATCGCGCCGGCCTGTGGTTGCAACTTGGTCAGTACGCGCGCGCCCAGCGCGAATTGAAAGCCATCGAGAGCCTCCATGACCTGCCGCCGTGGCTGCGGGCGCGGCGCGAGCAGATGTTGGGCCGATGCGCTTGGTCGAACGACCGTCGAGACGAGGCCGGGCGCCACTGGCAAGCGGCAGCGAGCCATGCACCTGCCGGCGGCTACGCGGTGCTGTCGGCCATGATCACGCTCGACATGGCGTTGGCACAGCCGCTTGAGCACGCGATCGAGGCTGCACGTGCAGTCCTCGGACGCGCCGAGCGGCTAGGCCACGAAGGCAGTGCACTTGCGGCGCGCATCCGCATCGCGCTCTTCGCTTCCGCGGCGGGGGATCTGGACACGGCACGGCAAACGCTAAAGCAGATCTGCGGCGTGTCCGCCGAGATCGAGCCAAACGATCTGTATGCCGGCGAACGCTGGCTCGCGACGGTGCGGGTGTTGCACGCGTGCGGGTGCCGCAGCGCGGCCGAGCACGCCGTGCGCGAGGCGGTCGATTGGGTCAATCGCATCGCGCGCGAGCACGTACCCGCCGAATTCCGCGACAGCTTCCTGAACCGCAATCCGGTCAATCGCGAACTGTTGACGCTGGCGACACGGCTGAAGTAGTCGCCCGCGGGCGCCGGGAGCGCTGGCGCGCCGCATGTGCGTCCCCTCCTTGTGCCGGTTGACTGCCATGGTGCGTAACGCCCGTGTGACGGGGCAGCCTCTACAAAGCGCCTATCGCAACTTCGACTGGGTTCGTGACCTAGCCGCTGCTCGCAGCGGGATCCATTGAAAGGGGGGAGAACGATGACGCGACTGACCGCATTTGCGTTCGCCATGCTGTTTGCTCTGGCCGGCACGGCAGAGGCGGCCGACACCGCCAAGACCAAGCCGGACGCCTCGGCGGCGCGGGCCGCCAAGCCCTCGGCCCGCGGGCCGGGCACGCAGACCGAGGACGACTTGTACATCGGCGCCAAAGCCAAGGCGCAGGCGAGCAAG
>JBFMFC010000008.1:83509-91991 GCA_040752195.1 Pseudomonadota bacterium | reverse complement strand
CCCAGGCCATGGGTGCGCGACAGCAGGGTGAAATCTTCGCATCGGCATGGCGCCAGACCATGGTGGAGGCCATCGACGAGATCGCCCGTGCACTCGCGGCCCTCGGCAAGCCCGAGCCGTCCAGCCCGGATCTGAAGGCGAGCGACGACTTCCTCGACCCGCTGTTTCGCAGGTTCTTTGAAAAACTCGAGCTGCCGAATCTCATGGCCAAGACCGACTACCACACGCTCGCACCGTTCGTGCGCGCGCAGGACATCGATCCCGAGGTTCGCGAGAAGCTCGATCGCATCGTCGAGGTGGCAGGCCGTGCCACGCCCGCGCGCGAGGCAGACGAATGAAGAAGAAGCTCATCGAAGTCGCCCTGCCGCTCGAGGCAATCAACAAGGCCAGTGCGCGGGAGAAGTCCATTCGCCACGGGCATCCGAGCACGCTGCACCTGTGGTGGTCACGGAAGCCGACCGCGACGGCGCGTGCGGTGATCTTTTCGCAGATGGTGGACGATCCCTCGGCTCATCCCGACCTCTTCCCCACCGAGAAGGCGCAGGAGAAAGAGCGCAAGCGGCTGTTCAAGATCATCGAAGACCTGGTGCAGTGGGAGAACACCACCAACGAAGCGGTGCTCGCTGCCGCGCGCGACGAGATCTGGGCGAGCTGGCGGCGCGCCTGCGCCGAGCACACGGACCATCCGCGCGCGAAAGAATTGTTCGACCGCAACAGGCTGCCCGCCTTCCACGACCCTTTTGCCGGGGGTGGGGCGCTGCCGCTCGAGGCGCAGCGGCTCGGGCTCGAGGCGTACGCGAGCGATCTGAACCCGGTGGCGGTGCTGATCAACAAGGCGATGATCGAGATTCCGCCCAAGTTTGCCGGCAGGCCGCCGGTGAACCCCGAGTCGCGCAAGGAGAAGTCGCTCGTCGCCCGTGAGTGGAAGGGCGCGCAGGGCCTCGCGGAGGACGTGCGCTACTACGGCCAGTGGATGCGCGACGAAGCGGAGCGCCGCATCGGCCACCTGTATCCGAAGGTCGCGGTCACGCCGGAGATGGCCAAGCGCCGGCCGGACCTCAAGCCCTACGTCGGCAAGAAGCTCACCGTGATCGCCTGGCTCTGGGTTCGGACTGTGAAGAGCCCGAACCCGGCGTTCGCGAACGTGGACGTCCCGCTCGCCCCGAAGTTCTGGCTGTCATCCAAGGCGGGCAAGGAGGCCTATGTCGAGCCGGTGATCGAGGACGGCGGCTACCGCTTCACGGTGAAGATGGGGAAGCCCAGGGATGCGGAGGCGGCGAAGAACGGCACCTCGGCTGGCAAGCGCGCGGCCTTCAATTGCGTGATGTCGGCGACACCAATCACCTACGACTACATCCGTACGGAGGGCCAGGCCGGACGCATGAGCGCGAGGCTGATGGCGATCGTCGCCGAGGGTGATCGTGGGCGCCTCTATCTCGCGCCGACGCCGGAACACGAAGCGGCGGCGCTCAAGGCCAAGCCGGAGTGGAAGCCTGACGTCGCGCTGCCCGCAAACCCGCGCGACTTCAAGACGCCGAACTACGGGCTGATGACGTTTGCTGACCTCTTCACCCCCCGCCAGCTCGTGGCGCTCACGACGTTCTCCGATCTCGTGCAGGAAGCGCGCGAGCGGGTGCGGCGCGACGCCCTCGCCGCCGGCCTGCCCGACGACGGCAAGCCCCTGCGCGACGGCGGCACCGGCGCGACGGCGTACGCCGAGGCGGTGGGGGTGTATTTGGCGTTTGCATTGAGCAAGCAGGCAGACCTGGGCAACAGCTTGTGCGGTTGGGAGCCCATAGCGCAGTGCCCGCGACACCTGTTCGGGCGACAGGCGATCCCGATGATCTGGGACTACGCGGAAGGCAACCCGCTCGGAGACAGCTCCGGTGCGTGGGTTGTCTTCGTCGAAGGTATCGCAAAGGCGTTTGCGAAGACTTTCGAGTTTGTTCCAGCGAAGGCTGTCGGGTACGCGATTCAGGCCGACGCGGGCCGACAAGAAGTGTCCAATGCGAAGGTCGTCTCCACCGACCCGCCCTACTACGACAACATCGGCTACGCCGACCTGTCGGACTTCTTCTATGTCTGGCTGCGCCGCTCGCTGCGCCCCGTCTTCCCCGATCTGTTCGCGACTCTCGCGGTGCCCAAAGCCGAGGAGCTGGTGGCCACGCCGTACCGCCACGGCAGCAAGGAGAAGGCCGAGACCTTCTTCCTCGACGGCATGACACGGGCGATGCACCGCCTCGCCGAGCAGGCCCATCCGGCCTTCCCGGTCACCATCTACTACGCCTTCAAGCAGTCGGAGACCGAGAGCGCCGAAGGCACGTCGAGCACGGGGTGGGAGACCTTCCTCGACGCCGTGATCCGCGCTGGTTTCGCCATCAGCGGCACTTGGCCGATGCGAACAGAAAACGACAGCCGCATGATCGGTCAAGGCACCAACGCCCTCGCTTCCAGCATCGTCCTCGTCTGCCGCCCGCGCGAAGCCGCTGCCCGCACCGCCACGCGCCGCGAGTTCGTCACCGCGCTCAAGGCAGAGCTCCCGCAGGCACTCGCCCACCTGCAGCGCGGCAACATCGCCCCCGTGGACCTCGCACAGGCCGCCATCGGCCCGGGCATGGCGGTCTATACGCGCTACGCCAAGGTGCTCGACGCCGAGGGCAACCGCGTGCCCGTGCGCGAGGCGCTCGCGCTCTTCAATCAAGTGCTCGACGAGGCGCTCGCCGAGCAGGAGGGCGACTTCGACGCCGACACCCGCTGGGCGCTGGCGTGGTTCGAGCAGCACGGCTTCGCCGAGGGCGAGTACGGTGTGGCCGAGACGCTGTCGAAGGCCAAGAACACGAGTGTGGCCGGCATGGTCGAGGCCGGCATCGTCGCGTCGAAGCGCGGCAAGGTGCGGCTGCTCAAACCCGAGGAGCTGCCCGCCGACTGGGATCCCGCCGAAGACGTTCGCCTGACCGCCTGGGAAACCGTGCATCAACTCGTGCGCGCGCTCGATGCCGGCGGCGAGAGCGCCGCGGCCGCGCTCGTCGCCAGACTCGGCAGTCAGGCCGAGATCGCCCGCGAACTCGCCTACCGGCTCTACACGCTGTGCGAGCGCAAGAAACGCGCCGCCGAGGCGCTGTCGTACAACGCGCTGGTGCAAAGCTGGCCCGAGATCGCGCGGCTGGCGCAGAACGTTTCGCAGCCCGGCTCGCCGGAACAGGGCGGCCTGTTTGGAGGCGATGCGTGAGCCGCACGTCTGGTGATGCGATAGGAGCGCACCCATGATCGAGTCGCTGCAGCTCGACCACTTCAAGTCCTGGCGGCACGTCGGTCCGATGCGGCTGGCGCCGCTAACCGGGCTCTTCGGCACCAACAGCTCGGGCAAGACGAGCTTGATGCAGTTCCTGCTGATGCTCAAGCAGACGGCCGACTCGCCCGACCGAAATCTCGTGCTCGATCTCGGCGACGCACGCAGCCTCGTCGAACTTGGCACGTTCCGCGACGTGGTGCATCAGCACGATGTCAGTAACCCCTTGCAGTGGCGGCTCAAGTGGCGGCTGCGCGAAGCCATGCGCATCGTCGATCCCGGAGCGCGCCGATTGGCACCACTCGAGAGCGATGCCATCGAATACGCCGCTGCCGTGCGTTGGGAAAAGAACGGCTCCTCGGCCAGCGGCCGAATGACCGTGGCCAACATGGCCTATCGGCTCGCAGGTGCGGAATTCGGGATGCGCCCGGTCGTGGACCATCCCGGCGAGTACGAGCTCTTCAGCACCCACGCGCGCTTTGCCTTCAAGCGCGTGAAAGGCCGCGCGTGGAACCTGCCGCAGCCGGCCAAGTGCTACGGTTTCCCGGACCAGGTGCGCGCGTATTTCCAGAACGCAGCCTTCCTGTCGGACTTCGAGCTCGCTTTCGAAAGGCTCGCTGCAGGCCTTTACTACCTGGGGCCGCTGCGTGAGTACCCGAAGCGCGAGTACGCCTGGGGCGGATCGCAACCCTCCGATGTCGGGCGTCGCGGCGAGCGTGTGGTCGAGGCCCTGCTCGCGTCGCGCGACCAAGGCGTGCTCTACTCCTTCGGCAAGGGCAAGAGGCGCAAGGCGCTCGACGAAGTCGTGGCGATGTGGCTGAAAGACCTCGGCCTGATCGACAGCTTCGAGGTGCGGCCGATCGTCAGCGGCGGCAAGCTCTTCCAGGTGTGGGTGCGGCGGCAACCCGGTGCGCAGGAGGTGCTGTTGACCGATGTGGGCTTTGGTGTGTCGCAGATCCTGCCCGTGATCGCGCTGTGCTACTACGCGCCCGAGGGCTCGACCGTGCTGCTGGAGCAGCCGGAGATCCACCTGCACCCGGGCGTGCAGGCGGGGCTGGCGGACGTGTTGATCGAAGCGGTGAGGTCCCGCAACGTGCAGATCGTCGTCGAGAGCCACAGCGAGCACCTGCTGCGGCGGCTTCAGCGCCGCATCGCCGAAGAGAAGTTGCCACCGGAGGACACGGCGCTTTACTTCTGCTCAATCGAAACCGGTGTTTCGCAGCTGACCGAGTTGAAGGTGGACCTGTACGGGAACATAGAGAACTGGCCGGAGGGATTCTTTGGTGATGACTTCGGCGAGATTGCCGAGACCCAGAAGGCCATCTTGCGGCGCCGCGCCGCCTCGGCCAAGTGAGTGTCGTTCTGGATACGAACGTGCTGGTGGTGGCCAACGGCCGCCATGTGCCCGCGCAAGAGCGTTGCGTCGGGGCCTGCATCGATGCACTGGAGCGAGCGCGGCGCGAACCGGTGGTTATCGATGACCGCCAATGCATCCTGGACGAGTACCGCAGGCACTGCTCGTTCTCGGGTCAGCCCGGGTTGGGCGATGCGTTCTTCAAGTGGCTCTGGAGCCGGCAAGCCGACCCGCGTCACTGCCGTCGGGTGCAGATCAACCCGCATACGAAGTGCGGGTTCGAGGAGTTTCCTGCCGACAAACGGTTGCAGGGCTTCGACCGCAGCGACCGCAAGTTCGTCGCGGTGGCCTTGGCCGCGGGCGATGCGCCCCCGATTCTTAATGCATCGGACACCGATTGGTGGCTCGCAAGAGAGGTGCTCGCGGAGCATGGGGTGAAGATCTCGTTTCTGTGCCCCGAGCTCATGCCGGACGCTTGAAGCAATGGAGTAAGGACGGACGATGGCGATCACCAATCAGGAACGCGTCGGCAAGGCGATGGAGCTGGTGCGCGCGGGGCTCGCGCCCTTCGTCGAGCGCGAGGTGCAGGCGGCCGCGAAGGCGGGGACGGTCCGCCTGGACGCCGTGCAGCGCTTCGCCGACGATCCGCTCCTCGGCAAGAAGCCCGTCGCGCAGTGGGACGTCGCGGGCCTACTGAAGCTGATGTGGGAGACGTGGAACGACGCGTTCGGCCGCACGCTGGGCCGCGCGGAGCGCTCGCTGGTGCAGGAGCTGCGCGACGTGCGCAACCGCTGGGCGCATCAGGAGGCGTTTTCCGGCGACGACGCCTATCGCGCGCTCGATTCGGCGCATCGGCTGCTGCTGGCGGTCTCCGCGCCGCAGGCGGACGCGCTCGAGCAGATGAAGACGGAACTGCTGCGCGTGCGCTTCGACGAACAGGCGCGCGGCGAGCGGCGCAAGACGGCGGGCACCGCGATCGAAAGCCAGGCTGCCGCAGCGCTCAAACCGTGGCGCGAGATCGTCACGCCGCACAAGGACGTTGCCAGCGGCCGCTACCAGCAGGCCGAGTTCGCCGCCGATCTGTGGCAGGTGCACCTCGGCCAGGGCACGGACGAATACAAGCAGCCGGGCGAGTTTTTCCGCCGCACGTTCCTCACCGAGAGTCTGAAGCGCCTGCTGGTGAACGCGGTGCAGCGGCTTTCCGGCAGCGACGGCGACCCGGTCGTGCAGTTGCAGACCAACTTCGGCGGCGGCAAGACGCACTCGATGCTCGCGCTGTATCACCTGTTCGGTGGCAGCGCGCCGGGCGAACTCGCCGGCGTGGATGCGGTGCTCGCCGAGGCCGGCGTCAAGCAACTACCCAAGGCGAAGCGCGTGGTGCTGGTGGGCAACAAGATCTCGCCGGGCAATCCGGTCAGGAAGCCCGACGGCACGGAGGTGCGGACGCTGTGGGGCGAACTTGCCTGGCAGCTCGGCGGCAAGAAGGCGTATGCGCGGATCGCCAAGGACGACGAGCGGGCGACCAGTCCCGGGGACGTGCTGCGGGAACTGTTCAACGAATACGCGCCGTGCCTCGTCCTGATCGACGAGTGGGTGGCCTACGCGCGGCAGTTGCATGACGCGGCCGATCTGCCGGCCGGCAGCTTCGAGACGCAGTTCACCTTCGCGCAGGTGCTGACCGAGTCCGCGAAGCTCGCGAAGAACTGCCTGCTGGTGATCTCGTTGCCGGCCTCGGACACCGCGGGCTCGCCGCACACGCAGGCGGACGATGTCGAGGTCGGCGGCGTGCGCGGGCGCGAGGCGCTGGATCGGCTGCGCAACGTGGTCGGGCGGGTGGAGTCGTCCTGGCGGCCGGCGAGCGCGGAGGAGGGTTTCGAGATCGTGCGGCGGCGTCTGTTCGAGCCGCTGGTGCAGCCCGATCAGTTCAAGGACCGCGACGTAGTCGCGCGAGCTTTCTACGAGCTGTACCGCACGCAGCACCAGGAGTTTCCGCCCGAGTGCCGCGACCCCGACTACGAGCAGCGCATCAAGGCCGCGTACCCGATCCATCCGGAGATCTTCGATCGGCTGTACACCGACTGGTCGACGCTGGTGAAGTTCCAGCGCACGCGCGGCGTGCTGCGGCTGATGGCGGCGGTGATCCACAGCCTGTGGGAAAAGGGCGACCGCAATCCGCTCATCCTGCCGTCGACGATCCCGATCGACGACGCGCGCGTGCAGTTCGAGCTGACGCGGTATCTGTCGGACAACTGGGTGCCGGTGATCGAGAAGGACGTCGACGGCCCGAACGCGCTGCCACTCGCCATCGACCGCGAGGTGCCGAACCTCGGCAAACTCGCCGCCACGCGGCGCGTGGCGCGCACGATCTACCTGGGTTCCGCGCCGCTTGTGCAGGCGGCGCATCGCGGACTGGAAGACCGGCGCGTCAAGCTCGGCTGCGTGATGCCCGGCGAAAGCCCGGCCGTGTTCGGCGACGCGCTGCGGCGGTTGGCAGCGGCGGCAACGTATCTGTACGCGGACGGCCCGCGCTACTGGTACTCGACGCAGCCGACCGTCACCAAGCTCGCCGAGGACCGCGCCGAGCAACTGAAGCGCGACCCGGACAAGGTTGCGCACGAGCTGGAAAGCCGCTTGCGCGCCGATCTGAAGAAGACCGGGGAGTTCGGCCGCGTCCATCCATTGCCGCGCTCGGGCGCCGACATTCCGGACGACCTGGACGCGCGCCTCGTCGTGCTCGGCGTCGAGCATCCGTACAGCAAGGAGCCGGGCAACGCGGCGGAGCTCGCGGCGAAGTCGATTCTCGAGACGCGCGGCAACGCGCCGCGGCTGTATCGAAACACGCTCGTCTTTCTCGCGGTGGACCGGACGCGCTGGCAGGATCTGGACGAGGCGATCCGCAAGTACCTCGCGTGGCAGTCGATCCTTGCCGAAAAGGAGGCGTTGAATCTCGACCCGCATCAGGCCAAGCAGGCCGAAACGCAGAAGCAGGCGGCCGATGGCGCGGTGACGGCTCGACTGCCCGAGGCGTACCAATGGCTGCTGGTGCCGACGCAGAAGGATCCGGTCTCACCGATCGAATGGCAGGCAATCCGGCTGTCGGGCACGGATGCGCTGGCGCTGCGCGCATCGAAGAAGCTGAGGAACGAGGAGCTGCTGATCGCGAACTTTGGGCCGACCCGACTGCGGATGGAGCTGGACCGCGTGCCGCTGTGGCGGGGCGATCACGTGCCGATCCGGCAGCTCGTCGAGGACTTCGCGAAGTATCCCTACCTGCCGCGCCTGGCGGGCCCGGACGTGCTGATGCAGGCGGTGCGCGAGGGCGTGGCGCTGCTGACCTGGGAGAACGATTCTTTCGCCTACGCCGAAAGCTTCGACGAAGCGGCGGGCCGATATCGCGCCCTGCGCGCCGGAGCAGGACTTGCGATCGGCGACGACGCGCCGGGACTGCTCGTCAAGCCGGAAGTGGCACGGCGCCAGTTGGATGCCGAGTCGGTATCAACGACCGGGACGTCAGGACGCGGTCCCGCTCAAGAGACGAACGGCCGCACGGAACGCGGCGTAGTGGCGGGCGTCGGTGCCGATGGGGAGCGCGAGGAGCCCGCGAAGCCCCGGCGCTTTCACGGCACGGTGGACCTCGACGCCGCGCGCGTCGGCCGCGATGCGGGGCGCATCGCCGAGGAAGTCATCGCGCATCTGCATGCGCTTCCCGGCGCACGGGTCCGCGTGACGCTGGAGATCGACGCCGAGATCCCGGCCGGCGCGCCCGATCACGTGGTGCGCACCGTGACGGAGAACAGCCGGACGCTGAAGTTCACGAGCCACGGGTTCGAGACGGAGTA
>JBFMFC010000008.1:30072-83409 GCA_040752195.1 Pseudomonadota bacterium | reverse complement strand
CACGGGTCCGCGTGACGCTGGAGATCGACGCCGAGATCCCGGCCGGCGCGCCCGATCACGTGGTGCGCACCGTGACGGAGAACAGCCGGACGCTGAAGTTCACGAGCCACGGGTTCGAGACGGAGTAAGGCCCCCGTGCGCGCGGCGCGCCTGAACCAGACACGCGCTGCATCAGCGCGCCGGCGGGCGCGGCAACCACACCAACCGCGGCACCGCATCGTCGTCCGCGAACAGCAGCGCGTTCTGCGCGAAGCGCACGCCCAGCTCGCGCGCGGTGGCGAGCGCGATGCCGAGCGCGAGGAACGAGGGCTCCGCGGGCCAGGCGCCGGTCGGGTCGATCGCCTCGCCTTCGAAGACGAAGGCGTCGGCCGCCACGAGCGCGGCGCGCAGCTGCTCGCCCGGCGCAGCTTCAAGAGCAAGGCGCCAGGCGCCAGGCGCGCACGGCGTTGTTCACCTACATCGAGGGCTGGTACAACCCGCGCCGGCGGCACTCGGCGCTGGGGTACCGCTCGCCGACGCAGTTCGAGCGCCTGCATCACGACAACGCCCGTATGCCGCCGTCGAGCGTCGAACACGGGCTACCCACCGTCGGCGCTCGCGTCGCAAGCGCCGCGCCGCCGGTGGATAACGCTTGCAGCGGTTCGTGGCGTCCATCAAACGGGTACCGGTTCAGTGGCTGGCCATGTCATGGGCCTGTTCAGCCGCCAGGTGGTGGACGGGCCGATGAAGCCGTACATGCGGTGCGAACTGGTCATTTGCCCGGTGCGCATAGCCTGGTTCCGGCGCAGACCCGCGTCCGGCGTGATCTTCCACAGGGATGTCGCGACTGCTAGTACTGCAGCGATGGCTTTGGGCGGGCACTGACCGAGTACAGCATGCGCAGCTCGATGAGCTGCAAGGGCAACGGTTGGGACGATGCGCCGACCGAGAGCCTGTTGGGCTCGCTGAAGGTCGGCAGGCTGCACGGGCGCCGGTTCGAGTTCCGGCGAGCCGACATGGACGAGATCGTCGCTCGGCTATGTCTATGTCAGCCCGATTCAGTTCAAGCAGGCGTGGCTTGCCGGCCAGTGAAGGGCAGGCCGCGTGATGATCTCAGCGATAGGATCCGGAAAACGCGGGCGAGGTCACAGCCCTGACAAAGAAGCGATCAAGGTGGACAAAGTTGCGCAGTCTTACTTTGTCCTGCGCGCGCGAGAACCGCAGCCCTGACGAAGAAGGGAGCAAGACGCGAACGCGCGGGGCGGTCATGGACTTTACCGACCCGCGAGATCCGCGGCTCTGATGCAGAAGGACTACGACCCAGTCCAAGGTCACATCACGACCCGCGTCAGCGCGTGTTGCGCAACGTCGCGGACCTGTTACACAATCTGCTACACGATCTCGTGTGGCAAGCGCGGTTTTCCTTGAGGGACGGGGCGTTGCCGGTCGATTCCCATCGGCCACCCCATCGCTCACGCCGCGGACGTTCGGCGCGCCCGTTGACCGGCATCGGCACGGCGAGTCGACGGCAGCGCGCCGATGCTCTTCCATCATCCGCACCGCCCTTGCCGCCACGCGCTCGCTCTACGTACGGCGCCCGCGGCGGACGTTCGCGCGTTCAATTCGCGTCGGCCGTCGCTTGCGTCGCCAGCAAATCGAAGTGCCGCGCGTAGCGCGGATGGAGCTGGTCCAGCGACAGCCACATCAGAAAGTCCGCCGTGTTGAAGTCGGGATCCCACGCCGGTTCGCCGCAGACGCGGGCGCCCAGACGCAAGTAGCCCTTGATGAGCGGCGGGATCGTGCACGTGGCCGCACGCGTCAGACGGGCATACGGAAACGCCACGTGCGGGGACACGCGCAGATCGGGCGCGCTGAGGTATGGCTGCAGCTCGTCGCGCAGCCGCGCTGCTTGGTGCCCGCCGTCGGCGAGCGAAGCACTCGCGCAGCCGATGAGGTGCCGGTAACCGCGAGTCTTCATGTACCGCGCCAGACCGGCCCACAGCAGCATGATCACACCGCCGTTGCGGTGCTCGCGATGTACGCATGATCGGCCGATCTCGATCGCCTCCGGCCGCAGATGAGCCAGCCGCGACAGATCGAACTCGCCGTCGGCGTAGAGCCGGCCCAGCGCTCGCTCCCGGTCGGGCGGAAGAATGCGATACGTGCCGACTGCCCGCAGCGTGTCCGCATCGCGCACGATCAGGTGGTCGCACCAGGCATCGAACTCGTCGCTGTCCAGCCCGGCGTCGCACCCGCCGGCGGCGGCGCCCATCTCCTCGACGAACACCTTGAACCGAAGCCGCTGGGCATCTTCGATGTCGGCCGCGGTACGCGCCATCGACAGCATGAGGCGCGGCTCGGCGGCGCGCGCTGGCGTGGAGCCGGCAACCGTGTGAGATTTGAGCGAAAGTTCCATCAGAGCCCGTCGGTTTTGATTGACGCCTCGCAAGGTAGGGGCAAAGCGTTGCCCGTGCGTGAAATCGCGGTGACTCCGCGGTGACAGCGCTCTTCGGCGATCGGCCGGCGCGACGCGCGCTTCCAACGGCTCGGAAGCCCGCCGTTGTCGGATCTCGGCCGCGGGCACCGACTCCTGGCTGACGTCCGTTCAGGAGCGCAGGTGCGCAGAGTCGGCTTCGAGCGCGCGCTCGGCGCGATGCCGCATCAGCGTCGGGCGCAGCAGCGAAGCGAACTGGCGCGTCGAGTGCTGCCACGATCGCTGCAAGGCGAACTCGCGGCAGCGCGCGCGATCGATGCGCAGCGCCGCGAGCGCGGCATGGCGAAGATCCTCGTCGAGCACGGCCACATCGCTGCCGCCGAGGACGTCCTGCGGTCCCGGCACGGGGTACGCGGCCACCGGCAGACCGCATGCCAGCGCCTCGAGCAGCACCAGGCCGAAGGTGTCGGTACGGCTCGGGAAGACGAAGACGTCCGCGGCGCTGTACAGGCGCGCGAGTGGCGCACTGTCGAGCATGCCCAGGAACAGCGCATCGTCGTGCCGCCGGCGCAGCCGCTCGAGGGCCGGGCCGCCGCCGGCGATGACCTTGGTTCCGGGCAGATCGAGTTCCAGGAATGCCTCGATGTTCTTTTCTACCGACACGCGGCCGACATAGGCAAAGATCGGCTTCGGTACGTCCAGCGGCATCGGTTCGGTCGGACGGAACAGCTCGGTGTCGACGCCGCGTGTCCACACGCCGACGCGCTCGATGCCGATGCCGCGCAGTTCGTCCTCGACACTCGCCGTGGGGGCCATCACGATCTCGGAGGCCGAGTGAAACCGCCGCAGCGCCGCGTATGTCCAGCGCTCCGGGACGCCGAACATCGCACGCAGATACTGCGGATACCGGGTGTGATAAGCGGTGGTGAACGGAATGTGACTGCGCAGGAAGAAGCGCCGGGCGGCCCGACCGAGCGGGCCCTCGGTCGCGATGTGCAAGGCGATCTCGCCGTCGTGGACGAGTTCGGCCTTCAACATCCGAGCGAGCCGGCGGTACGGTGCCACCGACAGCCGGATCTCCGGGTAGCCGGGGCAGGGCACGGTGATGAACGATTGCGGCGCGATCACGGCCACCGCATGACCGCAGCGCTCGAGCTCATCGCGTGTTGCTTGCAGGGTGCGCACGACGCCGTTGACCTGTGGCGGCCATGCGTCCGTGACGATGATGACCTTCACGCGACTCGCTGCGCCTCGGCCGGCGCGTGCTCGGCCGCCGGTTCGGACTCGTCCCAGCGCGGCACGGCCTCGCCCGGCTTGAGCACGATCGGCCAGTGAACGATGCGCAATTCGCCGTCACGCGACTCGACCAGCGCGGTCAGGCTTTCCACCCAGTCGCCGTCATTGCAGTAGAGCAGCCCGTCAACCTCGCGGATCTCGGCTCGGTGGATGTGCCCGCAGACGACACCGTCGTACCCGCGTCGGCGGGCCTCGCGCGCCAGGACCTGCTCGAAGTCGCAGATGAAGCTCACCGCATTCTTGACCTTGTGCTTCAAGTACTGCGACAGCGACCAGTACGGCATTCCCAGGCGCGCGCGCACCGCGTTGACATGGCGGTTGAGCCATAGCGCAAGGTCGTACAGCGCATCGCCCACGTACGCCAGCCAGCGGGCGTGCTGGATCACGCCGTCGGCGAAGTCGCCGTGCACGATCCACAGCCGGCGGCCGTCGAGCAGCCGGTGCTCGGCTTCGGCGCGAATCTCGATGCCGCCGAAGTCCAGTCCGACGAACTGGCGCGCGAACTCGTCGTGATTGCCCGGGATATAGACGACCCGCGCGCCTTTGCGCGCGCGGCGCAGCACCTTCTGCACGACATCGTTGTGCGACTGCGGCCAGTAGAAGCCACTGCGCAGCGCCCAGCCGTCGATCACGTCGCCGACCAAGTACAGGTCGTCCGACTCGTGATGACGCAGGAAGTCGAGCAAGTGCTGCGCCTTGCAGCCGCGCGTGCCCAGATGCGTGTCCGAGATGAAAATCGCCCGGTGGTGCCGGGTGCTGTCGTTGCAGGGCGCGGCGTCTCGACGTGCGCGGGCGACCGGCGCCGGGACTGCGGCGGCATCTGTATTGCGCAGAACGGGTTGCCAAGCGCTCGCTTGCATGAAGCCGCACGGTAGTGCGGCGCGATGACGCTCGCGTGACGCTCGGCTCGCGGGCGTCACCTGTCGCAGCGATCCGGCGGCTGCGGCGAGTGCGATACGCGCCGCCCGAACCTACGTTCCGGGCCGGGCCCGCAGTTCCGGCCGCCGGCGCGGATTGCATTCGGGCTCGGCTCTCCGGCAACGCGTCGCCGTGGGCATGGGTGTCCCCGCGCGGTTTGCGCACGAACGCCGCAGGCGGCGCAGTGCTGACGAAACCGACTGGACGCGAACCGCCCGGACGCCACCGTCCGACCGCTGCGGCATGGGAGCTGGCTCGGCCCCGCGACGGGACCGCGACGCTCGACGCCGCCGAGCCCTCCTTATAATTCGCGCACCGGTGCCAGCGCACCGGCCGCAGTTCGGCGTGGACATCGCTTCGGCGTCGCGCTTCGCCGCTTGCGGTTCTTGTGTGTCGAGCCCGTATGGGCCCGTTTCTCCGAGCGTTCAATGAGCAAAGCGTTCGTCAAGGAAGTCGAGGCGGACGACGACGAGTTCGAGGCGCCCGCGCTTCCCGCCGGCGTGAAGAACTACATCACGCCCGCGGGCTACCGTCGCCTGAAGGAAGAGCTGCTGCATCTTCTGAACGTCGAGCGGCCCGAGGTCGTTCGCACGGTCTCGTGGGCGGCATCGAACGGCGATCGCTCGGAAAACGGCGACTACATCTACGGCAAGAAGCGGCTGCGCGAGATCGACCGCAGGATTCGTTTCCTGACCAAACGGCTCGACGCCGCCGAGGTGGTCGACCCCGCCGCACGCGAGGCGACCGATCAGATCTTCTTCGGCGCCACTGTGCGTTACGCCGGCGCGCGCGGCGAAGAGCACGAGATCACGATCGTCGGCATCGACGAGGTCGATCCGGCGCGCGGCTACGTGAGCTGGATTTCGCCGATCGCCAGGGCGCTGCTGAAGGCGCGCGAGGGCGACAGCGTGCAGTTGCGCACGCCGGCGGGCGTCGAGACGCTCGACGTGCTCGAGGTGCGCTACGGCTAGCGCGCGCTAGGCTTCGTCGCCGGCGCCGGAGCGAGCGGCCGACCGCACCCGCAGCAGCCGCGAGACCTGCTTGATCCGCCGCAGCGCGCGAACGACGCGGGCGAGATGCTGGCGGTCGCGCACCTGGATCTTGAAGTGGATCACGACGACGTCGGCCTCTTCGTCGTCGATGTGCACGTTCAGAATGTTCGAGTCCGCTTCGGCGATCGCCACGGCGATGCGGCCGAGCACGCCGCGTTGGTTCTGCGCGGCGATGTCGATGTTGACCGGGAAGATGCCGCTCGTTTCCTCGGCCCATTGCAGATCGATCCAGCGTTCCGGGTCGGCGCGGCGCGCGCGTTGCGCGTTGGCGCAGTCGGCCTGGTGTACGGCGAGCCCCTGGTCGCGCCGCATATGACCGACGATCGCGTCGCCCGGGATCGGACAGCAGCAGTTGGCCATCTGCACGGCCATGCCCTCGGTGCCGCGGATCACCACCGGCGCCGCCGCACCCCGCGCCGCCGCGCCGCCGCCGCCGTCGGTGCCGAGCAGAAGCTGGCGCGCGACGACCGCGGCGAGGCGGCGTCCCAGTCCGATGTCGGCGAGGATCTCGTCGCGGTCCTTGGCCTGCGCCTCGCGGATCAGCGCTTCCCAGCGCGCCGGCGGCACGCTTTCGAGCGGCAGGTCGAGCTGAAGCGCCGCCTGCGCGAGCAGCCGGTGGCCCAGCTCGACCGATTCCTCGCGCTTCATCGTGCGCAGGAAGTGGCGGATCTCGGCGCGCGCCTTGCCGGTACGGACGAACGCGAGCCAGCTCGGATTGGGGCGCGCGACCGGCCCGGTGACGATCTCGACGACGTCGCCGTTGCGCAGCTCGGTGCGTAGCGGCTGGACCTCGCCGTTCACGCGCGCGGCCACACACTTGTTGCCGATGTCGGTGTGGATGCTGTACGCGAAGTCCACCGGCGTGGCGCCGCGCGGCAGCGAAACGATCTTGCCCTTCGGCGTGAAGACGTAGACCTTGTCGGGGAAGAGATCGACCTTGATGTTCTCCATCAGCTCGGTCGAGTCGCCCGTCTGGCTCTGGATCTCGAGCAGCGACTGCAGCCACTGGTGGGTGCGCGACTGCAGCTCGGACAACGAAGTCGCGTCGTCCTTGTACAGCCAGTGCGCGGCCACGCCCGACTCGGCGACGTGGTGCATCTCCCGGGTGCGGATCTGGAACTCGACCGGCGTGCCGTACGGCCCGATCAGCGTCGTGTGCAGCGACTGGTAGCCGTTGACCTTCGGGATCGCGATGTAGTCCTTGAAGCGTCCCGGCACCGGCTTGAACAGTGCGTGCAGCGCGCCGAGCGCGAGGTAGCACTCGGCGCGCGTGCCCACGACGATGCGGAACCCGTAGACGTCGAGCACCTCGGAGAACGACAGGTGCTTTTCCTCCATCTTGCGGTAGATGCCGTACAGCGTCTTCTCGCGGCCGTACACCTCGGCGCGCAGCTTGGCGTTGGCCAGCGCCCTGCGCACCGACTGGAGGATCTTGCCGAGCACCTCGCGCCGGTTGCCGCGCGCCGCGAGAACCGCCTTCTGCAGCACGCGGTAGCGCAGCGGATGGATGTGCGCGAAGCTCAGTTCCTGCAGCTCGCGGTAGATCGCGTTGAGCCCCAGCCGGTGCGCGATCGGTGCGTAGATCTCGAGCGTCTCGCGCGCGATGCGCCGGCGCTTGTCGGGATCCATCGCGTCGAGCGTGCGCACGTTGTGCAGCCGGTCGGCGAGCTTGATCAGGATGACGCGGACGTCGCGCGCCATCGCGAGCAGCATCTTGCGGAAGCTCTCGGCCTGCGCTTCCTCGTTCGAGTCGAAGCGCAGCCGGTCGAGCTTGGACACGCCGTCGACCAACTCGGCCACCGTCGTGCCGAAGCGCTCGACGAGTTCCTGCTTGCTGACGCCCGAGTCCTCGAGCACGTCGTGCAGCAGCGCCGCCTGGATCGCCGCGGCGTCGAGTTTCCACTCGGTCAGGATCTCGGCCACCGCGATCGGGTGCGTGATGTACGGCTCGCCGCTCTTTCGGAACTGGCCGAGGTGCGCCGCGTCGGAAAACCGGTACGCCTCCTTGATGCGCTGGATGTCAGCCGACGACAGATAGCGCTTGAGCCGGTCCGTGAGCTGGCCGAAGCTGACCACCCCGGCGGGCGTGGCGGCTTGGCCCGCCGCGCTGTCGGCGCGCCAGACCGCCTTGCCGGCCTTGCGCAGCGCCTCGGCGGCGCGGCGCGCGAACCCGCCCGGCGTATAGCCCGCCGGCAGGTCGGGTGAAGGTGGGTTCGAGGTGGCCATACGGAACAAGCGGCGTCGCTACGCTAGCGCGCTCGTTCCGTCATCGCAAACGAGCGCTTAGGTCGGCACCTTGCGCAGCATCTCGATGCCGACCTTTCCAGCCGCGATCTCGCGCAGCGCGGCCACCGCCGGCTTGTCCTTGGTGTCGATCTTCGGCGCGTGGCCCTGCGCGAGCTGCCGCGCGCGATAGGCCGCGGCGAGCGTCAGCTGAAAGCGGTTCGGAATGTGCTTCAGACAGTCTTCGACGGTGATCCGGGCCATGGTGTTCCGATGCAAGCGTTTGACTCGCGAGGATTTTACCCCCCTTTGGCGGCGCAGATGCGCGCTGCCGCCCGGCCTCAAACGGGGATGCCGAGCTGGGCGAACAGCTCGCGATGGCGCGCCGCCTGGCTGGCGTAGCGCAATCGCGCGGCGGTGACGATGGCGGTCAGATCGGCCAGCGCGCGGTCGAAGTCCTCGTTGATGATCACGTAGTCGAATTCCGGCGCGTGTGCGATCTCGCTGCCGGCTGCGAGCAGCCGGCGCGCGATGACCTGCGGCGAATCCTGCCCGCGCTTGTGCAGGCGCTTTTCCAGCGCGTCGATCGACGGTGGCAGGATGAAGATCCCCACTGCGCTGGCGAACGCAGCCTTGACCTGGCGCGCGCCCTGCCAGTCGATCTCCAGCAGCACGTCGCGGCCTTCGCGCATGCGCTCCTCGATCCACACCCGCGAAGTCGCGTAGTAGTTGCCGTGCACTTCGGCGCTTTCGAGAAACTCGCCGCGCGCGCGGCGCGCCTTGAAGTCATCCACCGACACGAAGTGGTACTCGCGGCCGTCGACCTCTCCCGGCCGCGGCGGCCGCGTCGTGTACGACACCGACAGCTGGATCGTCGGGTCCCTTGCGAGCAACGCGTTGACCAGCGTCGACTTGCCGGCGCCCGAGGGCGCGACGACCAGGAAGATGTTGCCGGCGAACGGCCCGTTGCCGCCCTGCGCTTGGTCCATGCCGCTACTCCAGGTTCTGGATCTGCTCGCGCATCTGCTCGATCAGAATCTTCAGCTCGACCGCGGCGTTGGTCATCTCGATCGCGGAGGCCTTCGACCCCAGCGTGTTCGCCTCGCGGTTCAGCTCCTGCATCAGAAAGTCGAGCCGGCGGCCGACCGCGCCGCCCGCGGCGAGCACGCGCCGCACTTCGGCGACATGGGTCGACAGGCGCTTCAGCTCCTCGTCCACGTCCGCGCGCAGCCCGTATAGCGTGACCTCCTGCCGGATGCGATCGGCGATCTCCTCGCGCGTCAGCGTGGCGTTGGCCGCCAGCGCCGGCGCGAGCGTCTGGTTCAGCCGCTCGAGCAGCCTGCGCTCCATCGCCGCGAGCAGCTCCGGCACGCGCGGGCGAAGCTGCTCGACGATCGCGTCGATGCCGTCGCAGCGCGCGAGCAGCGCGGCCGCGAGCGCCGCACCTTCACGCACGCGCGACGCCTGCAGCGAGTCGAGCGCCTCGCCCACCGCGGCCAGCACCGCTGCGCGCAGTTCGTCGGTGTCGACCGCCGCGGACTCGACCACGCCGTGCCACGCGAGCACTTCGCCGATGGCGAGCGGCGCGACTTCCGGCAGCGCCGCGCGTACCTCGCGCGCAAGGTGCGCGAGCTGCGCCAGTGCGGTCGCGTTGATCCGGGGTGCCTGCGCCGTCGCGTGCCGCTGCAGGCCGACTCGGAAGTCGACCTTGCCGCGCGCCAGCCGCTGCGCGATGGCTTCGCGGATCGCCGGCTCGAAGGGGCGCAGTTCGTCGCCGACGCGCAGCGACAGGTCGAGGAAGCGCGAGTTGACCGATCGCACGTCGACGGTCACGACACCCATTGAAGTGTCGCGATTCGCGACCGCGAATCCCGTCATGCTCGCGACGACCGCCATCGTGCTTCCGCTTTTGTCGTGCTTTTCGTCGGTTCGCCGCGCGTTGTCGGCAGGGTCGATTCGTTAGAATCCGGATGGAGTTTTTCCGCGGACGCGCTCGAACGAAACGCAACGGCATGGCGACCCAGAACAACGCATCGTTGCCGGAAGGCCTCGAAGTCGGCGGCTACCGCATTGTAAAGAAGATCTCCAGCGGCGGTTTCTCGATCGTCTATCTCGCCACCGACGAGCAGGGCAACTCGGTCGCGATCAAAGAGTACATGCCGGCGGCGCTCGCGCAGCGCAAGCCCGGCGAGTTCTCGCCGTACGTCGCGCCGGAGAACCTGAATACCTACCGCATCGGTCTGAAGTGCTTCTTCGAGGAAGGCCGCGCGCTCGCGTCGATTTTCCACCCGAACATCGTCCGCGTAGTCAACTTCTTCCGCGCCAACGACACCGTGTACATGGTGATGCACTACGAGTCGGGGCGCTCGCTGCAGGAACACATCATCCGCAACCGCAGCAAGGAGCAGAAGGACGTGCTGTCGGAGCGCTTCATCCGGCGCGTGTTCACGCAGGTGATGAACGGGCTGCGCGAGGTGCACAGCAATCGCCTGCTGCACCTGGACGTGAAACCCGCCAACATCTACCTGCGCATGGACGGAACGCCGATCCTGCTCGACTTCGGCGCCGCGCGGCAGACGTTGCAGCGCGACATCAGCAAGACGTACCCGATGTACACGCCGGGATTCGCCGCGCCCGAGTTGTACAAGCGGGACGCCGAACTGGGCCCGTGGACCGACGTCTACTCGATCGGCGCGTGCATCTATGCGTGCATGTCGGGGATGCCGCCGCAGGAGTCGGACCAGCGGCTCAAGGACGACAAGATGCCTCAGGCGCTGCGGTCGTTCCGCGGGCTGTACTCGTCGCAGCTCATCTCGATGGTCGAGCGCTGCCTGCGGCTGAACTCGCTCGAACGCCCGCAGACCATCTATGCGGTCCAGAAGGAGCTCGTCCACAACGTGCCCGACCGGCCGGAGTTCTCGTTCATGGAGCGCGCGGGCGCGCGCTTCCGGCACGTGCAGGAGCGCGTCTCGCGCTTCATGAAGGATCACAACATCACCTGGTTCTGACGCCGCGGAGGCGGTGCGCGCGTGCGCTTTTCCATCTATCAGGAGAGCAAGAAAGGCGGCCGGAAGGTCAACCAGGACCGGATGGGCTACCTGTACACGCGCGATTCGCTGCTGATGCTGGTGGCCGACGGCATGGGCGGGCACGCGCGCGGCGAGGTCGCCGCGCAGATCACGCTGCAGACGATGGCGTCGATCTACCAGCGCGACGCGCAGCCGCTGCTGCCCGACCCGGCGCGCTACCTCGAGGAGTCCGTGCTCGCCGCGCACCGCGAGCTGCACCGCTACCGCGCCGAGCACAGCCTGCCCGAAGCGCCGCGCACGACGATCGTCGCCTGCGTGATCCAGCAGGGCATCGCGACCTGGGCGCACGCCGGTGACTCGCGGTTGTATCTGATCCGCGGCGGCCGCATCGTCGAGCGCACCGTCGACCATTCGCGCGTGCATCACCTGGTGTCGACCGGACTGATCCGGCCCGAGGACGCGAAGGACCACCCGGAGCGCAACCGCATCTTCAACTGCATCGGTGCATTCGTCGCGCCGACCGTGGAGATCAGCCGGCCCGTCGCGCTGCGCAACGGCGACACGCTGCTGCTGTGCTCCGACGGCCTGTGGGGAACGCTGACCGACCGGCAGATCGCCGATGCGTTCGGCGGCAAGACGGTGATGCGCGCCGTGCCCGAGCTGATGGAACTTGCGCTCGCCAACGGCGGCGAAGACGCCGACAACTGCACGGCCATCGCGATGACCTGGGCCGGCGCGGAGGCGGTCGAGATGGTCCCGCCGACCGAGGCGCCGGTGTCCACGCTGGTGATGCCGGAGGGCGCGGTCGCGTCGACGATCCAGTTCCCGCGCCACGGCGAACTGGGCGCCGACGAAGAGCTGACCGAAGACCAGATCGACGACGCCGTGGCGGAGATCCAGAAGGCGATCCAGCGCGCGAGCAAGCTGATCGACGGCAAATGATCCGCGCTTCAGGACGCCGGCCCGATGAGCTGCGACGCGTCGTGCTGACGCGTGGCTATACGCGTCATGCCGAGGGCTCGGTGCTCGTCGAGTTCGGCGACACCCGTGTGCTGTGCACGGTGTCGGTGCTGGCCGGCGTGCCGGCTTTCCTCAAGGGCCGCGGCGAGGGCTGGCTCACCGCCGAGTACGGAATGCTGCCGCGCGCGACCGCGACGCGAACCGAGCGCGAGGCCGCCAAGGGCAGGCAAAGCGGGCGCACCCTGGAGATCCAGCGACTGATCGGCCGCAGCCTGCGCGCGGTCGTCGACCTGGCGGCCATCGGCGAACGGACGATCCACGTCGATTGCGACGTGCTGCAGGCCGACGGCGGCACGCGCACCGCGGCGATCACCGGCGGCTTCGTCGCCGCATACGACGCGCTGCGCTGGATGCAGGACCAGGGCATGACCGACCGGGTGCCGGTCCGCGACTTCGTCGCAGCGGTGTCGGTGGGCATGGTCGGCGACGAGGCGCTGCTCGACCTCGACTATGTGGAGGACTCGAGCTGCGACACCGACATGAACGTCGTGATGACCGGCGCCGGCGGCTTCGTCGAAGTGCAGGGAACGGCCGAGGGCGTGCCGTTTTCGCGCGCGCAGATGGATTCGATGCTCGCGCTGGCGAGCGCCGGCATCGAGCGACTGATCGCGATCCAGAGATCAGCGCTCGGTGTGGCCTGAGCCGGGCGACGTGCGCCGCATCGTCCTCGCGTCGGACAATCCGGGCAAGCTGCGCGAGCTCGGCGCGCTGCTCGCGCCGCTGGGCGCCGAGGTGATCGCACAGGGGGCGCTCGGCATCCGCTCGGCCGACGAGCCGCACGCCACGTTCGTCGAGAACGCGCTGGCCAAAGCGCGGCACGCGGCGGCCGCCAGCGGCCTGCCGGCGCTTGCCGATGACTCCGGACTCTGTTGCTCGGCGCTCGGCGGAGAACCGGGCGTGCGGTCGGCGCGATTCGCGGGCGAGGCGGCGACCGACGCGGACAACAACGCCGAACTGCTGCGACGACTGGCCGGCGTGACCGACCGGCGCGCGCACTACACCTGCGTGCTGGTGGCGCTGCAAAGTGCGCGCGACCCGGAACCCCTGATCGCGGACGCACGCTGGTACGGCGAGGTGACCGACGCCCCGCGCGGCGCGAACGGCTTCGGATACGACCCGCTGTTCTGGTTGCCCGACCTCGGCAAGACGGCGGCGGAACTGGCTCCCGAGCACAAGAACCGCATCAGCCACCGGGCGCTGGCGCTGGGCGAACTCGCGCGCAAGCTGGCTGTCTGCTGGGGATGGTGAAGATCCCCGTCGTTCCTGCTCCGGCCGCCGCGACCGGCGAGGCCGCCGCCTTGCTGCGTCCGGGCATGCTCAACTTGAAGACGCTGCCGCCGCTGGCGCTGTACGTGCACTGGCCGTGGTGCGTTCGCAAGTGCCCGTACTGCGACTTCAACTCGCACGAGCAGACGAGCGGCATCGCCGCGATCCCGGAGGCCGACTACCTCGACGCGCTGCGCGCGGACCTCGAAGCGGCATTGCCGCTCGTCTGGGGCCGGCGCGTCGTGAGCATCTTCATCGGGGGCGGGACGCCGAGCCTGCTGTCGGCCGCGGGGATCGAGCGGCTGCTGTCGGACGCGCGCGCACTGCTGCCGCTCGACACCGATTGCGAGATCACGCTGGAAGCGAATCCAGGCACGTTCGAAGCGGCGAAGTTCGCTGCGTTTCGCGCTGCGGGCGTGAATCGGCTTTCAATCGGCGTTCAGTCCTTCGACGATGATCAGCTCGCCCGTCTCGGCCGCGTCCACGACAGCGCTCAGGCGTGCGCCGCGATCGAGGCGGCGCAGCGCACGTTCGACGAGTTCAACCTGGATCTGATGTACGGGCTGCCCGAGCAGACGCTCGACGCCGCGCAGCGCGATGTCGAGCGCGCGCTTTCTTTCGCGCCGCCACACTTGTCGCTGTATCAGTTGACACTCGAGCCGCAGACGGTCTTCGCGAAGTTCCCGCCCAGGCTGCCCGACGAGGATACGGTGGCGGCGGTCGGCGACCGGATCGAGGCGCGTACCGCGGAGGCAGGCTACGAGCACTACGAGGTCTCCGCCTATGCACGCCCCGGACATCGCTGCCGTCACAACCTCAACTACTGGCAGTTCGGCGACTACCTCGGCATCGGCGCCGGCGCGCACAGCAAGCTGTCGTTTCCGCACCGGATCGTGCGGCAGGTTCGATTCCGGCAGCCGGCGTCGTATCTGCAGCACGCACGGCAGGGCCGCTTCGTCGCCGAGTCCGTCGAAGTCGGGCGCGCCGATCTGCCCTTCGAGTTCATGCTCAATGCGCTGCGGCTGAGCGACGGCTTCGCGCCGACGCTCTTCATGGAGCGAACAGGCCTTGCCTTGTCGTCGGTCGAGCGGGCGCTCGAGGTCGCCGAGTCGCGCGGGCTGATCGTCCGTGATCACCGACGCATCGCGCCGACGCCCCTCGGCCGACGCTTTCTGAGCGACTTGCAGGCACTGTTCCTCCCGGAGAGGCCGATAGCCCGCTGACGCACTACGTTAGTGCGTCATGTCCCGCATCGGTGCATAATGCACTCGATTTGGGCGTTCTGTGCGGCGACGTCGTCCCCTGCTGGCGATGCCGGAGATCATGGCTAAGTCTTTGACGCACAAGGGCGGTGCGGGGGCGTGCTGCCGCGGTGCGGTATCGGCACGTTTTCTGCTGATCCCGCGAGAAGATCGACCGGCGCCGCTGTTGGCCGGTCCGATACCCGATCCCAACCACTGTTGACCTGAGGAGAACGATCAATGGGCACGCCCAAAGACGTGATGAAGATGCTCGCGGACAACGAAGTGAAGTTCGTTGACCTGCGTTTCACCGACACCCGCGGCAAGGAGCAGCACGTCAGCGTGCCGGCCAAGATCTTCGACGAAGACAAGTTCGAACACGGTCACGCCTTCGACGGCTCGTCGATCGCCGGCTGGAAGGGCATCGAGGCGTCGGACATGCTGCTGATGCCGGACGCGGGCACCGCGCGAATGGATCCGTTTCGCGAGGAAAACACGCTGATCATCACCTGCGACGTGATCGAGCCTTCGACCGGCAAGGGCTACGACCGCGATCCGCGGTCGATCGCCAAGCGCGCCGAGGCGTATCTGAAGTCGACCGGCATCGGCGATACCGCGTACTTCGGCCCCGAGCCCGAGTTCTTCATCTTCGACTCGGTGACGTGGAACGTCGACATGTCGGGCTGCTTCGTCAAGATCAAGTCGGAGGAGGCGCCTTGGTCGAGCGGAATCGACTACGAAGGCGGCAACCTGGCACATCGCCCGCCGGTCAAGGGCGGCTACTTTCCGGTGCCGCCGGTCGACTCGCTGCAGGACATCCGCTCCGAGATCTGTCTGCTGCTGGAGCAGCAGGGCGTGGAGGTCGAGGTGCACCACCACGAGGTCGCGGCCCCCGGCCAGTGCGAGATCGGCACCAGGTTCAACACGCTGGTCAAGCGCGCAGACTGGCTGCAGGTCCTCAAGTACACGGTCTGGAACGTCGCCGCGAGTTACGGCAAGACGGCGACGTTCATGCCGAAGCCCGTGGTCGGCGACAACGGCTCGGGCATGCACGTGCACCAGTCGATCTGGAAAGACGGGCAGAACCTGTTCGCCGGCAACGGCTATGCGGGTCTGTCGGACTTCGCGCTGTACTACATCGGCGGCATCATCAAGCACGCGAAGGCGCTGAACGCCATCACCAACCCGGGCACGAACTCGTACAAGCGGCTGGTGCCCGGTTTCGAGGCGCCGATCAACCTGGCGTACTCGGCGCGCAACCGCTCCGCTGCCTGCCGGATTCCGTACGTGTCGAACCCGAAGGGTCGCCGCGTCGAGGTGCGCTTCCCGGATCCCACCGCCAACCCGTACCTCGCGTTCGCCGCGATGATGATGGCGGGACTCGACGGCGTCCAGAACAAGATCCATCCGGGCGAGCCGATGGACAAGAACCTGTACGACCTCGAACCCGAGGAGGCGGCGAAGATCCCGCATCCGTGCGCGTCGCTCGACGAGGCGCTCGACAGCCTCGACCGCGATCGCGAGTTCCTCACGCGCGGAGGCGTGTTCAGCAACGACATGATCGACGCGTACATCGCGCTGAAGATGGAGGAGGTGACGCGGTTCCGCATGACGACGCACCCGGTCGAGTTCGACATGTACTACAGCGCTTGAGGAGCAACGGCTGCACAGGCGCGAAAGGGGCGGTGCAACCGCCCCTTTTCGCTTGCCGCGCAGGGGCGCCGCGATGGACCAGGCCACAGGTTCGAAAATGCCCGGCATTGCGCCGGCATACGGGATGTTGACCGTCCGGGGCCTGCCGTACACTCGCCGCGGTTGGTTCGGGTGTGGGTACGACGATGGCGCGCAGGGCCCTGTGGGTGATGAGCATGCTGTGCACGGCGGGGGTGCCGGCGGCCGCGCTCGCGCAGTCGGACATTTTCGTCTGCGTCGACGATCAGGGCCGCAAGACCTACCAGAACGTCGGCGCACCCAAGGGCTGCAAGAAGGTGGATGTGCAGCCGATCCTGACCGTGCCCGCGCCGAAGCTGCCGGCCAGACCGAACGGCAGTCCGTCGGCGAACGAGACGCGCACGGCCACGCCGGCGAACTTCCCGCGGGTCGACGGCGAAACGCAGCGCTCGCGCGACAACGACCGCCGGCGCATTCTCGAAGAGGAACTGCGCGCAGAGCAGGACAAGCTCGCGCGGCTGCGTGCCGAGTTCAACAACGGCGAACCGGAGCGCCGCGGCGACGAGACGCGCAACTTCGCGCGCTACCAGGAGCGCGTGCAGCGGTTGCAGGAAGAGATCCAGCGCAGCGAGAACAACGTCGCTTCGCTGCAGCGGGAACTCGCGCTGCTGCGTCAGTAGCGCCGCGCGCCGCCTGGCGCGGCGCCGTGGTCCACACACCTTCGGAGCCGGCGCGATGAGCCGGGTCGACTTCGGCCCGGTCGAGCTCCGAGCGCCCGCGTGCTACGCCGGGCTCGACCTGCTCGCGACCGCGGTCCTGATCGTCGGCGCCGACGGTGCGGTCGTGTACGCCAACCAGGCCGCCGAGCAGTTGTTCGATCTGTCGCGACGCAGCCTGGTCGGCCATCGCGCGGCGCGGCTCTTTGCCGAGGAAGGCGAGGTCGAACAGATGGTCGCCGACGCGCGGGCGAATAACCTCGGGCTTCGGCGCCAGCTTCTGTCGGTGCGGCGGCCGCATCGCGAGGCGCTCTCGGTGCAGGCGGCCGCCTCGGCGTTGTACGCCGATGACACGCCGCTCGCGCTCGAGCTGGCGGAGATCGAGCAGCAGTTGAAGGTCACGCGCGAGGAGCGCCAGCTCGATCAGACCGAGGCCAACCGGCAGCTTCTGCGCAATCTGGCGCACGAGATCAAGAACCCGCTCGGTGGAATCCGCGGCGCCGCGCAGCTTCTGGAAGGTGAGCTCGCCTCGGCCGAGCAGCGCGAGTACACGCGCGTGATCATCGGCGAAGCCGACCGCCTGCAATCGCTGGTGGACAGGCTGCTCGCGCCGCACCGCCATCCGCGCGTGGTCGGCCCGCTCAACATCCACGAGGTGTGCGAGCGCGTTCGTGCGGTGATCCTCGCCGAGTTCCCGCGCGGTCTCGACGTGCGGCGCGACTACGACGCGTCGATCCCGGACGTACGCGGCGACCGCGAGCAGTTGATCCAGGCGCTGCTGAACGTGGTTCGCAACGCCGCGCAGGCGCTCGACGCGCGCATCGCGGCGGGCGATGCCGAGATCGTGCTGCGCACGCGCGTGGTGCGGCAGGTCACGATCGCGCGCCACCGGCACCGCCTGGCACTGGCCTTGCATGTGATCGACAACGGCCCGGGCATCCCGGAGGACCTCAAGGAGCGCATCTTCTATCCGCTGGTATCCGGGCGCGAAGGCGGCAGCGGGCTCGGGCTGACGCTGGCGCAGACCTTCATCCAGCAGAACGACGGCGCGATCGAAGTGGATTCGCGGCCGGGCCGTACCGAATTCCGGATACTGATCCCGTACACATGAAACCGATCTGGATCGTCGACGACGACCGCTCCATTCGCTGGGTCCTGGAAAAGGCGCTCGCGCGAGAGAACATTCCGTGCAAGGCCTTCGGCGGCGCGCAGGAAGTGCTGCACGAGCTCGAGACCGACAGTCCGCAGGTGCTCGTCTCCGACATCCGTATGCCGGGCGTCAACGGCATCGAGCTGCTGCGCACGGTCAAGCGCAGGCACCCGGCGTTGCCGGTCATCGTCATGACCGCGTACTCCGATCTGGAGAGCGCGGTGTCGGCCTTTCAGGGCGGTGCTTTCGAGTACCTGCCGAAGCCGTTCGACGTGGATCGCGCCGTCGAGCTGATCCGCCGTGCGGTCGACGAAAGCCTGCGCGAGTCAGCCAACGACGAAGCGCCCGTCGAGGTGCCCGAGATCCTCGGCCAGGCGCCTTCGATGCAGGAGGTGTTCCGTGCCATCGGGCGCCTTGCGAACTCCAATGTCACGGTGCTGCTCACCGGCGAGTCCGGAAGCGGCAAGGAGGTCGTCGCGCGCGCCCTGCACAAGCACAGCGCGCGCAGCGGCGGCCCGTTCATCGCGTTGAACATGGCCGCGATCCCGCGCGATCTGCTGGAGAGCGAGCTGTTCGGCCACGAGCGCGGCGCCTTCACCGGCGCGCAGGCGATGCGCCGAGGCCGCTTCGAGCAGGCCGCCGGCGGCACGCTGTTTCTCGACGAGATCGGCGACATGCCGGCCGAGTTGCAGACCCGGCTGCTGCGCGTGCTGTCGGACGGCTTCTACTATCGCGTCGGCGGCCACCAGCCGATCAAGGCCGATGCGCGCGTCATCGCAGCGACCCACCAGAACCTGGAGGAGCGCGTGCGGCAAGGGTTGTTCCGCGAGGACCTGTACCACCGGCTCAACGTGATCCGCCTGCGACTGCCGCCGCTGCGGGAGCGGCGCGAGGACATCGCGCTGCTGGCGCGGCACTTCCTCGCCAAGAGCGCGCGCGAGCTGGGGGTCGAGCCCAAGCGGCTGTCGGAAGAGGCGCTGACGCACATCCAGCAGTTGCCTTTCCCCGGCAACGTGCGACAGCTCGAGAACCTGTGCCACTGGCTCACGGTGCTGGCGCCGGCGCAGGTGGTCAAGCTCGAAGACCTTCCGGTCGAGCTGCGCACGCAGGCCGCGCCGGCGGCTGACGCAACGTCACAGGCGGTGCGGCAGCCCGAGGTTGCTGCAAGCGTGCCGGCGCAGGTCGTATCGACGCCCGCGCGCGACTGGCGCGCGTTGCTGATCGACGAGGTCGAACGTCGGCTCGCCGAAGGGCAGACCGACGTGATGACGGCGCTGGCGCGCGACTTCGAGGGCGCTTTGATCCGCACCGCGCTCAGACACACCCGCGGCCGCCGCATCGAGGCCGCGCTCAAGCTCGGCGTCGGCCGCAACACGATCACCCGCAAGATTCAGGAGCTCGGCCTCGAGGATTGACCCGGACGTCGCGCCGGCCCGATCGCCCGCTCCTGCATTCCGTCGCGGCCCGGCGCAGTCCGTCGCATCGCGCGGGTGGCCCGGTTGCAGGGTCCGCATAATCCGCCCCCGTTGAACAACATCCTGCGGCACACGGCGCGCCGCACCGCCATCCGTGGTGACGGCCGGCCGTGAGGCGCGACGACCCGGATCGGGTCGGGCCGGCGGGCCGCGCGAGAGGGGAGCCATGACGAGAAGGCGCAAGGTTTGGATCGGCGCAGTCGCCGCGGTCCTGGTGGCGGGCGGCATCGGTGCAGCGGTCGGCGTGCGCGGTGCGGCCGAGCGCGGCAGGGAAACGAAGAAGAAGGAGATCCCGCCGCTCGAATTCACGCAACGCGACCTCGTGCGGCTCGCGCCGCGTTCCCTCGCGCAGGAACTGGTCGTCCCGGGCAACGTGCTGGCGATCTCGCAGGCGACGGTGCGCTCGAAGCTGTCGGCCGAGGTGCGGCGTGTGCACGTCCGCGAAGGCGATCGGGTCGCTGCGGGTCAGATCGTCGCCGAATTCGATACCGCTGCGCTGCGAACGCAGCTTGCCGAGCGCACCGCCGCACTGGAGTCGGCGCGCGCGCAGCTCGAACAGGCCGAACGCACGCGCCAGGCCAACGCGCAGCTCGTCAAGCAGAACTTCATCTCGAAGAACGCGTTCGACACGGCCGACAGCGCGTATCGCGCGCAGGCGGCCGCCGTCGAGGCCGCCCGCGCGCAGTTGGAGCAGACGCAGTTGATGCTCGCCGACGCGGTCGTGCGCGCGCCGATTGCGGGCCAGATCGCCAAACGCTACGTGCAGCCGGGCGAGAAGGTTGCGTTCGATGCGCCGCTCGTTTCGATCGTCGATCTGTCGCAGCTCGAAGTCCAGGCGCAGGCCCCCGTGTCGGACGTGGCACGGATCGCGCGCGGCGCGAAGGCCGAGGTCGAAATCGAAGGGCTCGCCGGCCGCACGTTCGCAGGCCGCGTCGATCGCATCAACCCGAGCGCCGAACCCGGTACGCGGACGATCAACGTGTACGTCGCGCTGACCAACCCGGACTCGATCCTGAAGGCAGGCATGTTTGCACGCGTGCGGCTGCAGGTCGGGGCCGACGCCGAAGTGCCTGCGCTGCCGCTCGCGGCCGTGCGGATCGAAGGCGGCCAGCCGAGCGTCTGGGTGCTCGCCGACGGCAAGCTCGCGCGGCGCCAGGTGAGGCTGGGTCGGCGCGACGAGCGGGCACAACTCGTCGAAATCGTCGAGGGCGTCACGCCGGCCGACGCCGTCATCTCGACCAAGTTCGACAATCTGCGCGAGGGTCTTGCCGCGCGGATCGTGAGCGGCGTGCCGGCCGAACCGAAGGTCGCGGACAAGGACGCACCGCGCACCCCGGCGGCCAACTGAGCGGGGCGCGCCATGTGGATCACGCGCGTTTCGATCAACCATCCCGTCTTCGCCACGATGGTGATGCTGGCGCTGACCGTGCTCGGGGTGTTTTCATACCTGCGGCTCGGCGTCGAGCCGATGCCCGATGTCAGCCCGCCCGGCGTGCAGATCTGGATCAGCTACCCGGGTGCGTCTCCCGAGCAGGTCGAGAACGACCTGGCCAAGCCGGTCGAAAACGCCGTCAACACCGTCGCGGGGGTGAAGCGCATCCTGTCGCGCTCGGACGAAGGACGCTCGCTGACCTGGGTCGAGTTCGGCCTCGACGTCGACGTGACGCGCGCGATGCAGGAGGTTCGCGACAAGCTCGCGCAGATCCGCGCCGGCTTCCCGCGCGATGCCAAGGACCCGATCGTCACCCGCGCCCAAACCGAAAACGACCAGCCGGTCGCGTCGTTCGCGCTGCTTTCACGCGACCGCAGCCCGCGGGAACTGACATCGATCGCCGAACAGATCGTGCAGAAGGGCTTCGAGCGCGTCAGCGGCATCGGGCGCGTCGACCTCGGCGGCACCGTCACGCGCCAGATCCAGGCGCGTGTCGATCCGGGCAAGTTGACCGCGTTCGGGCTCACGGTCGACCAGGTCGTCGCGGCGCTGCGCACGGCCAATGTCAGCGTACCGGTCGGAACGATCTCGAACGCGACCAGCGAGGCGATCGTCCGCGTCGACGGGCGGGTGTCGTCGCCGCTGGACTTCGAGCGCATCGTCGTCGCGCGGCCCAAGGGCCCGAACGGTGCGCCCATCCTGCTGTCGCAGGTCGCCACCGTCGTCGACGGCGAGGCCGAGCGCCGGTCGCTGACGCGAGTCGACGGCCACCCGGCGATCGGCGTGTGGGTGTTCAAGGCGCAGGACGCCAACATCGTCGACGTCGGGCGCGCGCTCAAGGACGCGGCGGCAGACATCCGCAAGCAGTTGCCGGCCGGGGTCGAGCTGAAGTTCATGTGGGCGATGGCCGACTTCGTGCAGCAGTCGGTCGACAACGTCAAGCGGACGATCGCCGAAGGCGCGTTGCTCACGGTGCTGATCGTGTTCCTGTTCCTTGGCTCGTGGCGCAGCACGGTGATCACGGGGCTGACCTTGCCGATCGCGGTGATCGCGAGCTTCATCGCCGTGTACGCGCTCGGCTTCACGCTGAACTACATGACGCTGATGGCGCTTTCGCTGTGTATCGGCCTGCTGATCGACGACGCGATCGTGGTGCGCGAGAACATCGTGCGCCACATCCGGATGGGCAAGGACCACTACACCGCGGCACGCGAAGGCACCGACGAGATCGGTCTGGCGGTGCTGGCGACGACGTTTTCGATCGTCGCGGTGTTCGTGCCGATCGCGTTCATGAGCGGCATCGTCGGCAAGTTCTTCTACCCGTTCGGCATGACGGTGGTCGTCGCCGTGCTCGTGTCGCTGTTCGTCAGCTTCACGCTCGATCCGATGCTGTCGGCCATCTGGCGCGATCCGCCGGAGGGTGCCAAGGGCATCCCGCTGATCGGGCCGGTGCTGCGCGTGTTCGACCGCTGGGTCGAGTCGTGGCACGGCATCTACGACAGGCTGCTGCGCGCCGCGCTGGCCCATCGCAAGACGACGCTGGCGATCGCGGCGGCGAGCTTCGTGGCGAGCATCCCGGTCGCCGGCATCGTCGGCGGCGAACTGGTGCCCGAAGCCGACCAGAGCTTTACCAGCGTGCGGCTGACGATGCCCGTGGGCTCCAGCCTCGAGTACGCCGACGAGCGCGTGCGGCGCGTCGAGGAGGCGCTGCGCGAGTTCAGGGAGATCGAGTCGATCGACACCTCGATCGGCACCGACGGCGCGCGCAACACCGGCCGGATCAACCTGAAGCTCGTGCCGCGCGCCGAACGCGACCGCTCGCAGAAGAAGATCGAGGAGGCGATCCGCAAGCGCGTTGCCGCCATTCCGGGCGTGCAGCTGACCGTCGGCTTCGGCGGCGCCATTTACGTCGCGCTGCTCGGCAACGATGACGCGGCGATGAGTCGCGTGATCGAGGACTTCAAACAGAAGGTCGCGCAGATCCGCGGCGTCACCGACATCGACGTTTCGGTCAAGGAGGGCACGCCGGCGCTCGCGGTGCGGCTCAAGCCCGAGCTCGCGGCCGAGTACGGCATCACGAGCGCGCAGTTGGGCGCCACGCTGCGCGCGCTGGTCGGCGGCGAGAACTCCGGCTACTGGCTCGCGCCCGACGGGCAGAACTACGAGGTGATCACGCAGCTGCCGCGCGCCAGCCGCACGGTGATCGACGACATCGCGAACCTGAACATCGCCACCGGCCGCCAGCTCGCCGACGGATCGCCCGAGATCGTCGCCCTGCGCGCGATCGCGACGGTCGAGCGCACGTTCAATCCGGAGAACATCCGCCGGCAGGACCTGCAGCGGCGCGTCGCGCTGTTCGCCAACGTCGAGGGGCGGCCGGCCGGCGACGCCGGCAAGGAGGTGCAGGCGCTCGCCGAGTCGTACGAGCTTCCGCCCGGGCTGCGCTTCGACATCGGCGGCCAGATCAGAGACCAACAGGAAGTCACGAGCGCGATCTTCGGCGCACTGCTGCTGGCCGTGATCTTCATTTACATCGTGCTGGCGTCGCAGTTCGGCAGCTTTATCCAGCCGATCGCGATCATGGCTTCGCTGCCGCTGGCGATCGTCGGTGTGATGCTGGCGCTGCTGGTGACGGCAACGACGCTGAACATCTTCTCGATGATCGGCATCGTGTTCCTGATGGGGCTGGTGACGAAGAACGCGATCCTGCTGGTGGACTTCGCCAACCAGGGCCAGAGGAACGGCTTGAGCCGGATCGACGCGCTGCTCGCCGCCGGGCAGGTGCGGCTGCGCCCGATCCTGATGACGACGGCGGCGATGATCTTCGGCATGCTGCCGCTCGCCCTCGGCCTGGGCGAAGGCGCCGAGCAGCAGGCGCCGATGGGCCGCGCGATCATCGGCGGCGTGATCACGTCCACGCTGCTGACGCTGGTCGTCGTGCCGGTGATCTACTCGTATCTCGACGCCTGGGAGCGGCGCTGGTTCAGGCTCGGCGACCGGCGCGGCGCGCCCGCGCTCTCCGCGCAACCGGCCGACCGGCAGCACTGAACGCGGCGGTCGCGGCGGCGGCGCGTTCGCGTCCGCGCGCTCAACGTCCCGACGGTCGAGCGGATCGACGGGTCGTCGGCGTCGGCAACGGCTCGGGCCGCCGGGTCGACAAGTTCGCTCGATTCGGACTGACCGCCGCGCCGGCGGCACGCATCGGCGCGGTGCTGGTCGCGGAGTGCTACGCGAACCTCGAGTGCCGGGCGGCGGATGCGCGCCTCGCCGAGCAGTACAACTTCTTCGCGCTCGGGGTGGTCAAGGCTTGGATCGATCCGTCCCGCAAGGAGCCGCGCACGATCCACCGCCGCGGCGTGGCGTCTTCATGGTGGCCGGCCGCTCGATCAGGACCGCGTCGAAGGCGAAGTGAGTCGCCCGCGGCGCGCGCGCCCGGCTCAGCCGAACGTCGCGATCACCGGCGCATGATCGCTCGGCTGCGGGCGGCGGCGCGGCTCGACGTCGATCGTGCACGCCGTGCATTGCGCCGCGAGCGCGGGCGAGACCAGGATGTGGTCGATGCGCAGGCCCCATTTTCGGCGGAACGCCATGTTGCGGTAGTCCCACCACGTGTAGCTGCGTTCGGGCTGCTCGAACAGGCGGAAGGCGTCGCGCAGGCCGAGCGCGAGCAGGGCGCGGAAAGCCGCGCGCTCGGGCTCGGAGAACAGGACCTGTCCGTCCCACAGCACCGGGTCGTGCACGTCGCGCGGCTCGGGCGCGATGTTGAAGTCGCCGGCGAGCGCGAGCTTTTCGTGACGCGCGAGCTCACCCCTGAGCCAGTCGGTGAGCGCCGCGATCCACTTCAGCTTGTAGTCGTACTTGTCGCTGCCGACGGCCTGGCCGTTCGGAAAATACGCGCACACGACGCGCAGGCCGTCGAGCGTGACTGCGAGCAGACGCTTCTGCACATCCTCGAAGTTCGGCAGGTTGACCTGCACGTCGGTCGGCGCGCCGACCGCGCCGTCGCGCAGCAGGATCGCGACGCCGTTGTAGGTCTTCTGCCCGGCGTAGACGCTGCGGTAGCCGACCTTCGCGAGCTCGTCGACCGGAAACCTGTCGTCGGTGAGCTTGGTTTCCTGCAGGCAGACGATGTCGATCGGGTGCGCCGCGAGCCAGTCGGTGAGGTGCGGCAGCCGCACCTTCAGCGAGTTGACGTTCCAGGTCGCGAGCGTGGTCGGCATCGGTTCGCCGCGACGGCGTCTTGCGCGGCGGCCTTCAGTTGGACGGCGTCGTGGCCGCTTGCGGTGCCGGCTGCGGAGCGGGCCGGGGTGCGAGCGGTTGCGGCGCCGGCGGCCGCCAGGTTCGCGTCAGCAGCGAGGCGCGCGGATAGCCGGCGAGGTCGAGCAGTGCGTTCCATGCGCCCGTCTCGAAACTGCGCTCGAACTGCCGCCCGACGGCGAGCACCGGCAGCCGGTCCGTCCCCGCGATGCGCTGCAGCTCGCCGATGTCGTCGTTCGAGGTGACCGTGCGCTCGACATAAGGAACGCCGCGCGCGCGCAGCAACTCGCGTGCGGCCTCGCACGGAGCGCACGGCGCCGTCGTATACAGCACGACCGGGTGCTGCTCGGCGACTCTGCGCAGCGCGTACGGCAGCCCGCGCAGCAGCTCGTCGCCGCCGTCGTCGCCGCGCACGTCGATGCGCTGGATGTTGCGCGCCTCGCGTGGCGGACTGTCGCCGTAGCCGACGCGCCCGTCCGCATCCGTCCACTTGTACTGCGCAGCGGCCGGCAAGACGACCGCGCACAGCGCAACGACCAACGATCTGTTCATACCCGATCCTCGATCCGCCGCGGTAGCCCTCAGCCTGCCATCCCGTTGTGCCGCAGCAGCGCGTCGATCCGCGGCTTGCGGCCGCGGAAGGCGACGAAGGACTCCATCGCCGGCCGGCTGCCGCCGACTGCGAGGATCTCGTCGAGGAAGCGGCGGCCGATCTGCGGGTCGAGCACGTCACCGTGCTCCTCGAACGCGGCGTAGCAGTCGGCCGAGAGCACTTCGGCCCATTTGTAGCTGTAGTAGCCCGCAGCGTAACCGCCGGCGAAGATGTGCGTGAAGCTCCATGCGCCGCGGAAGAAGTCGGGCGGAAACACGACGGCGACCTCGCGCCGCACGTCGTCGGCCAGCTGCAGCACGTCGCGCGGCGTCGCGTGCGTCGGGTCGAATTCGGCGTGCAGCCGCATGTCGAACAGGCCGAACTCGAGCTGCCGGACCATGTGCATGCCGCTCTGGAAGTTCTTGGCGGCGATCATCTTGTCGAACAGCGCGCGCGGTAACGGCTGTTTCGTGTCGACGTGTTCGGTCATCTGCTGCAGGCACGCCCATTCCCAGCAGAAGTTCTCCATGAACTGGCTGGGCAGCTCGACGGCGTCCCACTCGACGCCGTGGATGCCGGAGACCGCGAGTTCGTCGACGCGGGTGAGCATGTGGTGCAGGCCGTGGCCGAACTCGTGGAACAGCGTCAACACTTCGTCGTGCGTGAACAGCGCCGGCTTGCCGCCGACCGGACGCGTGAAGTTGCAGGTCAGGAACGACACGGGTGTCTGCACGCGGCCGGCCACGCGCCGCCGCGCGCGCGCATCGTCCTGCCACGCGCCGCCCTGCTTGTGTTCGCGCGCGTACAGGTCCAGGTAGAACTGCCCGACGAGCGCGCCGCCGCCGTCCTCGATGCGGAAGAACTTCACGTCCGGATGCCACACCGGCGCGGTATCCGGCTTGATTCGCACCGAGAACAGCGTCTCGACCACCCGAAACAGCCCGGCAAGCACCTTGTGCTCCGGGAAGTACTGCTTCAGCTCCTGCTCCGAGTACGCGTAGCGCGCCTGCCGCAGCTTCTCGCTCGCGTACGCGATGTCCCAGGCTTGCAGATCGGACAGACCCAGCTCGCGCGCGGCGAACTCGCGCAGCTCGGCCATGTCGCGCTCGGCGTGCGGCTTCGAGTGGCGCGCCAGATCGCGCAGGAAGCCGAGGACCTCGGCGGGTGTGGAGGCCATCTTCGGCACCAGCGAGACTTCCGCGAAGTTGCGGTAGCCCAGCAACTGCGCCAGCTCGCGCCGCAGCCGCAGCAGCTCGAGCATCACCGCGCTGTTGTCCCATTCGGGCTTGCCCAGATCGGAGGCGCGCGTCGCGTACGCGCGGTACAGCTGCTGGCGCAGCGAACGGTCGTGCGCGTACTGCAGCGCCGGGAAGTAGCTCGGGAACTGCAGCGTGATCTTGTAGCCCGGCTTGCCGTCGGCGGCCGCGGCCTCGCGGTACATCTCGACGGCGTCGTCCGGCACGCCGGCGAGCCGCGCGCGGTCCTCGATCACGAGCGCGAAGGCGTTGGTCGCATCGAGGACGTTCTCGGCGAAGCGCGTCGAAAGCTGCGCCATCTTGTCGCGCAGCGCGCGCAGCCGCTCTTTCTGCGGCTCGGGCAGCTCGGCACCGCCGAGGCGGAAGTCGCGCAGCTCGTTCTCGACGATCCTGCGGCGCGCAGCGGGCCACGACGCGAAGTCGGGTGCTGCCGCGAGTTGCTTGAAGCGCTCGTACAGGCGCAGGTTCTGGGCGAGTTCGGTCCAGAACGCCGTGAGCTTCGGCAGATTGGCGTTGTACTGCTCGCGCAGCGCCGGCGTGTCGACCACCGCGTTCATGTGCGAAACGGCAGCCCACGCGCGCGACAGCCGTTCGGTCGCGTCGTCCAGCGGCGCGACGACGTTGTCCCAGGTTGCGGGCGCGGCCGTGTCGGTGACGAGATCGACCGCCGCCCGGCACTCGGCCAGCAGCGCGTCGATCGCCGGTGAAACGTGCTCGGGGAGGATCTCCGAGAAGCGCGCGAGATCGCGGAAGTCGAGCAGCGGATTGGCAGCGTTGTCGAAAGGCATCGGTGCTCCGGGCCGCACAGAGGCGGCGTGCTCCGTCAGGGGTGGGTGGCGGCGGGCTGACGGCTGGCGCCGCGGAGCGCGGCGCGCTCCGCGGCTTCGACCGTGTTGACCAGCAACATCGTGATCGTCATCGGTCCGACGCCGCCGGGGACCGGCGAGATCCAGCCGGCGACCTCTCGCACGGCGTCGAAATCGACATCGCCGGCGAGCTTGCCGTCCGGCGTGCGGTTCGTGCCGACGTCGATGACGACGGCGCCGGGTTTGACCATATCGGCGGTGACGAGCCTGAGCTTGCCGACCGCAGCGACCAGCACGTCGGCCTGGCGCGTTATCGACGGCAAGTCACGCGTGGCGCTGTGGCAGATCGTCACCGTCGCGTTGGCGGCGAGCAGCAGCATCGCCATCGGCTTGCCGACCATGTTCGAGCGTCCGAGGACCACCGCGTGCGCGCCTTTGAGCGGATAGTCGATCGACTCGAGCATCTTCATCACCCCGTACGGAGTGCATGAGCGGAAGTAGGGGCGGCCCATCAGCGTCAGGCCCGCGTTGATCGCGTGCAGCCCGTCGACGTCCTTTTCGAACGAGATCGTCTCGAGGATCCTGTGCGCGTCCAGATGCTTCGGCAGCGGAAGCTGAACGAGGATGCCGTGGACCTCCGGATCGGCGTTCAGCGCCGCGATCCGCGCGAGCAACTCGGCTTCGCTCGTCTGCGCCGGCAGATGCTCGAACCACGAGCGGATGCCGACTTCCTCGCAGGCCTTCACCTTGTTGCGCACGTAGACCGCCGAGGCCGGATCGTCGCCGACGAGGATCACCGCGAGCCCGGGCCGCCGGCCGCGCGCGGCCAGCGCATCGATGCGGGGTTTCAGGCCGGCGCGTACCGACGCAGCGAGCGCCTTGCCGTCGATCAGACGGGCAGTCATCGGAGCTGGGAAGACGGGAAGAGAAACAGCAAATGAGGCAGCGGATTTTACGCCGCAGCCCGCTCGCGCCTACGGTGCTGCGCCGCCGGACAGCGCGACGCGCATCAGGTCGGCGACCGTGTTGGCGCGCAGCTTGTCCATGATGTTGGCGCGGTGAGCTTCGACGGTCTTGATCGAAATCCCGAGATCGTCGGCGATCTGTTTGTTAAGCCGCCCGGCCACGATGCGTTCGAGAACCTGTTGCTCGCGCGGGGTCAATCTGGCGAGCAGCGCCTCGTTGAAGCGCTGACGCTCGGCGGCGGCGGCGGCTTCGCGCGCCTGCGCCAGCATGCGCTCGACCAGCGCCTTGAGCGCACTTTGGTCGAACGGCTTTTCGATGAAGTCGACCGCCCCCTTTTTCATCGTCGACACCGCCATCGGCACGTCGCCATGCCCGGTGATGAAGATGATCGGAAGCGAGAGCTTGCGCGCCAGCAGTTCATCCTGCAGCTCGAGTCCGCTCATCCCGGGCATGCGCACGTCCAGGATCAGGCAGGCGATCGCCATCGGGTCGAAGCCCGCGAGAAACGCCTCCGCGCTGTCGTACGTCCGGACGCGATACGAACTGGCTTCGAGCAGCCACTGCAGCGAGTCGCGCACGGCCTCGTCGTCGTCGACGACGTAGACGACGCCCAAGGTGTCCCTGTTTTCCGTCTCGTTCATGCGGTCCTGTTCACTTGGCGGCAGCCTCGCTCGGCTCGCGCGAATTGTCGGCAGCGGCGTCGCCCGCCGCAAGCGGCAACGTGAAGCGCATGATCGATCCGCCCGCCGGCTCCGGGTTTTTTTCGATGTGTAGCCGGCCCTGGTGAAACTCGATGATCGATCGGCAGATCTTCAGTCCCATCCCCATGCCTTCGGCCTTGGTGCTGAAGAACGGCTCGAACACGCTCGCCAGATGCGCTTCGGGGATGCCGGTGCCGCGATCGATCACGGCGACTTCGGCCATGCCGTCGGCCGCGGCGCGCCTCACGCTCACGTCGATCCGGCGCACGACCGCGTGCTCCATCGCGTCGATCGCGTTCTTCAGCAGGTTCAGCAGCACCTGTTCGATCAGGATCGGATCCACGTCCAGCGGCGGAAGCGCCGTGTCGACGGTGGCGACGATCGCGATGTTCTTCTTGCCCGCTTCGATCTCGGCGAACGCGATCGCGTCGTCGACGACGCGTTGTGCCGGCGTCGGCCGGCGTCGCGGCTCGGAGCGCTTCACGAACTCGCGGATGCGGCGGATGATGCGGCCGGCGCGCTGCGCCTGGCTCGAGGTCTTCTCCAGTGCGGCGCGCAGTTCGGTCGGCGGGACCGGCCCGGCGCGCAGCCGGGCGAGCGTTCCTTCGCTGTAGTTGGTGATCGCCGTGAGCGGCTGGTTGAGTTCGTGCGCCAGCGACGAAGCCATCTCGCCCATCGTCATCAGGCGCGAGGTGAACTGCACCTTGTCCTGCTGCTGGCGCGCGATCTCTTCGGTCGTCTTGCGCAGCGTGATGTCGGTGGCGATCTGCAGGCGTACCGCGCGTCCGTCGTGGTAGTCCTTCGCCGGCCAGCGGATCTCGCGCATCCGCACGTCGTACCAGCGGCCGCTCACCTCGTCGAGCACTTCGCCGCTCAGTTCGGCCGCCGCCCGGCCGCGTACTCGCTCGGCCAGGCGCATGTGGCCGGCATCGGTGTCGCCGAAGCGCGCGCGGTACTCGCGGTTGGCGAACAGCAGCGCCTCGCGCTCCGCCGTCGCGTCGATCGGTGCGACCGACACGGCGGCCTCGAGCGACTCGAGCACCGTCGTGAAGCGTTCGTGCGCCGCCGCCAGCTCGCTGCGGATGCGCTTCGGTTCGGTGACGTCGGCCATCGAACTCATCCAGCCGATCTGCCGTCCGGCATCGTCGACCAGCGCGGACACGTACATGCGCGCATCGAAGCGCGAGCCGTCGGCACGCAGCACTTGCGCCTCGAACCCCGCGCTCGGGATGTCGGCCGACAGAATCCGCCGCAGATTCTTCTGGTGCTCGGCGTGCATGTCCGGCGGCCAGAACGGCAGCGGCGCGCCGCGGCCGATCAGGTCGCGCTCGCTCCAGCCCGTCATCTGGCAGAAAGCGCGGTTCACGTAGCGCAGCACGCCTTCCGTATCGAAGACACTCAGGCCGGTGGCCAACGAATCCTCCATCGCGCGCCGCAGCGCGGTTTCGGCGAGCAGCGCGCGATCGATGCGCGCCTGCCGCGACGTGTAGTGAGCAAGCGCGCCGAGCGCGATCACGACCGCGGCGGCGAGCGCACCGACGACCCAGACCAGCGCGCTGCCGACCAGCCCCGACTCCAGCTTGAACGCGGTCGCATGCAAGCGCACGTCGGGCGGCAGCGGCGACACGCCGGTCGAGTAGCTGAGGGCGCTTGCCGAAGGCGCACTCGCGGTGCTACGGGCCAGAACGCCCGAGGCGGTCTGCAGCGACAGGCGGTAACGGTCGGCCGTTTCGGCCGCCACGCCGGCGCGAAGCAGTTCAGCGGGCGAGACGCGCGCGACGATGGCGCCGACGTAGCGCGCTTGCGCAAAGGACGGCACGATCAGCGCAATCGACGGGTCGGCCGCCGCTTCGCCCAAGAGTGCGAAAGTGGCGGTTCCGGCCGCTTGGGCGCGCGCAAGAAGGTGCTGTAGCGCGGGCTCGACCGCGGTTCCAGCGACCGCGTTCGTCGCCGAGGGCAGTGGCCACGCGAGGCGTCCGGCGGGGTCGACGAAGCGGATCTGGATCACCTCGGGCTTGGACGCGACCAGTTCGGACGCCACACTCGCGAAACGGCGCTCGCCGATCGCTCCCGCGCCGATCTCCAGCGCCACCGTCGTCAGCGTCTCGCTGAGCGCCGTCAGGCGCAGCCCGATCTGTTGCGCGGCGGAGTCGATATCGCGATGCATCCCGTCGCGCCGCAACTGCCGGTCCTCGAGCACCATCGCGACGAACAGGCCCGCGATCAGCACCGCCAGCAGACCGATCACCGCAAACGGCAGCCAAGGCGCCGGACGGACGCGACGCGATCGCGCGTCGGCGAGCGCATCGAAGGCGGCGATCAGCGATCGCTTGTCGGCCGGCGGCGTCATGGGGCACAGTGCGTTGGATGCGGCGGAATGCGGATGCGGCCGCCCGTGCGCACTGCATATTAGCGACGCAACTGCGGCCGGTTCGCGACCGCCGCTGTGCGGGAGTTTCATTATCCGGGACGACATGCCGCTATTTGAAAGATGTCATCGGCGCTGTTAGAGTCCGTAGGCGCACTTCGCCCACGGTCGCGTGGCCGCGCGCGGCGAACATTCCGAGGAGACAGCGATGTCCGCGATTCCGAAAGTCCCGGCGGCTGCAGCCGCCAACGATCCCGATGCGCTCGAGACGCAGGAGTGGCTCGACGCGCTCGATGCCGTGCTCGAACGGGAAGGCGCGTACCGCGCGCACTACCTGCTCGAGCGGCTGATCGACAAGGCGCGGCGGTCCGGCGCCTACATCCCGTTCTCGCCGAACACCGCGTACATCAACACGATCCCGCCCCATCTCGAAGAGAGGTCGCCGGGCGACCACGCGATCGAAGAGCGGATCCGCGCGTACGTCCGCTGGAACGCGATGGCGATGGTCGTGCGCGCCAACCGCCGTGACGGCGACCTCGGCGGGCACATCGCCAGCTATGCGTCGGTGGGCACGCTGATGGAGGTCGGCTTCAATCACTTCTGGCGCGCACCGACCGCGGACTTCGGCGGCGACCTGATCTACTTCCAGGGGCACTCGTCGCCGGGCGTGTACGCGCGCGCTTTCCTCGAAGGCCGGCTGACCGCCGAGCAGTTGGACAACTTCCGACGCGACGTCGACGGCAAGGGCGTCACTTCGTACCCGCATCCGAAGCTGATGCCGGACTTCTGGCAGTTCCCGACGGTCTCGATGGGCCTCGGACCGCTGCAGGCCATCTACCAGGCACGCTTCCTGAAGTACCTGCACAACCGCGGCATCGCCGACACCAGCGGCCGCAAAGTGTGGTGCTTCTGCGGCGACGGCGAGATGGACGAGCCGGAGTCGATGGGCGCGATCGGCATGGCCGCGCGCGAGAAGCTCGACAACCTGATCTTCGTCGTCAACTGCAATCTGCAGCGGCTCGACGGACCGGTGCGCGGCAACGGCAAGATCATCCAGGAGCTCGAAGGCAGCTTCCGCGGCGCCGGCTGGAACGTGATCAAGGTGATCTGGGGTTCGTACTGGGATCCGCTGCTCGCCAAGGACAAGGACGGCTGGCTGCTGCGGCTGATGGAGGAAACCGTCGACGGCGAATACCAGAACTACAAGGCCAAGGACGGCGCCTACGTGCGCAAGCACTTCTTCGGCAAGTACCCGCAGACGCTCGAACTGGTGTCGCGGATGACCGACGAGGACATCTGGCGGCTGAACCGCGGTGGCCACGATCCGCACAAGATCTACGCGGCGTACGCCGCGGCGGTCAAGCACGAAGGGCAGCCCACCGTGATCCTGGCGAAGACCGTCAAGGGCTTCGGCATGGGCAAGATCGGCGAAGCGAAGAACCCGACGCACCAAGTCAAGAAGCTCGATACCGAGGCGGTGCGCGAGTTCCGCGACCGCTTCGCGATCCCGATTCCCGACGACGAGATCGACGACGTGCCTTTTTACAAGCCCGCCGACACTTCGCCGGAGATCAAGTACCTGCACGAGCGGCGGCGCGCGCTCGGCGGTTATCTGCCGCAGCGGCGGCGCGTGTCGTCGGAGAAACTCACGGTGCCCGGGCTCGACGCATTCAAGGCGATCCTCGAGCCGACCGCCGAAGGCCGCGAGATCAGCACGACGCAGGCGTTCGTGCGTTTCCTGACGCAGCTCGTGCGCGACGGCGGCGTGGGTCCGCGCGTCGTTCCGATCATTCCGGACGAGGCGCGCACGTTCGGCATGGAAGGGATGTTCAGGCAGCTCGGCATCTTCAGCCAGCAGGGACAGCTGTACGAGCCGGTCGACCGCGACCAGGTGGCGTACTACCGCGAGGACAAAGCCGGACAGATCCTGGAGGAAGGCATCAACGAGGCGGGCGCGATGGCGGACTGGATCGCAGCCGCGACGTCGTATTCGACGAGCGACCGCATCATGATCCCCTTTTACATCTTCTATTCGATGTTCGGCTTCCAGCGCGTCGGTGACCTGTGCTGGGCGGCCGGGGACATGCAGTCGCGCGGCTTCCTGCTCGGCGCCACCAGCGGCCGCACGACGCTCAACGGCGAAGGCCTGCAGCACCAGGACGGGCATTCGCACCTGTTGAGCGCGACCGTTCCGAACTGCATCAGCTACGACCCGACGTTCGCGCACGAGGTCGCGGTGATCCTGCAGGCGGGGCTGAAGCGCATGGTCGAGGAGCAGGACAACGTCTGGTACTACGTCACGCTGATGAACGAGAACTACCCGCACCCGGGCCTCAAGCGCGGCCAGGAGGAGGGCATTCTCAAGGGCATGTACCTGTTCAAGGAGGGCATGGCCGGCAGCGGCAAGGGTCTGTCGATTCCGCGCGTCCAGCTTCTCGGCAGCGGGACGATCCTGCGCGAGGTCATCGCCGCCGCCGACCTGCTCGAGCGCGACTGGGGCGTTGCCGGCGACGTCTGGAGCGTCACCAGCTTCACCGAACTGCGGCGCGACGGAATCGATTGCGAGCGCTGGAACCTGCTGCACCCCGCCGACAAGAAGCCGAAGAAGGCCTACGTCACCGAGAAACTCGAGCGCACCGCCGGCCCGATCGTCGCGTCGACCGACTACATGCGGCTGTTCGCCGATCAGATCCGGCCGTATCTGCCGAAGGGCCGCGCGTATCACGTGCTCGGCACCGACGGCTTCGGCCGCTCCGACACGCGCGAGAAGCTGCGCGAGTTCTTCGAGGTCGACCGCCGCTTCGTGACGATCGCCGCGCTGCGCGCGCTCGCCGAAGAGGGCGCGCTGCCGATGGCCAAGGTCGCCGAGGCGATCAAGAAGTACGGCATCGATCCGAACAAACCGAACCCGACGCGCGCCTGACGCGCATGCCGCGCCGTGGCGCGGCCAGCGAGAACAACGGAGACACGACGATGGGCCAGACGGTCGAGGTGAAGGTCCCGGACATCGGCGACTTCAAGGATGTCGAAGTGATCGAGGTCCTGGTGAAAGAGGGCGACACGGTCGCCAAGGACCAGTCGCTGATCACGGTCGAGAGCGACAAGGCGTCGATGGAGATTCCCAGCCCGGCCGCGGGACGCGTGCAGTCGCTGCGGGTAAAAATCGGCGACAAGGTCTCGCAGGGCTCGCCGATCCTGATGCTCGAGTCGAGCGAAGTGGCCGCTGCGCCGCCGCCGCCCGCGCAGGCCGCACCGGCACCCGCGCCCGCGCCGGCGCCCGCGCCGACACCGGCGGTACCGGCCTCGCCGCCATCGACCGACTACGCGACCGACATGGTCGCGCCGCCTGCGCCGGTCGAACCGCGCCCGGCGGGCGCCAAGCCGCACGCGTCGCCTTCGGTGCGCAAGTTCGCGCGCGAACTGGGCGTCGATCTCACGCAGGTCGCCGGCACCGGACCGAACGGCCGCATCACGCACGACGACGTGCGCGAGTACGTGAAGCGTGCGCTGACGGGCGGTGCGCGGCCGGTCGCGGCACCGGCCGCCGGCGCCGCCGTCGGCGGTCTGAGTGTGATTCCGTGGCCGCAGGTCGACTTCGCCAAGTTCGGCCCGGTCGAGCGCGTCGAGATGTCGCGCATCAAGAAGCTGTCGGGGCCGAACCTGGCGCGCAACTGGGTGATGATCCCGCACGTCACGAACCACGAGGACGCCGACATCACCGAGCTGGAATCCTTCCGCGTGCAGTTGAATAAGGAGAACGAGAAAAGCGGCGTCAAGGTCACGATGCTCGCCTTCCTGATCAAAGCCTGCGTAGCAGCGCTGAAAAAGTTCCCCGACTTCAACAGCTCGCTCGCCCCCGAGGGCGACGCGATCATCCGCAAGAACTACTGGCACATCGGCTTCGCGGCGGACACGCCGAACGGGCTGGTCGTTCCCGTGATCAAGGACGCCGACAAGAAGGGCATCTTCGAGATCGCGCAGGAGACCGCCGCACTCGCCGCCAAGGCGCGCGACGGCAAGCTCGCGCCGGGCGACATGCAGGGCGGAACGTTCTCGATCTCCTCGCTCGGCGGCATCGGCGGCACCTACTTCACGCCGATCGTCAACGCGCCGGAAGTGGCGATCCTCGGCGTGTGCCGCTCGACGACGAAGCCGGTGTGGGACGGCAAGCAGTTCATCCCGCGACTCGTCCTGCCGCTGTCGCTGTCGTGGGACCACCGCGTGGTCGACGGTGCGTCGGCGGCGCGGTTCAACGCGTACCTCGCCCAGATTCTGGCCGACTTCAGGCGGGTGCTGCTGTAGCCGTGACCACGATCGTCGTCGTCAAGAAGAACAACGAGATCGCGATCGCGTCGGACGCGCTCGTGACCTTTGGCGAGACCCGGCTGCCGCACGGCTACGAGGTCAACGAGAAGATCATCCGGGTCGGCGATTCGTACATCGGGCTGGCGGGCAGCACCGCGCACTTTGCCGTGCTCGCCGAGGCGCTGCGCAACCTGGGCGAGGAATGCCGGCTCGGCGGCCGGCAGCAGATCTTCACGACCTTCCAGCGGCTGCACGCGGTGCTCAAAGAGAAGTACTTCCTCAACCCGAAGGAAGACGAATCCGACCCGTACGAGTCGTCGCAGATCACCGCGGTGATCGCGAATCCGACCGGAATCTATGGCGTGTACTCGTACCGCGAAGTGTTCAGCTTCGAGCGGTTCTGGGGCATCGGCTCGGGCCGCAACTTTGCGCTCGGGGCGATGTACGCGGCGTATGACCGTTTGAAGTCGGCGCGCGCGATCGCCGAGGTCGGCGTCAAGGCGGGTGCCGAGTTCGACAAGAGTTCAGCGCTGCCGGTGCGCGTGTTCAGCCTGCCGCTGGCGGGCGGAGAGACCACATGAGCCAGACGATCGAAGTGAAGGTTCCGGACATCGGCGACTACAAGGACGTGGAAGTCATCGAGGTGCTCGTCAAGGCCGGCGACGTGGTTGCCAAGGATCAGTCGCTGATCACGGTGGAGAGCGACAAGGCGTCGATGGAGATCCCGTCGTCGCACGCCGGGCGGGTCAAGGCGATGCGGGTGAAGCTCGGGGACAAGGTTTCCGAGGGCAGCGTCATTCTGGAACTGGAGCCAAGCGAAGCTGCGGCGGCAGGAACTCCCGCCGAGCCCCCCTCTGCGAAAGGGGGCCGCGAGCCCCGGCAGGCGGCCTCACCCCCGTTTGAGGAGAAAGGGGCGGCGGGGGGGATGTCTCCGACCTCCGCCGTGCAGCGCCCCGCCATCGCTGCCGACATTGACTGCGACATGCTCGTGCTCGGCGCCGGCCCCGGCGGCTATTCGGCGGCGTTCCGCGCGGCCGACCTCGGAATGAAGACGGTGCTCGTCGAGCGCTACGGATCGCTCGGCGGCGTGTGTCTGAACGTCGGCTGCATCCCCTCGAAGGCGCTGCTGCACGTGGCAGCGGTGATGGACGAAGCTGCGCACTTCGCCGACTTGGGGGTGGCGTTCGGCAAGCCGGCGGTCGACCTCGCAAAGCTGCGCGCTCACAAGGCGAAAGTCGTCGGCAAGCTCACCGGCGGGCTCGCCGCGATGGCGAAGATGCGCAAGGTGACCGTGGTCCGCGGCTACGGCAGCTTCGTCGGGCCGAACCATCTCGAAGTCGAGCTGACCACGGGCGACGGCCAGGACAAGACCGGCGAGAAGAAGACGATCCGCTTCGACCGCGCGATCATCGCCGCGGGCTCGGCGGCGGTGCGGCTGCCGTTCCTGCCCGACGATCCGCGCATCGTCGACTCCACCGGCGCGCTCGAACTGCCCACGATCCCGCAGCGGATGCTGGTCATCGGCGGCGGCATCATCGGGCTCGAGATGGCGACCGTGTATTCGACGCTGGGCAGCCGCGTCGACATCGTCGAGATGATGGACGGCCTGATGCTCGGCGCCGACCGCGACCTCGTGCGCGTCTGGCAGAAGCACAACGCCGGCCGCTTCGACAAGGTGATGCTGAAGACCCGGACGGTCGCTGCCGAAGCCAAGCCCGACGGCCTATGGGTGCGGTTCGAAGGGGAACAGGCGTCGCCCGAGCCGCAGCGCTACGACATGATCCTGCAGTCGGTCGGACGCAGCCCGAACGGACGCAAGATCGGCGCCGAGCGCGCCGGCGTCAAGGTCACCGAGCGCGGCTACGTCGAGGTCGATTCGCAGATGCGCACCAGCGCGCCGCACATCTTCGCGATCGGCGACATCGTCGGCCAGCCGATGCTCGCGCACAAGGCGGTGCACGAAGGCCACGTCGCGGCAGAAGCCGCCGCCGGACACAAGTCGCACTTCGACGCGCGCGTGATCCCTGCGGTCGCGTACACGGACCCGGAGGTGGCCTGGGTGGGTCTGACCGAAGACGAAGCCAAGCAGAAGGGCGTGCGGGTCGGCGTTGCGAAGTTTCCGTGGAGCGCGAGCGGGCGCGCGATCGCCAACGGGCGCGACGAGGGCTTCACCAAGCTGCTGTTCGACGAAGACACGCATCGCATCGTCGGCGGCGGCATCGTCGGCACGCACGCCGGCGACCTGATTTCCGAGATCGCATTGGCGATCGAAATGGGCTGCGACGCGACCGACATCGGCCGCACGATCCACCCGCATCCGACGCTCGGCGAATCGATCGGGATGGCCGCCGAGATCTACGAAGGCGTCTGCACCGACGTTCCCCCGCCGCGCAAATAGGTGCAAGCGCCGATCGCCGACGAAGGGGCAAGCGACGCTTGGCCCCCGACTCGCGCAAGCCGCGTTAAGCCGCGCGGCCGCGTTCGCACACGCGCCATCGCGCGTTCTGGTGTCTTCGCCCGCATGCGAAGTCCGGTGTAGTCTTTGCCCTCTTGATTGCAACAACTCACGCGTAGTCCCCGCAGAGGGATCGATCACACGCTCAGGGAGACATGGGCTTCCTCGACTTTCAGGCGGCCGGCAGAGCCGTTGCCGACGACGCGCCGCGCGCAGCGACCGAACCGGCGACCGATGCGCTTGCATGGTCGGACCCCGCCACATGGGGCGGGCACGTCCCGCAGTCGGGCGACGACGTCGTCATCGGCGCCGGGCGCAGCGTGGTCGTCGATCGGGACGTCGACGTCGCGTCGATCACCGTCTTCGGCACGCTGCAGTTCGCGCCGGTCGACCTGACGGTTCGCTCGAACTGGATCCTCGTCGACGGCGGCGGTGTGCTGCGCGCCGGCAGCGGCGAGGCGCCGCGCGGCGAGCGCCTGACGCTGTCGCTGCGCGGCGTTGCGTCGGACGCGAGCGTGCAGGGCCTCGGCACCAAATTCCTTGCAGCGGTCCGCGGCGGAACGATCGAACTGAGCGGCCGGCGCCGCGCGAGCTGGGTTGCGCTCGGCGACTCGACCATCGTCGGTGCGAACTTCGTTCGGCTCGCGCAGCCGGTGGACTGGCTGCCGGGCGAGTCCGTGGCGATCGCCTCGGGCGGCGCCGAACTGCCGCTGGTCGAAGAACGCACCGTCGTCGGTGTCGAGCACGACCGCTGCACGCTGGCGCTCGATCGCCCGCTGCAACACCGTCACCTCGGCCGCAACGCGCCGGTGCTGCGTGCGCCGCCGTCGGCCGTCGCCAAGGTCGTGCTGCTGTCGCGAAGCATCGTCGTCGAAGGCGCGGAGGGGTCGACGGCCGGCGGGTTCGGTGCGCACTGCCTGATCGGAAGCGGAACGCCGGAAGCCGCCGGCGAAGGCGCGCGCACGTCGAGCGGGCGCTTCCGCCATGTCGAATTCCGCCGGATGGGACAATTCAACCACGGCGAACGCTTTCCGCTGCAGTGGATCGCGAACGGTGATTCGACCGCGAGCTGCGCGATCGACTGTCTGATTCATCAGTCGTTCCAGCGGGGCGTCGTCATCGCCGGTTCCCCGCACGTGCGGCTCGCAGGCAATGTCGTCTACAAGCCGTACGGCCACGCCTATGTGATCGAGCACACCGACGACGCGGCGCAGATGATCGCGACCAACCTGGTCGTTCGGCCGCGGGTGGTTCGCTTTGCGCATCCGGCGCTACGCGGGCTGCACGAGCACCGCCCGCGCGCGTTCTGGTTCGGCCCGCTGCACTCCCGTTCCGCCGGCCGCGGCGCACACTGAACGCCGCGCGCCGCCGGTTATGATCCTGCGCGCAACGCGGGGAGGACCGGTGACGACACAGGAAGAACTCAAGCGCGCGGTCGCCAAGGCGGCGATCCGTTTCGTTCCGGAAGGCAAGATCATCGGCGTCGGCACGGGTTCGACCGCGGACCTGTTCATCGACGAACTGGCCAAGGTCAAGGACCGCATCCTCGGCGCGGTCACGAGTTCAGAGCGCAGCGGCAAGCGGCTGGCCGGGTACGGCATCCGTCTGTTCGACCTGAACGACGTCGACGATCTGCCCGTCTACATCGACGGTGCCGACGAAATCGACGGCTCGTTCGCGATGATCAAGGGCGGCGGCGCCGCGCTGACGCGCGAGAAGATCGTCGCAGCGGTGGCGACGCAGTTCGTCTGTATCGCCGACGAAAGCAAGCGCGTCGACGTGCTCGGCCGCTTTCCGCTGCCGGTCGAGGTGATCCCGATGGCGCGCCGGTATGTCACGCGCCGGCTCGCCGAACTGGGCGGCCATCCCAAGTGGCGCGAGGGCGTCGTCACCGACAACGGCAACGTGATTCTCGACGTGCACGGGCTGCGCATCACCGACCCGGTCGGCCTCGAAACGGCCATCGACGGCATCGTCGGTGTGGTGACCAACGGATTGTTCGCGCGGCGCGGCGCGGACGTGCTGTTGCTCGGCACGACCGACGGCGTGATCGAGTCGCATCGGCGGTGACGCCGCCGTTCGCGTGCACCTGGCGTTGGGCGGCGACAGGCGCAGTGCGCGCCGCCGGCGCAGTGCCGGCGCGCCGGTGCCGGCTGGCGTGACGCGTGCCCCGGTCGACCGACGGGGCGCGATCGCTCCGCGCGACGTGCGCGCGCTGATCCGTGCGAGTGCGCAGGCGCAGAACATGGAAGCAAGGTGCAAGAAGGCGGAAGCCCGCTTCGCGTGCCACGGGGTCAGCGGCAACTCGGCCGTGCCGCAGTTCCCGATGCTCGCAGGCCAGACCGCGCGGTTCCTCTACCTTCAGCTCAAGGACTTCAAGGAGGGGCGCCGCGTGGAACCGACGATGGCCCCGTTCGTGAAGAACCTGTCGTGCGAGGGCAGGTTCGACCTCGCGGCCTTCTTCGCCGCGCAGCCCGGAGTTCAAGGCCGACCCGGCCAAGGTCGCGCGCGGGCAGAGCAAGGCCGAGGAGACGCTGTGCACGATGTGCCGTCTCGGCGGCTTCGGGGGACAGAACGAAATCCCGCGCGTTGCCGGGCAGCACGACGTGTACGTCGTCAAGCGCTGCGGTGACGCCGCGCGGGGCGCAGCGGCTCAGCGGTCCGGCCCTCTGAAACGCGTCGGACCGCAGACTGCCCGGCAGGAGCAGGTGCGGCGGGGCCGGCAAGCCCGCGCCCCGCGGGGCGGCACAATTGCGCGATGGCGAACCGCGCCGATCCGCACGCGCCGCGAACACCGCATCGGGCGCTCGCTTGGCTGCTCGCGACCCCCTTGGCGGCGGCGTTCGCCTACCTGCTGGCGGCGCTCGTGCTCGGCGCGTTGCCGGTGAACCGCGACTTCGCCGAGAGCGTCGACGGTGTCGCGATCTACGTGCGAACCAACGGCGTGCATGCCGAGATCGTCGTGCCGACGCGCGCCGCAGGCGTCGACTGGTCGATCGACCATCCGCCGCAGCACGTTCGCCGGCTCGACGCACCGCTCGCGTGGATCGCTTTCGGCTGGGGTGACCGCGACTTCTATCTGAACACGCCGACCTGGCGCGATCTGCGACTGCGCACCGCACTCGTCGCGCTGTCCGGCCTGGGGCGCGGGGCGATGCACGTCGAGTACGTCGAGCGCCCGGAAGCGTACGACTCCCGGCGCGTCCGCATCGGTTTCGCGCAGTACCTGCGGCTCGTCGACTACGTGCGCGGGTCGTTCCGCCGCGACGCCGACGGCAGGCCGGTTCGCATCGACGCGCCGGGCTACTTCGACACCGACGCGTTCTACGAAGCGGTCCCCGTCTACACGTTCTGGTTCACCTGCAACGAATGGGTACGGCGCGGGCTCGCCGAAGCCGGCGTACGGACGGCGGCGTGGGCGCCGTTCGACAGCGCGATCTTCTGGCAACTGCGCGCGATCGAGTGAGTCTCAGCCCGCCGCCGGCTTTGCGTCGCGGATCGCGCGCCACACGCGCTCGGGCGTGGCGGGCATCTCGAGGTCGGTCACGCCGAGCGGGCGCAGCGCATCGACGATCGCGTTGATCACGGTCGGTGTCGCGCCGACGGTGCCGAGTTCGCCGACGCCTTTCGCTCCGAGCGGATTGATCCGGCAGGGCTGCGACTCGTCGGTGTGCGTCTCGATCGGCGGCAGATCGTCGGCGCGCGGCAGCGCGTAGTCCATGAACGAGCCGGTCAGAAGCTGCCCTTCGCCGTCGTACACGACCTGCTCCATCAGCGCCTGCCCGACGGCCTGCGCAATGCCGCCATGCACCTGGCCGGCGACGATCAGCGGGTTGATCACGCGGCCGACGTCGTCGTAGGTCGTGTAGCGGTCGATCCGCACCTCGCCGGTGTCCGGGTCAACCTCGACCTCGCAGACATGAACGCCGTTCGGCCAGGACGGACCGCCGACCTTCTGCAACGTCGTGATCGCGATGCGCCGGTCCGGCTGTTTGGCGGCGAGCTCACCGATGTCGACCCCGCGATCGGTGCCGGCGATCTGGAAGCGCCCCGCGCGATACACGATGTCTTCCGGTGCGGCTTCGAGTTCTTCCGCGGCCAGCTTGCGGCCGGCGTCGATCGCCTGTTCGGACGCGGTCAGCATCGCCGAGCCGCCGATGTAGAGCGACCGGCTGCCCATGCTGCCGATGCCTTGCGCGACGTCGCTGTCGCCCTGGACGATCTCGATGCGCGCTGGATCGAGCTGCAGGGCTTCGGCCAGGATCTGCACGTAACTCGTCTCGATGCCCTGGCCCATTGCCTGCATCGCCGTGAACGCGCGCACGCGGCCGTCGGCGAGCACGTGAAGCTGCACCGTTTCCTCGTGGACGACGCCGGTCCATTCGAGGAAGGTCGACACCGCGCGGCCGCGCAGCCGACCGCGCGCCTGCGACTGCCGACGCCGCGCCTCGAATCCGTTCCAGTCGGCGGCGGCCAGCGCCTGCTCGAGCATGCGCGGGAAGTCGCCGCTGTCGTAGGTTTCGCCCATCGGCGTCCTGTACGGCATGGCGGCCGGCGCGATCAGATTGCGCCGGCGCAGCTCGGCCGGGTCGATCTTCATCTCGGCGGCCGCGCGGTCCATCAGCCGCTCGATCAGATAGATCGCTTCGGGGCGCCCCGCGCCGCGATACGCGCCGACCAGGTTCGTGTGCGTGAGCACCGCCTGCGAACGCAGGTCGAGCGCGGGCACGTGGTAGACGCTGGTCGTGACCTTCGGTCCGATGAACAGATGGATCGCCGCGCCGGCGGCGGTGCCGTAGGCGCCGATGCCGCCGCGCAGCCGAACGCGCAGCCCCAGGATGCGGCCGCTCGCGTCGAGCGCAAGTTCGGCGTCGGCGTGCTGTTCGCGGCCGTGCGTGGCCGCCTGGAATTCCTCCAGGCGCGTGGCGCGCCAGCGCACCGGCCGGCCGAGCTTGCGCGCCGCGAATGCGCAGACGACGTCTTCGGCAAGCAACGCCGTCTTCATGCCGAACCCGCCGCCGACGTCGCCCACGACGACGCGGACGTTCTGCGCCGGCATGTTCAGCACGCCGGCCAGCGCCTTCTGGAAGCCGGCCGGATTCTGAGAGCTCGCGTGCAGCGTGAGCCGTCCGGTCTTGGCATCGAACTCGGCGACGCAGCCGCGCGGCTCGAGCGTCACCGGCGCCAGGCGCTGGTTGCGCACTGAAATCCGGGCGACGTGCGCGGCTCGCGCGAATGCGGCGTCGCAGGCGGCCGGATCGCCAAAACTCGAACTGCCGGCGATGTTGCCCGGCGCATCGGGCCACACCAGCGGCGCGCCGGGCGAAAGCGCCGCCTCGATCGTCGCGACCGCGGGCAAGGGCTCGTAGTCGACGGCGATCAGGGCCGCGGCGCGTTCGGCCGCTGCGCGCGATTCGGCGATCACGGCGACGACGGGTTGCCCGACGAAGCGTACGGCGTCGATCGCGAGCGGGTGGTACGGCGGCGTGGTCGGCGGCTGGCCCTTGGCGCCGCGCAAGGCCGGATTGGCCGGAAAGGCGGCGACGCCCTCGGCGGCGAGATCGGCTCCGGTCAGCACCGCGACCACGCCTTCGGTTGCCTTCGCCTCGCTCGCGTCGATCGACGCAACGGACGCGTGCGCGTGCGGCGAGCGGACGAAGACCGCGTGCAGTTCGCCGTCGAAGCGCAGGTCATCCACGTAGTTGCCGCGCCCTGTGAGCAGCCGGTCGTCCTCGACGCGCGTGACCGCCTGGCCGATGCCGAATTTCATCGTTGCGTTGACTCCGGGAGTGGGAATTTGCTCAGCGCGGTCGCATCAGCAGCACGATCGCCGCGAGTCCGGCGATCGCCAGCAGCCCGACGGCGGCCCAGGCCGGCCCCGAGCCCGTCAGCAGCAGCGCCAGCGCCACGCCGACCGCGAGGCCCGCCGCCCACAACAACACGAAGGCGAGCGGGCCGCGCAATCTTCAGTCCTTCGGCGGGACGTAACCCTGCGCGACGTCGGCCCCTTCGCCGAAAAAGTGGCGCTCCATCTGCGTCTGCAGGTACTTGCGTGCGCGCGGATCGGCCAGGTTCAGGCGGTTCTCGTTGACCAGCATCGTCTGATGCTTGAGCCACTGCTGCCAGGCCTCTTTCGAGACGTTTTCCCAGATGCGCTTGCCGAGTTCGCCGGGCACCGGCGGGAAATCCAGCCCCTCGGCCTCGTGCCCGAGCTTCACGCATTTGACCATTCTTGCCATGACGCCTTCCTTCGTTGTCGATCCCGCCCATGCCGGATCGACGGTTCAAATCGTCTTGATCAACACCTGCGAGCGGCGCTGCCAGTTGTACAGCTTCTTGCGCTCGACCGGCAGGTCGTCGACGTCCGCCAGCACAAAGCCGCGCTTGAGGAACCAATGGGCTGTGCGCGTCGTGAGCACGAACAGCTTCTCCAGTCCGGCGGCCTTCGCGCGCGCCTCGATTCGCTTGAGCAGCCGCGCGCCGTCGCCGTAGTTCTGGTAGCTCGGGTGCACGGTGAGCGCGGCCATCTCGCCCATCTTCGACTCGGGAAACGCGTACAACGCGGCGCAGCCGTAGATCACGCCGTCGTGCTCGAGCACGGTGAAGCGGTCGATCTCGCGCTCGATCAGCTCGCGCGGGCGCTTGACGAGCGTGCCGTCGGCTTCGAGCGGCTCGAGCAGCTTGAGGATGCCGCCGACGTCGTCGATCGTCGCCTCGCGCAGCGCCTCGAGATCCTCGGTCGACAGCATCGTTCCGACGCCGTCGTGCGTGAAGAGTTCGATCAGCACCGAGCCGTCGAGCGCGTACGGGATCACGTGTGCCCGCTGAACGCCGCCGCGGCAGGCGCGCAGCGCGAACCGCAGGTTGAACGCCGAGTCGGCGGCGACGTCGCCGTTCGCAAGCAGGTTCTCGGCCTGCGCGATCGTCAGCTCCTCGTGCAGCCTGCCTGCGCTGTCGCGCACGCCGTCGATGTCGGTGATCAGGATCAGCTTGTCGGCGCGGATCGCGGTCGCGATGCTAGTCGCGACGTCCTCCATCGTCAGATTGAACGCCTCGCCGGTCGGCGAAAAACCGAGCGGCGAAGCCAGCACGATGGCATCGGCGGCGAGCGCGCGCCGGATCGCCTCGGCGTCGACCTTGCGAACGACGCCGGTGTGCAGGAAGTCCACCCCTTCGAGGATGCCGACGGGGCGCGCGGTGACGAAGTTGCCGCTGACCACGCGTACCTTCGAGTGCGCCATCGGCGTGTTCGGCAGGCCCTGCGAAAACGCCGCTTCGATGTCGAGCCGGATCTCGCCGGCCGCCTCCTTCACGCACTCGAGCGCCGCCGCGTCGGTGATCCGCATGCCCTGCGCGAAGCGCGCCTCGAGCCCCTTGAGCGCGAGCTGCGCCTGTACCTGCGGGCGCGAGCCGTGCACGATCACGAGCCGGATGCCCATCGCGTGCAGCAGCGACAGGTCGTGAACGAGGGCGTTGAGCCGCCCCGCCTCGATCAACTCGCCGCCGAAGGCGACGACGAACGTGCGGCCGCGGTGCGCGTGAACATAAGGCGCGACGTCGCGCAGCCACGCGACGAACTGCGCGTGCGTGGCCGCGACGAGCGAGGAGGGCAGCGAGGCGTCTGCGTCGTTCACGCCGAAAGTATACTTTCGCGCCCCGCGAGTCCGACGCCGACCTGCTCGGCTCGCCGGTCGACGCGCCTCGCAGCCCTTTCTGCTCGCCACGGACGCCGGGCCGCGCGGCTGCATTCGATGCAACGATCCCGACCCAGATTCGACCTCGCGACAGGCGGGCCCGCGATGCGCACGCCGCTGCCGCCGATCGCTTTCCCCGAAGAACTGCCGGTCTCGGCACGGCGCGAGGAGATCGCGCGCGCGATCGAAGCCAACCAGGTCGTGATCGTGTGCGGCGAGACCGGCTCGGGCAAGACGACGCAGTTGCCGAAGATCTGCCTCGCGCTCGGCCGCGGGCGCGAGCGGCTGATCGGCCACACGCAGCCGCGCCGCATCGCCGCGTCGTCGGTCGCCCGGCGCATCGCGCAGGAACTGAACACGCCGTTGGGCGATCTGGTCGGCTACAAGGTGCGCTTCACCGACCGCACGCGCCCCGGCACGGCGATCAAGCTGATGACCGACGGCATCCTGCTCGCCGAGACGCAGGGCGATCCGCTGCTGTCGGCCTACGACACGATCATCGTCGACGAGGCGCACGAGCGCAGCCTCAACATCGATTTCCTGCTCGGCTACCTGAAGCAGTTGCTGCCGCGGCGGCCTGACCTGAAACTGGTCATCACCTCGGCGACGATCGACGCCGAGCGCTTTGCCGCGCACTTCGGCGCGAGCGACAAGCCGGCGCCGGTGATCAACGTCTCCGGGCGCCTGTATCCGGTCGAAATCCGCTGGCGGCCCGTCAAGGACGAAGACGACGCCGACGATCGCACGTTGATGGATGCGATCGTCGACGCCGTGGACGAATGCGCGCTCGCCGGTCCGGGCGACGTGCTGGTGTTTCTGCCGGGCGAGCGCGAGATCCGCGAGGCGGCCGAGGCGCTGCGCAAACACCATCCGCCCGGCACCGAGATCCTGCCGCTGTACGCACGGCTGTCGGCCGAGGAGCAGGAGCGCGTCTTCAAGCCGAGCGGCGCGCGCCGCATCGTGCTCGCGACCAATGTGGCCGAGACGTCGTTGACCGTGCCGGGCATCCGCTACGTGGTCGACACGGGGCTGGCGCGCGTCAAGCGCTACTCGTATCGCAACAAGGTCGAGCAGCTTCAGGTCGAGCCGATCTCGCAGGCGTCCGCCGATCAGCGCGCCGGCCGCTGCGGCCGCGTCGCGGCGGGCGTCTGCATCCGCTTGTACGACGAGGCGGGCTTCGCCAAGCGGCCGAAGTTCACCGATCCGGAGATCCTTCGCTCGTCGCTGGCCTCGGTCATTCTGCGCATGAAGGCGCTGGGTTTGGGCGATGTACGAGCGTTTCCGTTCGTCGAGCCGCCGCCGGCGCGCGCGATCGCCGACGGCTACGACCTGCTGGCCGAACTGAACGCCGTCGACGGCAACAACGAGCTCACACCGACCGGACGCGAGCTCGCGCGGCTGCCGGTCGATCCGCGCATCGGCCGCATGCTGCTCGCCGCTCGCGACAACCACGCGCTGGCGGAGGTGCTGATCATCGCCGCCGCGCTGTCGGTGCAGGATCCGCGCGAGCGGCCGCTCGAAGCGCAGCAGGCGGCGGATCAGGCGCATCGCAGGTTCGCGGACGAAAAGAGCGACTTCCTGTCGTTCGTCAAGCTGTGGAACTTCGTCGAGGAACGCTTCGAGCACAAGAAGTCGAACCGCAGGCTGACCGACGAGCTGAAGTCGAACTTCCTGTCGCCGCGCCGCGTGCGCGAATGGCGCGAGGTCCACTCGCAGCTCGCGGCGATCGCCGGCGAAATGGGGTGGCGCCCGAACACCACGCCGGCGACCTTCGAGCAGGTGCATCTGTCGCTGCTCGCGGGGCTGCTCGGCAACGTCGGCTTCAAGACGCTCGACGCCGACTACCGCGAGCCGCCGTACGCCGGCGCGCGCGGCATCAAGTTCTTCGTCTGGCCGGGTTCGCCGCTGGCGAAGAAGGCCGGGCGCTGGGTGATGGCGGCGGAACTGGTCGAAACGACTCGGCTGTTCGCGCGTTGCGTGGCGACGATCGAGCCGCAGTGGCTCGAACGCGTCGGCGCCCACCTGCTGAAGAAGTCGTGGAGCGATCCGCACTGGGAGAAGAAGCCCGCGCAGGTGATCGCTTTCGAGCGCGCGACGCTGTACGGCCTGGTCGTCTACAACCAGCGGCGCGTCGAGTTTGGCAGCAAGGAACCGCAGGCCGCGCGTGAGATCTTCATCCGCGAAGCGCTGGTCGAGGGTGAGTACGAAACCCAGGCGCCGTTCTTCGCTCACAACCGTCGCCTGGTGCGCGAGATCCGCGAGCTGGAGCACAAGACGCGCCGGCCCGACGTGCTGGTGGACGGCGAACTGATCTATCGCTTCTACGACGCGCTGATCCCGGCCGACGTGTGCTCGGGCGCGTCGTTCGAAAAATGGCGCAGGCAGGCGGAGCCGGCGCAACCGAAGCTGCTGTTCCTCAATCGCGACGAGCTGATGCGGCACGAAGCGCGCGGCGTGACGACCGAGCTGTTTCCCAAGCAGTGGGAGATGCGCGGCGTGACGATGGCGCTCTCCTACCACTTCGAGCCTGGCAGTCCGCGCGACGGCGTGACGCTGACGGTGCCGCTGGTGGCGCTGAACCAGGTCGATGCCGTGCGCTGCGACTGGCTGGTGCCCGGCATGCTCAAGGAGAAGGTGCACCTGCTGCTGAAGAGTCTGCCGCAGAAGCTGCGCCGGCATTGCGTTCCGCTGCCCGAGTACGCGGCCGGCTTCGTCGAGCGGCACGCCGCCGAGCTGGCCGCGCCGCAGCGTTCGCTGACCGACGCCCTGATCGCCGACCTGCGCGAGCAGAAGAACGTCGTTTGCCAGCCCGGCGACTTCAAGTTGGAGACGCTGCCGGCGCATCTGACGATGAACTTCAAGGTGGTCGATGAGCACGGCCGCCAGCTCGGCATGGGCCGCAGTCTGGCGGCGCTGCGTGCCGAACTCGGTGAGCAGGCACAGCAGCGCCTGCGTGAGGTAGCGGCGCAGGACGCGAAAACCGCCGTCGGGTTGCACGAGAACATCACCGACTGGGACTTCGGCGAACTGCCTGAGCTGCTGGAAATCGAGCGCAAGGGTCAGAAGCTGATCGGTTTCCCGGCGCTCGTCGACCGCGGCGATCGCTGCGAGATCGAAGTGTTCGACGACGCCGAGCAGGCGCACGCGAAACATCGCGACGGACTACGGCGGCTGTTTCGCCTGCAACTGAAAGAGCAGGTGAAGTTCGTCGAAAAGAGTCTGAGCGCCCTGCAGACCGTGCAGATGCAGGCGAGCACCGTGCCGGGGCTCGCCGCCGCGCTGCCGAGCTTCGAGGAGCTGCGCGATCAGGTGATCACTGCGGCGATCGATCGCACCTGCCTCGCCGACCCGTGGCCGACCGACAACGCGTGCTTCGTCGCCCGCAAGAACGACGCGCGCGGCAAGCTGAACCTGATCGCGCAGGAAGTGGCGCGGCTCGCGACCGCGATCGTGCAGGAGGCGGCGGCGCTGCCGAAGAAGCTCGCCGCCGCGCGCGCGTTTGCCGCCGCGGTCGCCGACATCGAACAGCAGCTCGCGTGGCTGTTTCCGAAGCGCTTTGTCGTCGCGACGCCGCCGGCGCAGCTGGCGCACTACCCGAGGTACCTGAAGGCGATCGCGCTGCGGCTCGACAAACTGAAGTCCGACCCCGCGCGCGACGCGCAGCGGATGAACGAGGTCGCGCAGTTGCAGGCGCCCTATCTGCGCGAGCTGACCGCACGCAAGGGCGTGGCCGATCCGCGGCTGGAGGAATTCCGCTGGCTGCTGGAGGAGCTGCGTGTTTCGCTGTTCGCGCAGGAGCTGCGAACGCCGATGCCGGTCAGCGTGAAACGGCTGACGAGGGCGTGGGAGAGCCTGCGCCGTTGACGAGCGGCCGCAGCAGCAGCCCAGTCGTCGACACGCGCAACTCCAGCACTTGCGCCTTGTCCGCTGCGACGAACGTCCCCGAACCGTACTCGGCGTCGACGATCGGCGCGAGCCATGCGTGGCGCCTGCGCAGCGCGAACAGATCGATCGGCCGTTCGGCGCCGAGCGCGTACACGGTGCGCGGCGCGCTGCGCTCCCTTTCGAGGTCGTCGTAACGGCCGGCGACGCGGGCCAGCTCATACGATGTGTGCAGCCCGAGCACGTTGGCCCAGGGCTTCCACTTCAGCACGTGCGCGTCGACGTAGATCGCATCGCCGGCCAGCGTGTAGCTCGCGCTGCGGCCGTCGGCGAAACGAAACGTCGCCGCGAAGCGCTGCGGGCCGAGCGGCGTGACGTCGAGCCGTGCGGCGATTTCTTCATGTGTCAACGCCCGATAGCCTTTGACTCCGAACGCGATCGCGCCCGCGAGCGCGCCGATCGCGATCAGCAGCGCACCGGCGAGCAGTCGCGTCAGCGCGCGCAGCGGACGCACGCGAAACAGCGCGACGACGCCGGCGGCAACGAACAGCGAGCCGAATGCTGCGATCGCGAGCGCGGCGAGGGTGAGCGGGGTCGGCGTCATCGCGTTTGCGCGGATTCGATCGGGATGTCTCGCTTTGCCGCTAGAGTAGCGGTGGTTTGACCCATCCGGTTCATCCAGTCGTGGACACGAAGCGGGACGTTGGGCAGGGTACGCAGTCCGAAGCGCTGGCTGGCGACGATGCGGTGCGCGAGCATGCATCTCCGGTCGTCCGCGGGCTGCTGCTCGTCGCCGGCACCGTGTTCGTCGCGCTCGGATTGGTCGGCCTGTTCGTGCCGGTCCTGCCGACCACGCCGTTCATGCTGCTCGCGGCGGCGTGCTACGCGCGCGCATCGAAGCGCTTGTACTACCGGCTGCTGTCGAACCGGACCTTCGGTCCGATGATCCACGAATGGCGCAGGCATCGCTCGATCCCGTACCGGACCAAGGTGGCGGCGATCGGCCTGATGCTCGTGACGCTCGCGATCTCGATCGTCTTCTTTGTCGAGCCGGCGTGGCTGAAGGCGGTGCTGGCCGCAACGGGGCTGGCGCTCGCGGTGTGGATGTACCGGCTTCCTTCGCGCGACCGCGTGAAGCATTGACCGTCCTTCGTCGAGCGGCGCGGTCGCTCCGGCGAAGTCACGCGGCAGCGAAGGGGCTCGGGCGATTCGCGTCAGCCGTTCGAGCGCGGCGTCGCCCGCCGCAGCGCCGTGCGCGAGTGCGTCTCGCTCGCGGCGGCAGCGCTGCGGCCGAACGCGCACGCAGCGTTCGCACCGGCGCGGGGGGTCAGGTCGTCGATCCGCCGCGGCGCGGCCCGTGCGGGCTACGCGGCCCGCCGCGCTCGCCTTCCGGCGCCGCCTCGATGTCGAACTTGAATTCCTTGATCAACTGGCCGTCGATGTAGACGCGCATCGCGTGCGCGCCGATCGGATCGCCGGGCGCGTAGCGCCACTCGTTGGCGATGAAACCGAGCCGCGTCGGAATGATGCGCTCGGTGACGGCGGTCTTGCGATCGGGTGAAATCGTGTAGATGCCCATCGCTTCGCCCGGCCCCCAGGTCGGCGGCGCTTCGGGCAGCTCGAACTCCTCACGCCAGATCACCGTCGGCTTGTCGGTCTTGAAGACGATGTACCAGCCGTACGGCGCCGCCGTGATCGCAGGGAACTTGTTCGTTTCGAACAGGATGCGGCGGCCGCTCGGGTCTGCGCCGAACACGCCGAACTGCGCGGAAACCACCTCGACGTGCGCCGCCTTGAACGTCGAGGCCGCCGGCGCAGGGTTCTGGGCACCCGGGGTCGCGCATCCGAGGAGCGCAACGGTCAGGGCCGCGGGAGCGAGTGAGCTGAGCTTCGTCATGGTCGGCCTCCCTTGGCGGAACGCGTACTGCGGAACTGCCGGGCCATTCTAAGGGCAGGTCACTGCGCGGTGCAGCCTCGAAAAACGCGCCAGTTCCGTGTCACACGTCAGACACAGCACATGCACCCCGGTTCGCTCGACGGTGCGGTCGCCGTCGTGTGGTCACTCCGCGCGCATCTGCAGTTTGCCCCGACGCTCGTGACCGGCCTGCTCGGAGGGGGGCTTGGGTCTTGGCCCGCTTTCGACCGGGCCACGCTCCTTGGGCTGCGGCCGAGCTTCGCGCGGTGGCTCTGCCGCGGGCGGCGCGGAACGCGGTTGCTCCACGCGCGGGGCATCGACGCGCGGCTGCGGGCGACCGCCCGGCGCGGGAACGTGGGTCGGCGGAGGCCGGAACCCTTCGGGAGCCGGCGCGACGCGCTTCGCCGGTTGCCGCGCTTCGCCGTCGACGCTGCGCGTTCCAGGTACGGCCGGCGCAGGTGGCGGGAGCGTCGCGACGGGCGGTTGCGCCGGCACGGCGAGCGGAGGCTGCACACGCTTCGGCGACGACTCGTGGGCACGCTCCGGTGTGGGCATTGCGCGCACGCGTTCGCCGTCCGCGCGCCGTTCCGCAGCGGGCGGCGCGACTTCGCGCGGCTGCGGCCGCACGCGCTCATCGTCGCCGCGGCGGTCCGGCCGGAGTCCGCCCGCGTCGCGCGGGTCGGGCGCCGGGGCGGGCGCGGCGATGGCATTGGCGACCAGGCGCTTCTTGCTCGCTTCGCCCGCGACGATGACCGGTGGTGTCGTTCGGGTCGGGATCTTCACCCAGTCGTTCGGCGCCGGCCGCACGACGTTGTGGACCGGGACGCGGCGCAGCAGCGCATCGCCCGGCGCCCAGGTCGAGTGCCCCGGCTGTTGATGCACGTAGCGCGGCGGCGGATTGATGACCGTGATCTGGTTGATGTTCGTGATGTGCTGCACGTTCACGTAATTGATATGCCGGCGCGAGCAGCGGTAGTAGGGAATGAAGACCTCGCGCGGACCGAGCGGAAACCAGCCGACCGGTCCGCCGATCGTGACGCCGACGCTCACACCGGGCGATCCATACCAGACGACGAGGGCCGGCGCGTAAACGGGACGCGGCACGATCACACCCGGAACCCAGCCCCATACGCCGCCGACGAGCACCCATCGGCCGTAGTGGAAAGGCGCGAACCCCCACGGCGCTTCGTCGATCCACGTCCACCCCCAGGGCGCGATCCACGCCCAGCGGCCGTACC
>JBFMFC010000008.1:20733-29972 GCA_040752195.1 Pseudomonadota bacterium | reverse complement strand
CCCGGAACCCAGCCCCATACGCCGCCGACGAGCACCCATCGGCCGTAGTGGAAAGGCGCGAACCCCCACGGCGCTTCGTCGATCCACGTCCACCCCCAGGGCGCGATCCACGCCCAGCGGCCGTACCGGTATGGAGCCCAACCGACCGGTACGCCGGACGGGAACCAGACCGGGCCGTAGCTGTCGACCGTGCGCCACTCGCCGTAGTCGTCGAGGCTTTCGACACCCGTCGTTTCCTCCGAGACATAGTGCCGGCTGCGCAGCGCGTCGTCGCGCCGGTCGCGCGCGGCGACCCAGTCGTCGAACGAGTCGGGCGCGGGCGTGACGAGCTGAAACGACACCATCGGGTACGAACTCACCTCGCCGCGCTGGCCGCTCTGCACGACGAAGGTGTTACGGCCGGCGCTGATGCGCGCGTAGCCGACGTGTGCGGTGACCGCCGTGATACCGGGGGCGCGGTCGACGTCGACCCGGTAGCGGCCTACGTCCTCGAGGGCGATGCGCTCGCGCGGTGTCAGCAGGTCGATCTCGCGCAGCAGTCCGCGGTTGCGCACGCGCAGCGCCGCGGTCCCGCGCTGGACGACGATCTGGATCAGCTCGTCATCGATGCGATTGAAGTCGACGTCGGTGTCACCGTCGAGGCGGACCGCGAGCGAGCCGATCCGAACTTCGGCGCGGCCAAGCCGGCCCGTGCTCAGCCGCTGCTGCGAGGTGATCGGCCAGTTCAGCGTGGCGGCTTCGGCATCGCCGTCCTGCAGGTCGGTCAACGTGACGGGCCCGGACAGCAGCGCGATGCGGCCGACGCGCGCCGGCGGATCGACGGCGTCCTCACCGGGATCGGTGCGCGCGCTCGGCGCAGTGACCACGCAGCCGGTCGCCAGGACGAGCGCCGCGAACTGCAGCAGACCGGTGCGAAGCCATCGATGCCGACGTTGGGCGATGAACATGCGGGACCTCGAGGGGCATTGGCGTCTTCTAGCACGTATCCGGGGTCCGGATGCGTCTGCTCCGTCAACGGTCGGCCGGCGTGCGGCGTGGACGGGTGAAACATCTGGTTGCAGTCGGCAAGCGGGCCTATTCGGCGCGCGGTGGTGGCCCGCCTCGCGGCTAGAATCGGCGCGGACAGGAGGGGATTGCCATGTACGTGTTCGCTGGAAGATGGGCCGCCGCGATGGCCGTGCTGCTCGCGTGGCCGCTCGCGGCCTGGAGCAACGTCGTCGTCGTACTGAACTCGGGGGAGGCGTCGGTCAGTCTGATCGACCCGGCGACGCGCACCGAGATCCGGCGCTTCGACGCGGGCAAGGAGCCGCACCACTTGATGCGCACACCGGACGGCAGCGCGCTGATCGTCGCCAACGCGATGAGCAACGACCTGCACTTCCTCGATCCGGTCACGGGCGAAGTGCTGCGGCGCATGCGCAACGTGCCGGACCCGTACCAGCTCGGCTACTCGCCCGACCGCAAGTGGTTCGTGACCGCGGCGCTGCGGCTCGATCGCGTCGACGTCTACTCCGTCGACGGCGAAGGCGCGCGGGTCGCCTTCCGCCCGGTTCGGCAGATCGCGCTGGCGAAGGCACCGAGCCACCTGACCTTCTCCGCCGACAGCCAGTTCGTGTTCGTCACGCTGCAGGACAGCCACGAAGTCGCCGCCATCCGGCTGGCCGACCAGAGCATCGCCTGGAAGCTCAAGGTTGGCGACCTGCCGGCGGGGATCTGGATGACGCCGGACGACCGTCACCTGCTCGTCGGCGTGATGGGCAAGGACTACGTCGAGGTGATCGACTGGCGTGCGCAGAAGAGCGTCAAGCGCATCGTCACCGGCCGTGGCGCGCACAACTTCCGGCCGCTCGGCGATGGCCGGCACGTCTTCGTCAGCAATCGCGTCGATGACACCGTGAGCCTGATCGATCAGGTGACGCTCGAGAAGAAGTTCGACATCGCGGTGCCGAACGGCCCCGACTGCATGGACGTCACCGCCGACGGCAAGCTGTTGTGGGTGACCCAGCGCTGGGCCAAACGCGTGGCCGTCGTCGACATCGCCGCGCGCAAGGTCGTGCAGACGATCGCGGTCGGCAAGTCGCCGCACGGCGTTTTCCTGGCGAACTCCGCGCCGTGGAAGTGACGACGCGATCGCCCGGCCGCGGCTTCGGCGTGGCGGCATGGCTGATCAACGCACTGTTCGCGACGACGCCGGCGACCGCGTCCGAGTGTCGCGGCGTCGTGTTCCTGACCCTCGACACCGGCAACATGCGCCACGCGGAGGAGATCGCACGGATCCTGCGCCAGCACGACGTGCGGGCCACCTTCTTTCTCGCCAACGAACGCACCTCGCGCGGCGACCATGCGCTCGACGCGAGCTGGGGTGCGTACTGGAAGGCGCGCGCCGACGAGGGACACGCATTCGGCAGTCACACGTGGCGGCACGGCCGGTTCGTCGCGGACACGGCGGGCGGCGGCGTGCGCTATCGGCCGCAGTTTGGCGAATCGGCGGGCCGCGAGGTCGCGCTGTCGCCCGAGCAGATCTGCGAAGAACTCGGCCGCGTGAACCGCGCGTTCGCCGCACTCACCGGGCGTCGGCTCGACGCGCTGTGGCGCGCGCCCGGGGGCGTGACGACGCCCAACGCACTCGCTGCGGCGGGTGCCTGCGGCTATTCGCACGTTCATTGGGCCGACGCCGGCTTCCTGGGGGACGAGCTGCCGTCCGAGACCCACCCGAACGACCGGCTGCTCGCGCGCGCGCTCGAGCGCGTCCGCGACGGCGACGTGCTGATGGCGCACCTGGGCATCCGATCGCGGCGCGAGCCCTTCGCGCCGATGCTCGACCCGCTGATCGCCGGGCTCAAGCGGCGCGGGCTGTGCTTCCGTACGTTGCGCGAGCATCCGCAATACCGCGCCGACGCCGGCGCGGTCCCTGCGCGGTTGGCGGCGGCGAGGTGACGGGATGGACGGCTTGGGGCAACTGCTCGACGAAGCGCAAACGGCGCTGTTCGAGGCGATCGTGCAGCCGTTGTTGTACGCGCTTGGCGGCATGCGCTACGTCGACGACGCGTACGCGGCGACGGAATGGTTCCTGCTCGGCGCGCTTCAGGTCGTCGTTCTGTACACGGTGCTGCGGCCGCTCGAGGCGCTGTACCCGGCCGAGCGCTGGGGCGATCGGCGCGGCGTCGGCGTCGACGTGATCTACACGCTGCTGCACAGACTCGGCGCGTTCTCGCTGCTGATGTTCTTCGTGATGACGCCGCTCGTCGATCGCGTCACCCAGGCGTTGCGCGGCGCCGGTTACACGCCGTTCGAGCTCGACGCGCTGTGGCCCGGCGTCACCGATGTTCCGCTCGTGAGCTTCACGCTGTATCTGATCGCGCTCGACTTCACCGACTACTGGCTGCACCGCGCGCAGCACCGCTTCCGGTGGTGGTGGGCGCTGCACGCGCTGCATCACTCGCAGCGGAAGATGTCGCTGTGGACCGACAGCCGCAACCATCTGCTCGACAGCTTCATCGTTGACGGAGCCAAGGCCGTCGTCGCGCTGGCGATCGGTGTCGGTCCGGAGCAATTCGTCGGCCTGGTCATCGCGACGCGCGTGCTGCAAAGTCTGCAACACGCCAACGTCGCGTGGACGATGGGGCCGCTGAGGCGAGTGCTCGTGGGACCGGTGTTCCATCGGCGCCATCACGCGATCGGCGTCGGACACGAGGGTCGGCGATACGGCTGCAACTTCGCCGTGCTGTGTCCGCTGTGGGATCAGTGGTTCGGCACGGCCGACTTCGACCGCACGATCGAACCGACCGGTGTACGCGATCAGCTTCCGGCGCCGGCCGGCAGCGGACGCGACTACGGGCGCGGCTTCTGGTCGCAGCAGTGGCTCGGCTTGAAGCGCCTGTTCGACGCGTCGGCATGAGGTAAGCGCGTGGTCCCTCGTTTCGGGCTGTACGTAATCGGCGACGAGATACTGTCCGGAAAGCGTACGGACAAACACTTCGCCAAGGTCATCGAGCTGCTCAACGCTCGCGGACTGCGCCTATCGTGGGCGCACTACCTTCCGGACGACCGCGCGATGATCGCGGAGGCCCTGCGTCGCTCGTTTGCGAGTGACGACGTCGTGTTCAGCTGCGGCGGCATCGGCGCGACCCCGGACGACCATACGCGTCAGGCAGCGGCCGAGGCGCTTGGTGTGGAACTCGAATTGCATCCCGAGGCGGCTGCCCTGATCGCACAGCGATGTGCCGAGATGGCTGCGGAGGGGCGCGGGAGCGCGGACATGAGCACGCCGGAGAACCGGCAGCGACTCAAAATGGGCGAGTTCCCTCGCGGTGCGCGCATCATCGCGAACCCGTTCAACCGGATCCCGGGGTTCGCGGTGGCGCGTCACTACTTCGTGCCGGGCTTCCCGGCGATGGCGTGGCCGATGATCGAGTCGATTCTCGACGGCGAGTACCGCGGGTACTTCAACCAGGTGCCGCGCGCCGAGCGCGCGACGCTCGTGTTCGAAACGCCCGAGTCGGCGATCGCCCCGATCATGGAGGAGGTCGAAGCACGGTTTCCGGAGGTCAAGGCGTTCAGCCTGCCCTCGATGGGCAACGGCAGCGATGGAAGGGTGGCGCGTCGCCACATCGAGCTGGGCGTCAAGGGGTCGCCGAAGGCGGTGGACGCGGCCTTCGATCTGTTGCTCGCCCGGCTGCGGCAACTTGGCGCGCCGCTGGAAGTCGTGCCGCCCGAACCCGAACGGCGCTGAAAAAAAAGAGCCCGGTCGGGGACCGGGCTCGAAAAGCACCACCAAAGGAGGAGACAGAAGGAGTTTGGACGTCGCGTCCAAACAAGTGGTGCCAAGGAGACAACCGTTACAGGATACGAAGCTAAGTTACCTCATGCGTTCGTTTCCGATGTGTGAATTTTCGCCGATATTGCGGCGGCATATCTGACCAATGACAAGTCTTCATGGTCTTCCGCCGCGCTTCGCGCCGCGCGTGTCTGCCAACGTGGGGCGAAGATCCGCTTCATCAAGGGGCTAGACCGTTTGTGCTCGCGCTGCCGCTCAGGCGGCTTTGCGGCCCTTGGCCTTGACGGCGTCGTTGGCGGCGGCCGCGGCTTTCATCGTCGCGGACGTGGCGGCCGTTACGTTCGACTCGACCATCTCGACGGCCTGCTTGGCCGCCTTGGTGAACGTGTCGTACGCGGTGTTGGCGGCGGCCAGCATGCTCTTGAGCATCGCCACTGCCGGCTCCGAGCCCGCCGGCGCATTCTTCGCCGCGAACTCGATCAGTTCCGACACCTTCTTGTTCGTGTCCGCGATCTGCGTCTCGACGATCTTCGACACTTCCGCGCCGGCGCCGCTCGCGATGCCATACACGGTGCGGTTGTAGCTGGCGAGCTTCTCGACCGTCGGCTGCGCCAGCCCGCCCGTGAGTGCGAGCAGTTCCTGCACGTCCTTGACGCTCATCAGCGCCTGGGCCTTCTCGGCGGTTTCTTCCATCACGGCCTTGGTGGCGGCGAGGTTGAGGTCGACGAGCTTTTCGGTCGCGTCGAACATCGCGTGCGACAGCGCGTACAGCGCGTCCATCTGGCCCTTTTGCAGTTCGGCAAACTGGGCGGGGGTTGCAAACATGAACTTCTCCTCTGGTCTCTGTGGCTCCGATTCCCGGGCGGGTCCCGGGCCCCTGACTCGTTCGCGTCGCCATTGAATGGTGCGACGCACAACGCGAATTCTATTGATCCGGCGCGCGCTGTCAAGCACTTTATGCTGCTGCGCGACAATCTGTTCTGAATCGGTCGGATTGCTGGAAATATATTTATTAATCAATTGGTTACGTATTAACTCAACGCCGTCTACGAAGCCGAAGCGAACATCGATTGGTGCATCGCAGGGTGCTGCTGTCTGAAGATCGACCGTTTGCAAGGGGTCATTTTGTTGCTGGGCGCCATCGATTGAAGGCATTTCACTGCGACTGCTGCCCGCTGCCTTTGCATGCGGCTCATCGCTTTCCTGCGGCGAAGCACGAGCGGCTGCGCGCGCGCGTGGCCGCCGAACTGGACGCGGTGCGCCTGATCGACGCCGTCGCTGCGAACGACGACCAGCTCGCACTCGCGCACGACCGCGACTACATCGGCCGGGTCGCGCGCGGCGAACTGTCGGCGGCGGAGCAACGCGCGATCGGGTTCCCGTGGTCGGCGGCGTTGGCCGAGCGATCGCGACGCTCCGTCGGCGCGACGATCGCTGCCGCTCGCAGTGCGCTGACCGAGGGAGTGGCCGTCAATCTCGCCGGCGGCACGCATCATGCACAGCACGACCGCGGACAGGGCTACTGCGTGTTCAACGACGCTGCGGTCGCGGCTCGCGCGATGCAGGCCGAGGCCGGCCGCGTCCTGCACGTCGCCATCGTCGACCTCGACGTGCATCAGGGAAACGGCACGGCGGCGATCCTCGCCGGCGACGCCACGACGTTCACGCTGTCGCTGCACGGCGAGAGGAACTTCCCGTTCCGTAAAGCGCGAAGCGATCTCGATCGCGGCCTGCCCGACGGGACCGGCGATACCGAGTACCTGCGCGTGCTCGACGCGGCACTCGACGAGATGTGCGCGCGCTTCCAGCCCGAGCTGATTGTCTATCTGGCGGGCGCCGACGCGCACGAGAACGACCGACTTGGGCGACTCGCACTGACGACGGCGGGCATGGCGGAGCGCGATGCGCGCGTGTTCGACCTCGCATTCCGCCTCGGCGCGCCGATCGCCGTGGCGATGGCGGGCGGCTACGGACGCGACATCGACGTTACGGTTGACGTGCACTTCAACACCGTGCGCGCTGCATGCCTGCACTGGCGGCGGTGCTGCGCGCGGACGGACCTGGCGCCGGCCCATGGCTGAGCCGGCGACCGCATCCGCGCGCCGCGCGCGGCAGCGCTGGCTGGCGGCCACGCCGATCGCGTTCGTGCTTCTGTGGAGCACCGGGTTCATCGTCGCCAAGTACGCAGCGCCGCATGCGCCGCCGTTGACGTTCCTGTTGTATCGCTTTGCCGGCATCGTGGCGCTGCTGCTGCCGATGATTTGGGTGAGCGGCGCCCCGTGGCCGCGCACCCCGCTTCAGTGGCTGCACGTCGCCGTCGCCGGCATGCTGCTCCAGGCCGTGTACCTCGGCGGGGTGTGGTACGCGATCGCGCAGGGCATGCCGGCCGGCGTCGCGGCGCTGATCGTCGGCGCGCAACCGCTGTTGACCGCGCTGCTCGGGTTCGCGGTCGGAGAGCGCGCGTCGCTGCGGCAGTGGACGGGGCTCGCGCTGGGTTTCGCGGGCATCGCGCTCGTGCTGTCGGATCGGCTGACGCTGGCGGGCGCCGGCTGGCACGCAACGGCGGTGAGCGTCGTGGCGCTCGCCGGCATCACGGCGGGGACGCTGTACCAGAAGAGGTTCTGCGGACCGGTCGATCTGCGCACCGGCAGCGTGATTCAGTTCGGCGCATCGTTCGCGCTGCTGCTGCCGTTCGCGCTAGTCACCGAGACCTTGCGCGTGAAGTACACGCCGGAGTTCTGGTTCGCGCTCGCTTGGGCCGTCGTTGGACTGTCGCTCGTCGCGATCAGCCTGCTGCTCGCTATGATTCGCCGCGGCCGCGCCACCGAGGTTGCCAGTCTGATGTACCTGACCCCACCGGTGACCGCGCTGATGGCCTGGACGTGGTTCGGCGAGCGGCTGGCGCCGCTCGCTTGGGTGGGGGTGTTTGTGACGATCGCCGGCGTGGCGCTGGTGCTGAAGAAAAAGCGCATGGAGGAGTGACCGTGAGCGAGCGCCCGGCGCCGCATCGCCGATCGGACTATCGGCACTTCCTGTCGATCCAGACGCGCTGGATGGACAACGACGCGTACGGCCACGTCAACAACGTCGTTTACTACAGCTTCTTCGATACGGTGGTCAACGAGTACCTGATCCGTTCGGGCGTGCTCGACGTCGCGCGCGGCGCCACGATCGGGCTGGTCGTCGAAACGCAGTGCAGTTACTTCAGCGAGCTGGCGTTTCCACAGACGGTGGTCGGCGGATTGCGCGTCGCGCGCATCGGCACGTCGAGCGTGCGCTACGAGATCGGCATCTTCGCGGACGATCGGCAGGACGCCTGCGCGCAGGGGCATTTCGTTCACGTCTACGTCGATCGCGCGACGCGCCGGCCGACGCCGGTGCCGGCGGCGCTGCGCGCGGCGCTTGAACCGATCCACGTTTGAATGGCGCCGCCGCGTCCATGAGCCGCAGCGGCACAACCGGATGCGAACCCGCCGGACGGTTCGCGCAGTCGATGGAGTAGCGAGATGGGCAAACACAGGATCGCCGTCATTCCCGGCGACGGCATCGGCAAGGAAGTCGTTCCCGAAGGGCTGCGCGTGCTCGACGCGGCCGCGCGCCGTTTCGGCATCGAACTGCAGCTCGATCACTTCGATTTCGCGAGCTGCGACTACTACGCGAAGCACGGCGAGATGATGCCGCCCGACTGGAAGGACCGAATCGGCGGCCACGACGCGATCTTCTACGGTGCCGTCGGCTGGCCTGCGACCGTGCCCGACCACGTCTCGCTATGGGGCTCGCTGCTGAAGTTCCGGCGCGAGTTCGACCAGTACGTCAACCTGCGGCCGTGCAAGCTGATGCCCGGGATTCCGTCGCCGCTCGTGGACCGCGAAGGCCGACCGCGCGCGCCCGGCGAGATCGACTTCGTCGTGGTCCGCGAGAACACCGAGGGCGAGTACTCGTCGATTGGCGGCCGCATGTTCGAGGGGACCGAGCGCGAGGTCGTGATCCAGGAGACGGTGATGACGCGCATCGGGATCGACCGCGTCGTCCGCTTTGCCTTCGATCTGGCGGCGAAGCGGCCGCGCCGGCACCTGACCTCGGCGACCAAGAGCAACGGCATCTCGATCACGATGCCGTACTGGGACGAGCGCGTCGAGGCGATCGCGCGCGAGTTTCCGGCCGTGCGGCACGACAAGTACCACATCGACATCCTGACCGCGCACTTCGTTCAGCGGCCCGAGCAGTTCGACGTGGTCGTGGCGAGCAATCTGTTCGGCGACATCCTGTCGGACCTCGGTCCGGCGTGCACCGGAACGATCGCGATCGCGCCGTCGGCAAATCTGAACCCCGACCGCAAGTACCCGTCGCTGTTCGAACCGGTGCACGGCTCTGCGCCCGATATCGCGGGCAAGGGCATTGCCAACCCGATCGGTCAGATCTGGAGCGCGGCGCTGATGCTGGACTGGCTGGGCCACGCGGA
>JBFMFC010000008.1:0-20633 GCA_040752195.1 Pseudomonadota bacterium | reverse complement strand
GCAAGTACCCGTCGCTGTTCGAACCGGTGCACGGCTCTGCGCCCGATATCGCGGGCAAGGGCATTGCCAACCCGATCGGTCAGATCTGGAGCGCGGCGCTGATGCTGGACTGGCTGGGCCACGCGGATGCCGGCGCAGCGGTCGTTCGCGCGATCGAACGCGTGCTCGAGGCCGGACCGAAACATGCACCGCTGACACGCGATATCGGCGGCACGGCGGGTACCGCCGAACTCGGCGCGGCGATCGCCGCAGCGATCTGATCGAGCGCGGCGCAGCGGTCGCGAGAACCCCCGCCTACGCGCAAATGCGGATGGGCGAGGAGCTTGGCGACGGCGCGTTCGTCGGTAGAATCGCCGTGCTCGAGAATCAGAACCAGACAGGTCCAACTCGAAAGGAGACATCCGTGAGATTCCTGCGCCGCCTGTTGTTGGTCGCCGCTGCGCTTGCAGCGAGCAGCGCTGCACTTGCGCAGACCTATCCGTCGAAGCCAATCACGATGATCGTGCCGTTCACGGCCGGTGGGCCGACCGATACCGTCGGCCGGTCGCTCGCGTTGGCGATGAGCAAACATCTCGGCCAGCAGGTCGTGATCGAAAACGTCGGCGGCGCCGGCGGTACCGTGGGCGTCACGCGCGCGAAGAACGCGGCGCCGGACGGCTACACGATCCTGCTGCATCACATCGGCATGTCGACCGCGCCGACGCTGTACCGCAAGCTGCAGTTCGATCCGCTCAAGGACTTCGAGTACATCGGGCTGATCGTCGACACGCCGATGACGATCGTCGCGCGCTCGGACTTTCCGCCGAAGAACGTCGGCGAGTTCATCGCGTACGTGAAGGCGAACAAGGACAAGCTGAACTATGCGAACGCCGGCGTTGGCGCCGCTTCGCATCTGTGCGGGCTGCTGTTCATGAGCGCGATCCAGACCGACCTGACCACCGTGCCGTTCAAGGGAACAGCCGACGTGATCAACGCGCTGCTCGCCAAGCAGGTCGATTTCACCTGCGATCAGACGACCAACACGACGGGTCAGATCCAGGCCAACCGCGCCGACCCGACCAAAGGCGTCAAGGTCTACGCGACGACCACCTTGCGGCGCCTGGCGGTCCTGCCGGACGTCCCGACGCTCGACGAAAGCGGTCTGAAGGGCTTCGAGGTCGGTGTGTGGCACGGCGTCTACGCGCCGAAGGGCACGCCGAAAGCGGCGGTCGACAAGCTCGTCGCCGCGCTGCAGGCGGCCGCGAAGGATCCCGAGTTCGTCAAGCGCATGGCCGATCTCGGCGCGACCGTGTATCCGCCCGAACGGATTACCCCGGCGGCGCACGCGGCTCACCTGAAAGCCGAGATCGAGAAGTGGGCGCCGATCATCAAGAAAGCCGGCGTTTACGCCGATTGATCGCGCGAGTCTCTTGAACTCCTGCGTGTGAATCTCGACCGGTGCGAGGCGCTGTCAGCGCGCCTCGCGTCGGCGCGTGCCACAGCCGACGCGGCGGATCGACGGCAGCCACCCGGCCGTTCCGCCCGGGCGGCACTTGACTGGGGGAAGAAGTGAGCAGGTTGTTCGTACTCGTGCTGGCTCTCTGCCTGCCCGCGCTGGCTTCGGCGCAGACTGCAAAGCGACCCGATGCACCGGCGCAACGGACCGTCAACGCGGTCGCTGCATCGACCGGCGCACAGAAGACTAAAGTCGCGAGCCGGCCGGCAGCCAAGCAGGCCAAGCGCAAGGTCGTCCGCCGGCCCGCGGTCCCCAGCGAGGGGATGCGCGCCGGACTGCACCGGGTCGACGATCCGCTCGACCTCCGATCCTCGGTGGCGCTCGTCGTCGATCAGGACACCGACGAAGTCCTGTTCGAGAAGAACCCCGAAGCGGTGCTGCCGATCGCATCGATCACCAAGCTGATGACGGCGATCGTCACGCTCGACGCCGAGCTGCCGCTCGACGAGCAACTCGTGGTCACGCGCTATGACCGCACCATCGATCGCGTACGTTCGCGTCTGACCCCGGGCGTCAAGCTGACGCGCGCGCAGGCGCTGCAACTCGCCTTGATGTCTTCCGAGAACCACGCGGCGCAACTGCTCGCGCGCACGTACCCGGGCGGCGTTTCCGCGTTCGTCGAGGCGATGAACGCCAAGGCGCAGATGCTCGGCATGCACGACTCGCACTTCGCAGATCCGACCGGGTTGTCGCCCGAGAACCGCTCGAGTCCCGGCGATCTCGTCCGGCTCGTCAAGGCGGCCTACGAACACCCGGAGATCCGCGAGTATTCGACCAGCGTCGAGCTGAGCCTGCCGCTCGGCCGACGTGTCGTCCGTTATGCCAACACCAATCGGCTCACTTCGCAGCCCGAGTGGGACATCGGCGTGCAGAAGACCGGGTACATCTCCGCTGCCGGGCGCTGCCTCGTGATGCAGGCGGTGATCGAAGGCAAGCGGGTCGTCATGGTGTTGCTCGACTCGGTCGGCAAGTACTCCCGCATCGGCGACGCGCAGCGGCTGCGCCGCTGGATCGCCGAACAGCGGTCGAACCAGTCCGCGGACGCGGGCAATTCGCAGACGAAGCCGATCTGAGCCCGTCTGTGCGGACTCAGGCCGCGGCAGGACCGCCCGCGTAGCCGAGGCGCGCAGAAATCCGCGCAGCCGTCGCCTGCAGATCCTCGATCCACTCCTCCTGCAGACGCTCGGCCGGCGCCGACACCGACAGTCCGGCGACCACGCGTCCGGAGTCGTCGCGGATTCCGGCCGCGATGCAACGCACCCCGAGCTCGAGCTCCTCGTTGTCGCGCGCCACGCCGCGCGCTCGCACCAGCGACAGTTCGCGCTCGAGCCTGGATAGCTCGGTGATGCTGTTGCGCGTGTGGCCGCCGAGTCCGGTGCGCGTCGCGTAGGCGCGAACGAGCCGCGGATCGTCGTGGGCAAGGAACAGTTTGCCGCTCGATGTCAGGTGCAGCGGCGCGCGGCCGCCGATCGCGCGCACCACCTGCATGCCCGAGCGCTCCGAGTACGAACGCTCGATGTACACGATCTCGTCGCCCTGCCGTACCGACAGGTTCACGGTCTGCCCGGTCTTGCGATGCAGCTCGCGCATCGGCTCGAGCGCAGCCTCGCGCACCGAAAGCCGGGCCTTCACGAGGTTGCCGAGTTCGAGCAGGCGCATGCCGAGCCGGTAGGTGCCCGGCGCATCGCCGCGGTCGACGAATCGACCGAGGACCATGTCGTTTAAGATCCGGTGCGCCGTCGATGGATGCAGCGCGGTTGCCCGCGCCAGCTCCTTCAAGCTCACCGGGTCGGCGTGGGCCGCCAGGGCATCGAGCAGCTTCATCATTCGCTCGATGACTTGGATCGCTGTCTTTTCGCGCGGCGTCGGTGCGGGCTCAGGCGGGCGAGGAGGCATGGTGCGGCGCAGAACCAGAATACGGGCGCCTTATATCACGATACGAAAAGCCCGTCGAGCCGCGCTGGATGTGGGCCTGTGCGGGTCGGGCGATGGGCACGGCGGGCGCCGGTGGCTGTTGCAAGGCAGCATCTTCGACTGAACCTGAATCGCCCCATGCGCGTTGGCCTGTTCGTCACCTGTCTCGTCGACCTCGTACGTCCTGACATCGGGTTCTCCACACTGAAGCTGCTCGAACTGGCCGGATGCCAGGTCGAAGTCCCCGAGTCTCAGACCTGCTGCGGTCAGCCGGCATACAACAGCGGCGATTCGGCGACCGCCCGTGCCCTCGCCGAGCGCGTGCTGCGCGACTTCGAAGGTTTCGACTACGTCGTCGTGCCGTCGGGTTCGTGCGGCGGCCAGATCGCGAGGCACTACGTCGATCTGTTCCGCGACGATCCGGACCTGAAGGCGCGCGCCGACGCCCTGGCCGCGAAGACGTACGAGCTGACCGACTTTCTCGTGAACGTCGCACGGATCGATCGTCTGTCGTCGAACTTCCGAGGCACCGTGACGTACCACGACTCGTGCAGCGGCTTGCGGGAACTCGGCGTATCGACCCAGCCGCGGGAGCTTCTGGCGAAGGTGCCCGGGGCGAAGCTCGTCGAGATGAAGGACTGCAGGAACTGTTGCGGGTTCGGCGGCACGTTTTCGTTGAAGTACGGCGACATCTCGGCGGCGATCGTCGACGAGAAGTGCCGCAACATCCGGGCGAGCGGCGCCGATGCCGTCGTGCTCGGCGACCTGGGCTGCATGCTGAACATCGAGGGCCGGCTGCGACGCTTGGGAGACGAGCGAACGCGCGTGCTGCACATCGCGCAGGTGCTGGCGGGGGACGCGTGATGCAGGTGCAGTCGATGCACTTCAAGTCGCGCGCGGCGATGAAGCTGGCCGACGCACGGCTGCAGAAGAATCTGACCAAGCTCGCCGACAAGTTTGTCACCGCGCGCGCGCGCGCGATCGCCGAACTGGACGACTTCGAGGCCACGCGCGCCGCCGCGGTCGAGCGGCGCGACCGCGCGCTTGCCGCGCTCGACGTCTGGCTCGACATCTTCGAACGCAACGCTACGGCGCGCGGGGCGACCGTGCTGTACGCCGAGACGCGCGAGGAAGCGGCACGGCTCGTCGTCGACATTGCACGCAAGCACGGCGTGCGCAAGGTCACGAAGTCAAAGTCGATGGTGTCGGAGGAGATCGGACTGAACCGTGCGTTCGCCGCCGCCGGCATCCGGCCGGTGGAGACGGATCTGGGCGAGTACATCCTGCAGATCAACGACAACGAGCCGCCGTCACACATCATCGCGCCCGTCATCCACAAGGACAAGGAAGAAATCGCCGATCTGTTCGCGCGCACGCACGGCACCGCGCGCAAGGACGAGATCACGCAGCTCGCGCGCGAGGCGCGCGCGGTGCTGCGCGGTCACTTCCTGACTTCGGACATGGGCATCTCGGGCGGCAACTTTCTGATCGCCGAAACGGGTTCGGTCGCGCTCGTCACCAACGAGGGCAACGAGGGCATGTGCACGATCGTGCCGCGAGTTCACGTCGCGCTGACCGGCATCGAGAAGGTGCTGCCGACGCTCGAAGACCTGGCCACGCTGCTGCGCCTGCTTCCGCGCTCGGCGACCGGGCAGTCGATCACCAACTACGTGTCGTTGCTGACCGGAACCCGCGCCGACGGCGAGCCCGACGGTCCGGAGCACATGTACTTCGTGCTCGTCGACGGCGGCCGCACAGGGCTCGTCGGCGGCGAGTTCCAGGAGATGCTCCGCTGCATCCGCTGCGGCGCGTGCATGAACCACTGCCCCGTGTACCAGAAGATCGGCGGCCATGCGTACGGCTGGGTGTATCCCGGGCCGATGGGCTCGGTGCTGACGCCGAGCTACGTCGGGCTGGAAAACGCGCTCGATCTGCCGCAGGCCGCCACGCTGTGCGGCGAGTGCCACGTCGTCTGTCCGGTGAAGATCCCGCTGCCGCAACTACTGCGCAAGCTGCGCGAGAGGCAGTTCGAGCGCGGCTTGCGGCCCTGGTACGAACGCGTCGCCTTGGCGGTCTGGGGCTACGCGGCGCGCCGCCCGTCCCTGTATCGCGCAGCGAGCCGCGCCGCGGCGCGCGTGCTCGCGTGGATGGGCGGCGAGCGACGACGCATCCGTGCGCTGCCGTTCGCGTCAGGCTGGACCGATCATCGCGACTTTCCCGCGCCGAGCGGCAAGACCTTCCACGAGCTGTATCGCGCACGGCGCAGCGCGCGCTGAGCGTTACTGCGGCAGCGCCTCGGCGACCAGCTCGGCGATGTCCTTGTTCTGGATTTCGCCTTCGCGGCCGAGCTGTGCGAGCCCGTCCCTGATCATCGTCGCGCAGTAAGGGCAGGCGGTCGCGATCAGGCGCGGCGCTTGCGGCAGCGCCTGCTCAACGCGAGTCACGTTGATGCGCCTGCCGATGCGCTCTTCCATCCAGAAGCGCGCACCGCCGGCGCCGCAGCACATCGACTTTTCGCGGTTCAGCGCGAATTCGATCGGGCCGTCGATCGTGACCGCGGCGAGCGCGCGGCGCGGCGCTTCGTATTCGCCGTTGTGCCGGCCGAGATAGCAGGGCTCATGGAAGATCACGCGTTCGAAGCTGCGTGCCGGCACGATGCGTCCGTCGCGGATCAGCTCGTCGATCAGTTGCGTGTGATGGACCACCTCGTAGCGCCCGCCAAACTCGGGATACTCGTTCTTCAGCGAGTTGAACGCATGCGGATCGCAGGTGACGATGCGCGTGACGTTCATCCCGTTCAGGGTCTCGATGAGCCCCTTGGCGAGCGTCTGGAACAGCATCTCGTTGCCGGCGCGGCGCACGCATTCGCCGGTCGAGCCTTCGCGCGGACCGAGAATCGCGAAGCGCACGCCGGCTGCGCGCAGGATCTTCACGAACGCGCGCGCGACCTTGCGATTGCGGTCGTCGAACGACTGCGCAGAGCCGACGTAGAACAGATAGTCCAGTTCCTTTGCCTGCTCTGGTGAAGCGAGCAGCGGCACGTCGAGCCCCTGCGCCCATTCTGCGCGCGTGTCCGCCGGCAGCCCCCACGGGTTGCTCTGGCTTTCGTAGTTGTCGAAGACCGTCTTCAGCTCGGCCGGGAAGTTTCCTTCCATCAGCACCTGGTGCTGCCGCATGCGGAAGAACTTGCCGAGGTGTTCGAGCGCGATCGGACAGGCGAGCTCGCAGTAGCCGCAGGTCGTGCAGGCCCACAGCGCTTCGTCCGCAATCGCGTGGCTCACCAGCGGCGGCAGCTCGGCGTCACGGTGCGTGACGATGGATTCCCGGTGTGCGAGAAGGTGCCGCTTGACGCCGTCGTGCACCCACTTCAATGCGAGCGGCTTGCCGGTCAGAAAGGTCGGGCAGGCGTCCTTGCAGCGGCCGCACTCCGTGCAGGTGAACGCGTCGAATGCGTCCTTCCACACGAGATCGGCAGCGGTGCGCACGCCGATCTTCATTTCGCCGGCGTCGTCCTCGCTCATGATGCGTTCCAGGTCGAGCGAGGGCACGCGGTTCAGCGGCGTCTCGCGCGCGAAAAACAGCGCGGGCAGCGCGGTGACGATGTGAAAGTGTTCGCCCACCGGCAGCAGCACGAGGAAGCTGAACACCGTGAGCATCTGGATCCAGTAGCTGGCGTGATAGCCCAAAGTCAGCGTCTCGGCCGGAAGGCCCGACAGCCCGGCCGCGACCAGCGAGCCGAACACGGCGAACGCGCGCTCGTGCGCGATTGCCGCGTCGGCGTCCGCGAGCAGCGCGAACTTGAAGCCGTCGTACAGGAAGTCGGTGACCATGATCGCGAGGATCAGCGTCAGCACCAGGATCGCTTCGCGGTTCGGCTCGAGCCGTTTCGGCTTGAGCACGAAGCGGCGCCAGAACGCGTACAGCACGGCGACGGTGACGGCCACCTCGACCAGATCCTTGAACGCGGCATAGAAGCCGCCGACCGCGCCGGGGAAGACGAAGCCCGCGTCGTAGCCGATGACGATCAGCTGCAGCTTGCGTACCAGCAGCGAGACGAAGCCGGCAAAGATCACCGTGTGCATGATCCCCGGCTTCCATTCGCCGGCGATCATGCGCCACTGCAGCAGGCCGAGGCGCAACACCTCGCCGAGCCGCGCGATCGGGCGGTCCCAGCGCACTTCGGGCTGCAGCGCCGCGACGATCGAGAGCTTGCGCCACGCGAGCCAGAAAAAGCCCGCAAAGCCCGCGAGCGTCACCACGGTGATCGCTAGCGGGCCCACGTGAAGCCTTCATCGCGGGCTTCGTCGCGGCCCCGCTTCGCGTTTCGCGCCTTGCGCATGGCGCGAGGATCGGTTCAGGCGTCGTGCTTCGTCAACGGCCGATTCGCCAAGGTTTGATCCGGGCCAAAGTGGGAGCCCTCGGTGACCGCCGGCACATAGGTCTCGTAGCGCAGCCGGCCCTCGCGGTGGACCGAGCACACTAGTCGCGGGCGATCCGCGCGCCAGCTGACCGGCGGAACGATCGCGGCTGCGGCGCGCCGCGCGTCGCTGCGGGTCAGGCCGCGCAGCAGCGTCACGTGCGCGACGAAAGGCTTGCGGTCGTACGGGACGTGGAGTTCGTCGAGCACCGAACGGACCCGTTGCGCGAGCCGCGAGAGCGGCTCGCAGTCGGCCCCGGCGGCCCACAGCACGCGCGCGCGGTCGAAAGCGCCGACGGCATCGAGCGTCCACGTGAAATCCTCGAACGGCAACGCATCGAGCGCGGCGGCCACCACCGCTGCGCGCGCCTCGTCGAGTTCGCCGATGAACGCGAGCGTCAGGTGCAGGTTCTCCGCGCACATCGCGCGGGCCCGCGGGAAGCGCCGTTGCTGCTCGCGCACGACGGCGGTGAGGCGCTCGCGCGCGGCGTCGTCGGGCCACAGCGCAACGAAGCAGCGCATCGCGCTAGCGGCGGCGCGCCAGCAGCGCGCGCCGGCACTCGGCAACGAGCGCCGGACCGCGGTAGATGAGGCCGGTATAGATCTGCACCAGCGTTGCGCCGGCCTCGGCTTTGGCGGCGGCGTCCGCACCGCTCAGGATGCCGCCGGCGGCGACGATCGGCAGGGCGCCTTTCAGGTGTGCGGCGAGGATCCGCACGACCGCGGTCGAGCGCGCGAACAGCGGAGCGCCCGACAGCCCGCCTGCCTCGTCGGCATGCTCGAGTCCGGCCACGCCGTCGCGCGCGGTCGTCGTGTTCGTCGCGATCACTGCGTCCATGCCGTGCGCGACGAGGGCATCGGCCACGCGCGGCAGATCCTCGTCGTCCAAGTCCGGCGCGATCTTGACCGCGACCGGCACGCGCTTGCCGTGCCGGTCCGCAAGCCGCGCGCGCTCCGCGGCCAGCCCGCGCAGCAGCGCGCCGAGTTCGGAGCCGCCCTGCAGCGAACGCAGATCCTTCGTGTTCGGCGACGAGACGTTGATCGCGACGTAGCCGGGCCGCTCGACGAGCAGCGGGTACACCGCGCGCAGTCCGAGCACGTAGTCGTCGAGCGCGCTTTCGATCGGCGTGGCGGCGTTCTTGCCGAGATTCAGTCCGATGACGCCGCCCGCCGCGCAGAACGTCCGGCTCGCCGCCACGTTGGCGACGAAGCGCTCGAGTCCGTCGTTGTTGAACCCCATCCGGTTGATCAGCGCGGCGGCTTTCGGCAGACGGAACAGCCGCGGTTTCGGATTGCCGGGTTGCGGTTGCGGCGTCACGGTGCCGACTTCGATGAAGCCGAACCCAAGGTCGCCGAGCGCGTCGATGCAGGCGGCGTTCTTGTCGAGCCCGGCAGCGAGCCCGACCGGATTGGGAAAGCGCAGCCCCATCGCGTCGACCGGATCGGCCGGCACGCGCGGACGCGCCAGCTTCGTCAGTCCAAGCGCGTGCGCACGCGCAAGGCCGGCGAGGGCGACGTCGTGGGCGGTTTCCGGATCGAGGGCGAAGAAAAACGGGCGGGCGAGGTCGTAGAGCACGCGGCGATTCTACGGACGGTGCTCCGATCCGACCGGCTCCGCGTGCCGCACCCAGCGGCCGTTCTGCAGCAGCTCGACCGGCCGGAAGCGCGCCTTGTACGCCATCTTCGAGCTGTGCTCGATCCAGTAGCCGAGGTACAGGTGCGGCAGTCGCAGCGCGCGGCACTGCTCGATCTGCCACAGGACGTTGAAAGTGCCGAAGCTCGCGCGCGGGACGTCCGGATCGAAGAAGGTGTAGACGGAGGACAGACCGTCGTTCAGGATGTCGATGATCGACACCATCCGCAACGTGCCGAGCGCGTCGGCCGCCTCCGGCGGTACCGGGTCGCGGAACTCGACGAGCCTCGTGTTGACCTTGCTCTGCAGAAGGAACTGCGAATACTGCTCGCGGCTGTCGTTGTCCATGCCGCCGCCGGCGTGCCGCGTCGACTGGTACCGCAAGTAAAGGTCGTAGTGCTCATGGTCGAACGCGAGCCCGACCACACGGGTCACGAGCGCACGGTGCTGGATCCATGCGCGACGCTGGCTGCGATTGGGCTTGAACTCCGCGACGGGAACGCGCACGGGGATGCACGCCCGGCATCCATCGCAGTGCGGCCGGTAGGTGAAGATGCCGCTGCGGCGGAAGCCCCTGCGGACCAGTTCGCTGTAGACGTCCGCATTGATCAGGTGCGCGGGGGTGGCCACCTGCGAGCGGGCCTGCCGGTGCTCGAGGTAACTGCACGGATACGGCGCCGTCGCGTAGAACTGCAAGGCCGCGAACGGCAGCTCCTTCAGGTTGGCCATCTGCTCAGTAGCTTCCCAGCAGGCGATTCAGCGTCCCCGCGCGATAGATCGACCAGTCGACCGGGGTCGACCGCGTCGCGGCCGCGACGTGCGCGCAGAAATCCGCACGCGGAATCTCGCGCGCGCCGAGCGACGCGAGGTGCTCCGTGTTCTGCTGGCAGTCTATCACCGGCACCTGTTCGTCTCGCAGCAGTTTCACCAAGGTGGCGAGTGCGATCTTCGAGCCGTCGGTCGCGCGCGTGAACATCGACTCGCCGTAGAACATCCGTCCCAGCGCGACGCCGTACAGGCCGGCGACGAGTTCGTCGTCGCGCCAGACCTCGATCGAGTGCGCCAGGTCGCGCCGATGCAGCGCGACGTAGGCGCGCACCATCGCCTCGGTGATCCACGTTCCGTCTTGGCCGGGGCGAGGCGCCGCGCATGCCCGCATGACGGTCTCGAAGGCCGCGTCGCAGGTCACGCGCCAGGCGTCGCTGCGCGCGACGGCGCGCAGCTTCTTGCGCAACGAACGCGCCGCCCTGAACTCGCCGGTGAACAGCACCATACGCGGATCGGGGCACCACCACAGCACCGGCTCTCCCTCCGCGTACCAGGGGAAGATCCCGCGCCGGTAGGCGTCGATCAGACGGTCGACGGCAAGATCGCCGCTGGCAGCGAGCAGCCCGTTCGGATGCGCCAGCGCCGCCGCGACCGGCGGGAACGGGTCGCCCGGACGCAGCCAGTCGATCATTCGGACGGCGGCGGCTGCGTCGGCATCGGCGCGATCGCGCCGGTGTGCATGCCGAAGACGCCCCGCGCGCGGTCCTCGAGGTACAGCCGCAGCGTCAGCGCGACCGTGCGGAACGCGATCTCGCTCCAGGGGATCTCGCGTTCGCCGAACAGGCGCACTTCGAGGCTTTCGGCGCCGGGCGCGAAGTCGAGGTCCAGCAGCTGCGCGCGGAAGAAAATGTGCACCTGCTCAACGTAGGGCACGTCGATCATCGTGTACACGGGGCCCAGTTCGACGCGCGCGCCGGCTTCCTCGACGGTCTCGCGCAGCGCGCCTTCGGCCGTCGTCTCGCCGACCTCCATGAAGCCCGCGGGCAGCGTCCATTTGCCGTAACGCGGCTCGATCGCGCGCTTGCACAGCAGGATCTGGTCCTTCCACACGGGGATGGTGCCGACGACCGGCCGCGGGTTGACGTAGTGGATCGTGCCGCAGTGGTCGCAGCAGTCGCGCTCGCGGTTGTCGCCCTGCGGCACGCGGCGCACGACCGCATGTCCGCAGACCGAGCAGAAGCGGGGATGGGCGCGCATGGACACACTCGCAGTCTAGCCCGGCTATTTCACGAGGGACGCGGGAGTTGCGCGGACGCCGGGGCGAGCCAGGTTGCGCGAGAGGGGCACAGTCGAATGCCCGGAGGCATTCGCGAGCACTTGAGCGCAAGATGGCCGGCCCGGCGCCGCGCAAGCCCGCGTAGCCCCGGCGATCCAAAGTAGATTCCAGCCAGCATGCTGCAAGCCCTTGTCGAAGCTCTGCGATGAACGCACACGGGGGCGACCTCGTGAAATAGGCGGGCTAGCGTTCCCGCGGCGAGCGGCGCGCCGCGGCGGTTCGCGGATGAGCAGGGCGCCGGCGCCGAGCCCGGCCGTTGCGGCGCGCGTCGGCGGATCTGACCTGAATCAAGCAAATCGGTATCGGAGTACCGATATGATCGCCGCATGAACCCGGACCGTCATACGAATGCGCTGTTGCACCAGGAGCACGAGGCCAACCTCGACCTGCTCGGCCGGATCGAGCAGGCTTTCGCAGGCACCTTTCGCCGCGATGCCGAACTCGTCGCGCTGCTGCGCACGCTCGGCGCGCATCTGGCGCACGATGTCGCCCGTCACTTCGGCTTCGAGGAGCGCGAGCTGTTCGGCCGCATGGCCGAATCCGGCGAAGGCGATCTCGCGTCGCTGCTGGCCGAGGAGCACGCGACGATCCGCGCAGTCGCCGACGAGCTGGCCCCGCTGATCGCGCGCGCCGGCGCGGGGACGCTCGACGATGCGGGCTGGGACGCGCTGAAGCGGCTCGCGCTCGAGCTCGCCGAGCGCCTGACCGCGCACATCCACAAGGAGGAGTCCGCCCTGCTGCCGCTGCTCGCGGACCTGTTCGACGACGACGCCGACCGCGCGCTCGCGCTCGCTTACGCGGCGTCCTGAACGAGCCCCACGCGGAGCCGGACGATGAAGACAACGGGCGGCGCCGCGCAAATCGCGATCCGCCCGCTCGCGCCGGGCGATCTGGACGCGGTCGTCGCGATCGACCGGTCGATCGCCGGACGGTCGCGCCGCGCCTACATCCGGCGCCGGCTCGACGCGGCGTTGCGCGAACCTGCAAGACACGCCCAGTTCGCGGCCCAGGACGCGGACGGGCTGGCAGGCTACATCCTCGCACGGGTGTTGCGCGGCGAGTTCGGCGGAGCCGAGCCCGCGCTGCGCATCGAACTGGTCGGGGTGCGGCGCCAGATGCAGGGACGCGGGATCGGCACGCGGCTGCTCGACGCGCTGGTCGAACACGGGCGGCGCAAGGGCGTCGCGGAACTGCGGACCGCCGCAGCGTGGAACGACCACGCGATGCTGCGCTGGTTCGACGCGACCGGGTTCGCGCTCGCGCCGGACCGCATCGTCGACTGCCCGGTCGGCGACGGCAGCGATCGGACCGAGCGCGACGCCCCGACCGGCCAGTCCGAGGAGGCCGAGCCGCGCCGCGAGATCGACTACGGTGCGCCTGCGGGCAACGACTACGAAAAGCTCGCGCGCGACCGCGCCGACCTGCGTTCGATGACGGCAGACGACCTGCCTGCGATCGTTCGCATCGACCGCGCGTTGACGGGCCGTGACCGCACCGAGTACATGCGCGCGCAACTCGCCGAGGCGCTGGGCGACTCGGCGGTCCGCGTGTCGCTCGTCGCGCGGCTCGACGACGGGGTTGTCGGCTACCTGATGGCGCGCACCGACCTGGGCGACTACGGCCGCACCGAGCCGGTCGCCGTGATCGACACGATCGGCGTGGACCCCGACTACGCGCACCGCGGCATCGGTCACGCGCTGCTGTCGCAGCTCTTTGCGAACCTCGGTGCGCTGCGCGTCGAGCGCGTCGAAACCATCGCCGCGCCGAGCGACCTGGCGCTACTGAGCTTCCTGTACGGCTGCGGCTTTGCGCCGTCGCAGCGGCTCGCGTTCGTGCGTCGGATCGACTGAAGCGCTGCGTCACGATCGGCGATTGCCGATGGTTCCGATGAATTTGCGGGCGCCGCCCCGAGCGATGCATTGACGCCGGCTTCCGGGGGTGCCCGAGGGCATGCCGCAGGACATGCACATTTCGCCCCACGGCCGCCGCTTCTGCATCGCCGGTCTGCTTGCCGGCGGCGTACACGTGGTCGACGGCGGGCCCCTTGTTCAGATCGGCTGCGGGCGGCGCTCACGCGCTTTACCCGAGCCTCGACGACAAGCCGCTCCGGATGAACCGCGCGTCCGGCATCGTCGCGCCAGCGTGGTGCCGCTACGGCGGAAGTGACGCACCGGGCAGCACGCAAGCAGGACTGCCAGTGCGCCGCAGTTGCGTGCGCGGGTCAGCAGGCGAAGGCAACCTCTTTCGCGTCTACCACGGCAGCAATGGCGGTAGCAGGCTTGTCGTCGCCGACACTTGCAGCGAATCCGCACTTTCCATGCCGCGCTTGTTGACGGCGCGGACCACGAAGTAGTAGTTCGTGCCCGGGTTCAGGCCGGTGACCGTGTACTCGGTGCTCGCGATCGGCGTCGAGTTGACTCGCGCATACGGCCCGCCGGACTGCCCCGCCACGTACACGTGATATCCGATCACGCGCGGTGTGCCGGCGCTGGCGCCCCAGCGCAAGCCGACTGAACGGTCGGTCATGCTCGTCACGGCGACATCGGCCGGCGCAGTCGGTGGCGACGGATGAAAACCGCTGGCGAGCCGGCCGAGCATGCCGCGCACCGCCAGCATCTGGCGGCCGCCTTTCGTGTGGTAGTTCGGATCATCGTAACCCCACCAGTCCCAGCAGCCGCGTGGGTTGTACACGGGCGGCAAATCGCTGTTGATCGCCTGCGGGTACAGCACGATGATGCGATTCGTGTCGGCCCATTCGTTGTAGCCGACATTTCGATAAAACCGGTCGCCGATACGCGCCGGCTGTTGGCGGCAGCCGTGGAAGACCACATGCACGCGACACGGCGCGCCGTCTTCGCACGACTCAGGAACGTACGCATAGCCGGTCGGGTTCATGCTGTGCGCGACGGGGTCAGCGAGGAACTCTTCCTGCGGGAACTCGACGAACACTCCCGAGAGGCTCGCAGCCTTCGGGTTCAGCGGTCCGTAGATATGGGCGAGGATGCGGCCCGCTGCGTCGTAGTCGCAGTCGTTGATGAAGATGTCGTTCGGGTTGTCGCCGTTGCCCTTGTAGTCGCACGGGTGACCGTAGTGCTCGGTGATCATCGCGTGCGCAGCGGGCACGGTCTTCTCGTAGAAGATGTTTTCAGCGGGAACGAAGTGCCGGTAGTACTCGTACAGCCGGTCGACGACGATCGGAAACACGGTTTCGTCCCGGGTGCCCGAGAACAGCCAGACCCGGGACGTTCCCAAGTAGGCGGTTGGATCGATCTGCGCCGCCTGCTCGGCACTCCGAGTCGCCTGCAGCGACTGTGCAACATCGGGCGGGTTGAGCGCAGTGGGCGTCGTGCACGAAGTCAGCGCGATCGCCACGTTGCCCTGCGCGCAGTAATACGGCCCGCCGGCGACGATGCCGGCACCCCGCAGCAGGCTCGAATACGCGACGTGGAACTGCTGCGCCATGTAACCCCCCGACGAGATGCCGGAGACCGAACTCTCACGCAGGTCGACGTTGTACGAACCGAGCGGAACGGGTACCGCGCCGGTCGGCGTGGCGGCTGCGACAAGCGCGGCGCAGGCCATGATCGACATGCACTGGCGACTCATCCTCATCGTTTCGCTCCGACGGTCTGGCGAAGGCATGCATCATATGGCGGTCGCCGCCGCAAGGCCAACGTGCGGGGACACAATCGCATCGTCACTCGACGCGAGGGCGCCATGAGATACGAGCTGTACTACTGGCCGACGATCCAGGGCCGCGGCGAATTCGTGCGGCTCGCGCTTGAAGATGCGGGCGCGGCCTATGTCGACGTCGCCCGCTCGCGCGCCAAGGGCATGGGCGTCGCGGCGATGCTCCGCGTGCTGGAAGACGCCAAGCTCGCCCACCCGCCGTTCGCTCCCCCTTTCTTGAAGGCCGGAACGATGTGGATCTCGCAGACCGCGAACATCCTCTTCTTTCTCGGACCGCGCCTCGGTCTGGCGCCCGCGGACGACGCCGGACGGCTGTGGGCGCACCAGTTGCAGTTGACGATCGCCGATCTCGTCGCCGAAGCGCACGACGTGCATCATCCGATCGCAGGCAGCCTGTACTACGAAGACCAGAAACGCGAGGCGCTCAGGGCCGCCGCGTATTTCACGCGCGAGCGCATCCCGAGGTTCCTCGGCTATTTCGAGAACGTGCTGGCACGCAATCCGAGCGGACCGGATCATCTGGTCGGTCCGCAAGCGACCTACGTCGATCTGTCGATGTTCCAGGTGATGGCCGGGCTGAACTACGCCTTTCCGCGAGCGATGGCGCGGGCCAAGAGGAAGACGCCGCGGCTCGTGCGGCTGGCCGAGCGCGTGGCGGCGCGGCCGCGGCTCGCCGCGTATCTCGCGTCGCCACGCCGATTGCCGTTCAACGAACAGGACGTCTTCCGACACTATCCGGAGCTGGATGCGGCCTGACTGCCGTCACCGGCGCAGTGGTGCGGAAGCGGGTCGGCACGATTTTGACCGCGTGGCGCGGGCGGTGCGGCACGGCCGCTGTCGGCGGGGTGTCGAGCGGCCCGTTCGAAGATAGACTGCGCACTCGATCCCGACCGGAGCGACCGATGGCTACACCGCTCACCTCGACCGGCGGCACGGCGGCCGAGCACCGCTTCTTCACGGCGATGACGCTGGCCATCCTGGCGACGGTCTTCGTCGGCTTCTCGCGCAGCTTCTTTCTGCGGCCGTTGTTTCCGGGCTGGCCGGCGCCCCACGAAGCGATCTTCTACGTGCACGGCGCGGTGTTTGCCGGGTGGATTGGTCTGCTGCTCGTCCAGACGTCGCTGGTCGCGGGCGGACGGACCGATCTTCATCGCAAGGTGGGCGCACTCGGCGCGCTGCTGGCCGTCGCGATGCTGATCCTCGGCACCGTCGGCGCGCTGATCGCCGCACGACGTGCCACCGGATTCGTCGGCGTTCCGGTTCCGCCGCTGCAGTTTCTCGCCGTTCCGCTGTTCGACATGGTGCTGTTCCCGGCATTCGTCGCGCTTGCGCTTTCTTACCGGCGCAGGCCGCAGTACCACAAGCGTCTGATGCTGCTGGCGACGATCGTTTTGACCACGGCGGCGATCGCGCGCTGGCCCGGTGTGCTCGAGCTTGGCCCGCCGGCGTTCTTCGGCCTGACCGACCTGTTCGTCGTGGTGCTCGCGATCTGGGATCGCCGCGCGCTGGGCCGACTGCATCCGGTCACGCTCTGGGGTGGGGCGGCGCTCATCGTTTCGCAGCCGCTACGGCTTCTGGTGTCGGGCACCGACGCGTGGCTCGCGTTCGCGCGATGGGCGACCGGGCTGCTGGGTTAGCCGACGCGCTTGGCGCGTTCGCACGCGATCCCCGTCACGACATCCGCGCGCCATCGCGCGATCGTCGGCGCGACGAAGCGGTCGGCGCCGCCGATGCGCGGGCACGTACCGGCCAAGGAGGCAAGCCATGCAACTGACCACCGTCCGCATCGACAAACCCGCCGACCTCAACTTCATCCTCGGCCAGTCGCACTTCATCAAGACGGTCGAGGACCTGCACGAGGCGATCGTGCAGACCGTGCCGCAGATGAAGTTCGGCATCGCCTTCTGTGAGGCCAGCGGTCCGTCTCTGGTGCGCTTCAGCGGTAACGACGAGGCGCTGATCGAACTGGCGAAGACGAACGCGCTGGCGCTTTCCTGCGGCCACTGCTTCATCGTGTTTCTGAGCGGCGGGTTTCCGATCAACGTGCTGAACACGATCAAGGCCGTGCCCGAGGTGTGCGGCATCTACTGCGCCACAGCCAACCCGGTCGAGGTCGTCGTCGCCGAAACCGAAGGCGGGCGCGGCATCCTCGGCGTGATCGACGGCGACAAGAGCAAGGGCGTGGAAACCGACGCCGACATCGCCGCCCGCAAGCAGCTTCTGCGCAGGTTCGGCTACAAGCTCGGCTGAGCGCGCAGCGGATGGTCGACGCGATCGAAGTCTGTACCCGCGAAGCGCTGCGCCTGCTCGAATCCAACCTGACGCCGCGGGGCATCCTCGCGGCGCGCCGCAGCGCCGCGGCGGAGAAGCGCTCCTACACGCGCATCTTCGCGCGCGACGCCGGCGTGTGCGTGCTGGCGATGGCCGGCAGCGGTGTGGCGGCGCTCGAACAAGGCGCGATCGCGAGCGTCGACGCGCTCGCGCAGGCGCAGGCGGGCAACGGCCAGATCCCGAAGTACGTCGATCCGGCCGGCAAGGACGCGGACTTCTGGTACCTGGGCTGCATCGACGCGACGCTGTGGTGGCTGATCGCGGTCGATCACCTGCGCCGCCGCGGTGCAGTCGCACGCGAGCGCTGGCAGGGCAACGTCGAGCGCGCGCTGCAGTGGCTCGCGGCGCAGGAGCATCAGCGCTTCTATCTGCTGCAGCAGAACGAGGCGAGCGACTGGGCCGACATCATGCCGCGCTCGGGCTTCGTGCTGTACACGAACGCGTTGTGGTACCACGTCAAGACGCTGTTCGACCTGCCGCACCGGGACGACACGCACCATCACTTCAACCACCTGTTCCATCCGTTCCGCGACGACCTGCCGGAGTACCGGCGCGCGCGGCTGCTGCGCCACTACGCGCGGCGCGGCAGGCACTCGCGCGGGCTGTATCTGAGCTTCGTCAACCTGTCGTTCGCCGGCGACGAGGGCGACGTGTTCGGCAACGTGCTCGCGATCCTCTGCGGGTTGGCGGGCGACGCGCGCGGCCACGAGATCGTGCAGGCGCTGTTGGCGGCGAAGGCGTCCGACCCGTATCCGATCCGCGTGGTCATCGAGCCGATCGATGCGGACCATCCGCACTGGCGCGCGTACATGGCACGCCACAACCAGAACCGCCCGTACCAGTATCACAACGGCGGCTTCTGGCCGTTCGTCGGCGGCTTCTGGGTGGTCGCGCTGGCGCGGCTGGGGCTGGACGATCTGGCGCACACCGATCTGGCCAAGCTCGCCTACGTCAACAGCCTCAACGACTGGCGCTTCACCGAGTGGTTTCACGGAAAGACGCTCGAACCGATGGGCATGGCGGGCCAAAGTTGGAACGCAGCCGCGTTCCTGCTCGCGCGGCAGGCGGTCGAGCAAGGGCGGTTTCCCCTTTGAAGTCCGACTGTCCGAGCAACTCCCGTACGGTCCGACAACAAGCGCAGCGCCGTTGCGGCGCAGGCCAACCTGCGCAGCAGGTCAAGCGCCAGTGGCCGAAGCCAATGTCGTGGCCGGCCCTCCGCAGATGCGTGGCGAAGGCGTGACGCAAGCCGTGCGGGTTGCCCGCGGGCGCAGGCCGATGGCGAGCATCGCGCGCTTGCACGCGCGGTGGAACGTCTGGTCGAACAGGGGGTGGCGTCGGCGCACACCGCTGCGCGGATCGGTACTCAGCGTGGCCTGCGGAAACACGCAGTGCCGGGCCCAGGATAGCGGCGCCCGCGGGTACTTGCGCTGCACAGCGTGCGGCAGGTCCACGCCGGCCACCTGCGCTGCGCGGTCGAAGTGCGTTCCGTCCGTTCGCGAGCTCATGTGCAGGACGCGAATCTCGCACCGCAGGACGTCGAGCAGCGTTGGCAGGGCGGAGGGGTCTGGGTGTGTCCAGGGATCAACTGCGGTCGGGCCACGCATGCGCCCACAGGATTCGCGCAATGGCGCGGAGGTGATGGCCTCTTCCGCCGACGTTCGGCTAGGATGGGGCACGCGGCGCCGACCGGATCAACGGACAGCTGCGCTGCACATGACGTTGGGTGTCACAAGAATGAGCTGGGGCAGCTTTGCTCTTGGAGTAGTGCTTGGTGCGGCCGGACGCTAAGAGGAAAGCGTGACACCCAACCGACGGTTCCTGCGGGCGAGGCTGCTTTGCACCGCTTCCCTCGCTGCGCGAGGCGCCTCCGAGCCTGTGCGTTATGCGTTATAGGGACAAAGGGTCATGGAGCGTCTTACCCCGGCCTCAGCACTCGCCAAGCTTTCCGAGGTGTCTGGACGTCAGTTCGTCGGTGTGTTCGTCCATGGCTCGCTGGAAGTAGAGATTTACAAACCAAGCAAGGTCGATCTTCAGCAACCACACACGAGAGACGAGGTGTATGTCGTCATCTCCGGCTCTGGCCAGTTCAAAAAGGGTGAGGTTCGACATGCTTTTCAAGCCGGCGAGGTGTTGTTTGTCCCAGCTGGGGTCGAGCATCGCTTTGAAGACTTCACAGAGGACTTCGCCACATGGGTATTCTTCTATGGTCCGGAAGGCGGGGAAGATAAGACGCACAACAGTCGGTACACGCAAGCGCCTACGACGGCGCGTGAACCAGAACGCTAGGCTGCAGCGGTATCGTATGAATGGAGCGCATCGCTCTAACCTGCGTCCTCGGCTTTAGCTCTCTCGTGTTCGCGCAGGGCAGTTCACCGACGGGCGCGGCACCCGCCGTGGACTCTCGCGACTTCCGTCTTGGAGGGCTCCCAGCCGCTGGGAGCGTTCATGATGTTCTGACGTGCGCTGGGTCGAACGAGGTACTGTGGACTGAAGTGATCGGGGTCAACCCATATGATCGCGATGCGAGTGAGGCAAAGCGCAAGGCTGGGTGGTACGCGTCCGTTGCCTTGAACATCTTCGCCGTGGAGTCGCAAGCAGTCTCGAACGCAGTTGCTGCTGCAAAAGCGCTGCCACGCGAGAAGGTCTATGAGCTCGCGCGTAGTTGCAGAGCGGCTCCGTCAGGTTGGCGTGATTGACGTGCCAGTTGCATGCGGCCTAACACCGCGCTGGAGCGGACGCATGACGGACGAAGTGCCAAGCTCAGACGTCGGCGTGCGCGCCGCTCACTTGAGCCGCTCGGCGCCGCCAACCAGGCCGAGCTGACTTTGCTCGCCATTCGGCACGGATTGATCGAAGCGTGAACGGGATCGGCGGCACGCCGCGGTCCGGCGACCGCTGCCGCGCGCTGCCGCCGCGCCGCGCGGAGTCGCGTATCGCGCGGGCGACGGCCGGCATCAGCCGTGCAACGCCTCGTACTTCGCGAGCAGTTCTTCCTTCGACTCCTGGAAGTCGGGATTCGGCACGATGCAGTCGGCCGGGCAGACGTCCA
>JBFMFC010000007.1:58472-94106 GCA_040752195.1 Pseudomonadota bacterium | reverse complement strand
ACGCGAAAGCGCTCGCGCTGCCAGTCCAGGGGTTCGGTCAGCCGGTAGTAGTCGAGCCCGGTCTCGCCGATGCCCACCACCTTCGGGTGCTGCGCCAAGTCGACCAAGTCCTGCTCGGTGGGTTCGCGTCCGTCCCGGTAGTCCGGATGGACCCCGACGGAGGCAAAGATGTCCCGGTGCGCCTGGGCGAGCGCAACCACTGCCGGAAACTCTTCGAGCGTGACGCAGACATTCAGCGCAGCGACGACGTTTCGCGCACGCATCCGCGCGAGCACACCGTCGATGTCGCCGAGCAGTTCCGGAAACGACAAATGGCAATGCGAATCGACGAACACGGTCGCGCCGCCGGCCACCGCGTGCACGTGCGTCGACTCAGATCGTGTGGGTCGGCCGCGCCGACTTGAGCGCGGACCCCAGCAGGTCTTCGATGCGCTTGCGGGCGTTCATGCCCGCCTCGTCGCCCGGAAAGTGAACGCCGATGCCGGGCTGTCGGCTGCCGCCGCCGGCGGGGCTGATCCAGACGACCTTGCCCGCGACCGGCAACTTGGTCGGGTCGTCCATCAGCGTGAGGATGAGGTAGACCTCGTCGCCCAATTGATAGGCGCGACTCGTCGGAACGAAGATGCCGCCATTTTTCAGGTAAGGCATGTAGGCCGCATACAGGGCGGCCTTCTCCTTGATCGAAAGCGACAGCACCGCCGGACGGCCGGCGCTGGCGGGCTGAACCGGCGACACCGTCGGCCCGGCGGCGCCTGCGAATCGCGTGATTGGTGAATCGTTCATGCCCTAACCTTCGCGCGGGGTGCGACTCTGCGGACCTCTCAGCGCCTCGACGTATGACAACAGCGCAGCCTCGACGGCCAGTCTTGCATTTAGCGGATGATCGCTCGTGGCCTGCATCGACCCGAGCGATCGCAGCCACCCGAGCAGCGCTTCGGTCGTCGACGCCTTCGCGATGCGCGCAATCAACGCCTTGTGCCGCGGATGATACCGGACGTGCTCCGCCGCTCGATACGCCAATAAGTCCCAGCCCCAGCGTTGAAACAGCGTGATCGCCGCCGACAGCGGCGGCGATCGCGGAACGCCTGCGGCGACTTCGCCCGCGGACAGCGCCGCCCCCTGTGAGAGCAGCGCGAGCAGTCCCGAGCGCGTGGAATCGTCGAGCTGCTGCTCGGCGTCCGCCAACGCGGCCAAGGGTGCGCCACCGGCGGCTGCGAGCCGTTCCTCCGGATCGTCGATACCCTGCTCGCGCAGCCACTGCAGGGCGACCGTGCGGTCGGGGACCGCAACACGCTGCAGGATGCAACGCGATCGAATCGTCGGCAGGACCTCGTCGAGCAAGTCGCTGACCAGCACGAAGCGCGTCGCCGGGGGCGGTTCTTCGAGCATCTTCAGCAGCGCGTTCGCGGATGCCTGGTTGAGCGACTCCGCGGGCGCGAGCACGACGACCCGAGCGCCGCCGCGGTGTGTCGAAATGCCGAAGAAGTCCGCCAGTTCACGCACCTGCTCGATGCGGATCTCGCGGCTCGCCTTCTTTCCGCTCTCGCGCCCTTCGCTCGGCGGGCCCGCGACGGCGTCGTCCGCTTCGGACGATGCCTCGGTCACGTCGTCAGCCGCCACCGCGGGGCCGCGCAGTTCAGCCATGGCGTCGGGAACGACGACCCTCAAATCCGGGTGGTTTCCCGACAGCGCGAGAGTGCAGCCGCGGCACGTGCCGCACGCTTCGCCGGCTGCGGTGGGCGACTCGCACAGCAGCGACTGCGCAAAGTCGAGCGCGAGGCTCTTCTTGCCGATGCCGGCTCCGCCATACAACAGGATGGCATGCACGTCCCGCGCATGCAGCGAGCGCAGCGCGGACCATGCCGCGCCGTGCCACGGCAGTCGACGCATCAGCGCCATCGGTCGAGTGCGTCGACCAGCCGCGCACGGACCACCTCGGGCGGCTGCGTCCCGTCGAGCACGACGAAGCGCGCCGGAAAGCGCCGTGCGCGCTCCAGATAGGTCGCCCGCACGCGTGCGAAAAAATCGAGCTGTTCCGCCTCGAACCGATCGGCCGCGCGCGCCGCGGACAAGCGCTGCGCGGCCACTTCGGGCGGCACGTCGAACAGGAAAGTCAGATCGGGCTGCAGGTCCGGATGGACCCAGCGTTCGAGGGCTTCGATCGCCGTCTCAGGCACGCCGCGCCCGCCCGACTGGTACGCATAGGTGGCATCGGTAAACCGGTCGCACACGACCCAGCGCCCGGCAGCCAGCGCCGGCAGGATCAGCTCATCGAGATGCTGCGCGCGCGCGGCGAAGACGAGCAGCGTTTCGGTGCGCGCCGACATCGGCCGCCGCAACACCAGCTCGCGCAGCGCTTCGCCGATCGCCGTGCCCCCTGGTTCGCGCGTGACGACGACATCGACGCCGCGCTCGCGAAGCCGGGCGGCAACGAAGTCGATCTGCGTGCTCTTGCCCGCACCGTCGATCCCCTCGAACGTGATGAAGCGTGGGCGTTCGGTCATTTGCCGCCGCCGAGCTGATACTTGACGACTGCGCGATTGTGCTCGGCGAGCGTCTCGGAGAAGTGCGAGCTGCCGTCGCCGCGTGCGACGAAATACAGGGCCGCGGTCCGTTCAGGATTCAGCGCCGCCTCGATCGCCGCTCGCCCGGGCAGCGCGATCGGCGTCGGCGGCAGGCCGGCGCGCGTATAGGTGTTGTACGGCGTGTCCGTGAGCAGGTCGCGCTTGCGCAAATTGCCATCGAACTTGTCGCCCAGCCCGTAGATGACCGTCGGATCGGTCTGCAACAGCATGCCGCGCCGCAGGCGGTTGATGAACACGCCCGCGATGCGCGCGCGCTCTACCCCTTGGCCGGTCTCCTTCTCCACGATCGACGCCAGGATCAGCGCCTCGTAAGGCGTCTTCAGCGGCAGTCCCGGCGCCCTGCCCTGCCATGCTTTCTGAAGGATCGCGATCTGCGCGCGGTACGCGCGGCGCAGCACGTCGAGGTCGCTCGAGCCCGGATCGAAGACGTAGGTGTCCGGCGCAAACAGCCCCTCCGGATGCTTTTCCTCTGCGCCGATCGCCCGCAGCAGTTCGGCGTCGCTCATCAGCGCACTTTCCTGTTTCAGGTCCGGGCTGGCCGCGAGCGCGGCGCGCAACTCGCGGTAGGTCCAGCCTTCGACGACCGTCAGGCGTTCGCGCAGGACCTCGCCGCGGCGCAGTTTGTCGATCAACTGGTGCAGGCTCATGCCGCGCGAGATCTCGTAACGGCCGGCGCGCAGCGACTCGGTCGCCTTCGTGGCGCGCGCGACCGCGACGAAAGCGTCGGCGTTGACCGGCACGCCGGCCTCCTGAAGCGCGCGTGCGATCGCGCGCGCCGACGACCCCGGCACGATTCGTACGACGACGCGGTCGGTGGCCAGCGGCAGCGAGCGCTCGTAGTAACGCCAGGCCAGCGTGGCCGCGCCCGCCGCGATCAGCGCGACGATCAGCAGAGCGGCGGCCACCCAAGGCAGGGTGCGTTGGCGGGAGCGGCGAGCGAACAAGCGGAGGTCCGTGCGAAGGCGGATCGATGTCGTTCCTATAATACTTGCGGCTTTCCGTTCGACCCTCCCGCATTCATCCGAGAACCGTCATGCCGAACGACACCGCCGTCGCCGCTTGCGGCACCTGGACTGCCGATGCAGCGGCGCTCGAACGCGCGCTCGCCGGGCCATCGCTTGCGCTGCTCGACGAGTTCGGCGTGATTGCGGCAAGTGGCGCCGACGCCGCGTCGTTCCTGCACGCGCAACTGACCAATGACGTGGCGAACCTCGCGCCCGACGCGGTGCAGCTCAACGGCTACTGCAACGCCAAGGGGCGCCTGCTCGCGGTGTTCACCAACTGGCGCAGCACGGACTCGATCTACCTGCAACTGCCGCGTGAGATCCTGCCCGCCGTGCGCAAGCGGCTGTCGATGTTCGTATTGCGCTCGAAGGTGACGCTCGCCGACGCGTCGGATGAGTGGACCGCGCTCGGCTTGATCGGCCGCGGGGCGGCGCGCCTGCTGCAGGAGGCGAGCGGATTGCCGCGACCCGTCGACGCTTCGGTCGCGATCGGTGAGGCGCGCATCGCGCGACTGCGGCCGTCACCGCGAGTCGACGAGCGCTTTGTGCTGCTCGTTCCGACACGCGAGCTCGCCGACTGGCTCGCTCGATTGCAGGCGGCGCAGCGCATCGACAGCGCTGCGTGGTGGTGGTCGCAGATCGACGCCGGAGTTCCCGACGTGTTCGCCGCGACGCAGGAGAAGTTCGTGCCGCAGATGATCAACCTCGAAGTCCTGGGCGGCGTGAATTTCAGGAAGGGCTGTTACCCGGGCCAGGAAGTCGTCGCGCGCAGCCAGTATCTCGGCAAACTGCGTCGGCGCATGGGCATCGCGCACGTCGACGGCCACGCCACGGCCGGTGCGGATGTCTACGCGGATGGACAGGCGCAGCCGGTCGGTACCGTCGTGATGGCGGCGACGGCGCCCGGCGGCGGCATGGATCTGCTGTTCGAGTGCCCGGTCGAAAGAGTCGGCGGCGGCGTGTTGCACGTGGGTAGCCTCGCGGGGCCGGTCCTTGCCGTCCGGCCGCTGCCGTACGAACTGTTCGATCCGACCGCCTAGCCGGTTGGGCGTTGCGATGGAGCACTGGTTCGTCTACTACAAGCTGCCGCAGCGCGAAGCGCTTGCGCTCGTGCCCCGGCTGCGTGAGATGATCGACACTGTGGCGGCCGCCACCGGCGTGCAGGCACGGCTGCTGCGCAAGCTCGGCACCGAAGCCGAACCGATCACACTGATGGAAACGTACGAACGCATCGACGACGCCGCCGCCTTCGACGCCGCGCTGCGCGATGCGCTCGCACGCGCCGAACTGCCGGCCGCCGCCTTGCAGGCGCGCCGGACCGAGCGTTTCGGGGATCTCTGATGTGCCTCGCTCTGATCGCCTGGCAGTCGCACCCCGACTATCCGCTCGTCGTGGCGGCCAATCGCGACGAGTTCTACACGCGTGCCACCCGGCCGGCGGCCTGGTGGGGACAGGCCGTGTCGCTGCTCGCGGGGCGCGACGAGGAGGCCGGCGGGACCTGGCTCGGCATCAACCGGCGCGGCCGCTTCGCGTTGCTGACGAACGTGCGCGCGCCGAGCGAACGCAACCCGCATGCGCCGACGCGCGGCGCGCTGGTCGTGTCCGCCCTGCAGTCCGGAGCCCCGCTCGGTCCGTGGCTGCAGAACCTTGCCGCGCGATCGCACGTCTACAACGGATTCAATCTGCTGGTCGGCGAAGCGCTCGGCGCGCCCGGGCGCGGACGCGGACCCGAGCTGCACTATCACAGCAACCGACTCGGCGAGCCGCCGCGTCAGCTCGACCCGGGCATCTACGGGCTGTCGAATGCTTTCCTCGACACGCCCTGGCCCAAGGTCACGCGTGCGGTCGGCCGCTTTGCCTGCCAGCTCGCCAGTCGCGTCGACGCCGACGCGCTGCTGGCGCTGATGGCCGATCGCGCGCTCGCCCCCGATCGCGCCCTGCCGTCGACGGGCGTGCCGCTCGAATGGGAGCGCGTGCTGTCGGCGATCCAGATCCGCGCCAACGGTTACGGCACGCGCACGACCACCGTCATCACGGTGCGCAGCGACGGGCTGGTCGGTTTTGTCGAACGCACGTTCGACAGCGAAGACCCGGAGCGCCATACCGACCGGCGCTACGAGTTCGTCATCGGCGCCGCCGAGGGGTTGATCTCGCGCCTGCGCACGCGCGCCGACGACGTCTGATCACGGTCGCGCCGCGCCTATAGCGCCCTTCGCATCGCGATGTGCGGAATGCCGGCGTCGTCGAATACGTCGCCTTCTTCGACGAAGCCGAGCCGCCGGTAAAACGGCGCGGCGTGCGTCTGTGCGTTGAGGACGACCTCGCGATGCCCGCGCTGGCGCGCGGCGTCCATCAGCGCCAGCAGGATCGACGTACCCGCGCCGCCGCCGCGAGCGCCCTTCAGCACCGCCATGCGGCCGATGTGGCCGTCGGGCAGCAGCCGGCCGGTGCCGATCGCACGGCCCTCGCTGTCGCGCGCGATCGCGTGCAGCGAAACCGCGTCCCACTCGTCGAGCTCGATCTCGACCGGAACGCCCTGCTCCGCGACGAACACCGCATGCCGGATCGGTGTCGCCTCGCGCGCCAGCTCCTTCCAGGCACCGAGCTCGATCCTCACCTCAGCGCGCGCCATGCGCGGCTTCCTCCGGCGCGATGCGCTCGTAGCGGCGCATCAGCTCGCGGATCCGATCGGGCCAGGGCTGCGACTTCCTGCTGACCGGATCGGCGTTGACATAGACGAGCTCGGCGCCGATCAGCGCCGCGTCGGTCGCGCCCTTGCGGAACATCTCGATCGTGAAGCGCAGGCTGCTGCGCCCGATGTGCGACGCGCGGCCGCAGATCTCCAACACGTCGTCGTACACGGCCGGCGCGTGGTACTCGATGGTGATCTTGCGAGCGAAGGTATCGGCTCCGTGCGCGACCAGATCCTGCGGGTACCGCAGCCCGATCGCGCGCCAGTACTCGGTCAGGCAAACGTCGCAGTACGTCAGATAGTGACCGTTGAAGACGACACCCTGCATGTCGACCTCGGCCCAGCGCACGCGCAGGTCGATGCGATGGCGGTAGTCCGCGTAAGCCACCTATTTGACCCCTTTCTTGGAGTCGCCGGCGACCACCACGGTCAGCCCGGCCGGATCGATGTGACGCCGCACCGCGGCAATGACCTCGGCCGGCGTCAGCGTGCGCACCCGGTCTTCCAGCTGTTTCGAAAAGGCGAACGTGCGGTCGACCTCGAGGAACCCGACCCAGGCCTGCGCGACGACGCCGTCCTGCGAACGGTTCAGCAGCCGCTCCTGCAGCAACCCGTTCTTCGCGTCATCGATCTCCTTCGCCGTGAAGCCGTCCTTCAGCATGCGCTCGATCTCTTCGCGAACGGCTTGCTCGAAGCGCGCGGCATTCTGCGGCGCGACCAGGCCGGCGATCTGCCAGGCGCCGGCGCGATCGCGGCTGTTGACGAGCAGCGCCGAACCGGCGCCGTACGAGATGCCGTCGCGTTGGCGCACGCGGTCGACGAGGCGATTGGACAGCCCGGAGCCGCCGCCGAAGATGTAGTTGGCGAGCAGCAGGGCCGGATAGTCCGCGTCGTCGTCGCGCAGCGCCACGTTGATGCGCGCGCGGTAAAAAGCGTTTTCCTTGTCGGGCGTGTCGACGACGATGCGCGCCGGCTTGACCTCGCGCGGCTCGGACAGGATCGGCGCGTAAGGCGCGGGCGAACGCCATGTCGCAAAGGTCTCGCGGATCAGCGCCTCGATCGCCTTGTCGTCGAAGTCGCCGACGATCGCGATCTCGCCGCGCGCGGTGCCCCAGAACTCGGCGTGGAAGCGCCTGACGTCGTCGAGCGTGAGCTTGCTGACCGCGTCGATGCGCTCCGCCAGCGGCACGTAGTAGCGCGGATCGCCCGCCGGATAGGTGTTGAAGTGCGCGAGCAGCGCATCGCGCGAGCGCGCGGCCGGGTCGTTGAGCTGGGCCTGCAGGCCGGTCAGCGTCTCGCGCTTCAGCGTCTCGAACTCCGCCTCCGGGAAGTTCGCGTCGCGCAACACGTGCGCCACGAGACGCAGCGCCTCGGCCAGGTGTGTGCGGTCGGTCTGGAACTGGCGCAGCGAGCCGGTCATCCTGAGCCGGGTCATCTCGTCGGCGATCTGCCGGCGCGTCAGCCTGCTCGTGCCGCGCGCGACCATCGCCTCGGTCATCTGCGCGACGATCGACTTGCCGAACAGGCTCTTTTCGTCACCCCAGCGGAAGACGAGCACCGCGTCGACCGTTTCACCGCGCGTCTTCTTGGGCAGCAGCGCGAGCTTCAGGTCGCCGATCGCAACACGGCGAGTGCGGCGGTCGATGTTCTCCTGCGACGGGTCGAAGGCCTCGCCGGCCGCGGCGGCCGTGCGCGGCTTGAAGCCCGCGAGCCGCTCGGCCGCGGTCGGCGCCCGCGGGATCTCCGCGCGCTGCGGCTGGTCTTCCGGAATGAAGGTGCCGACCGTGCGGTTGTCGCGACGGAAGTACTTCTGCGCGACCGCTCCGACGTCGGCCGACTGGACCTCCTGCAGCCGGTCGCGCGCGAGGAAGAACAGCCGCCAGTCTCCCAGCGCGATGTACTCGGACAATGCCACGCCGAACTCTTCGGGACTCGACAGGGTCCGGTCGAAGGTCGTCTCGCCGTCGCGCCGCACGCGCTGCAGCTCCGCGTCTGTGGCGGCCTGCACCGCGAAGGTCGTTTCGACGACTTCGATCAGCCGCTCGCGCGCGCGTTCGACCGGGTCGCCTTTCTTGACGACCGCGCCGAACATCACGACGCCGGGGTCGTGCGTCGGAAACAGATACGAGAACACCTGCGCGGCCAGCCCCTTGTCGACGAGTTCCTTGTGCAGGCGGCCGTTCGGCGTGTTGCCGAGGATTTCGCTCGCGACCCCGAGCGCATCGACGTCCGGGTGCAGCGCCGCAGGGATCTTGTACGACAGCAGCACGATCTGGATGTCGCCCTGCCGTCGCACCACGAAGCTGCGTTCGCCGTCCTGTGTCGGTTCGACCGTCCATAGCATCGGCAGCTTGCGCTTGGGCTTCGGAGTCCGGCCGAAGGTCTCGGCGATCCAGCCGAGCGTTTTGCTCTCGTCGAACTTGCCGGCGACCGTCAGCACCGCGTTGTCGGGCTGATAGTACGTTCGGTAGAAAGCCTGCAGGTTCTCGATGCGGACGTTCTCGATGTCGCTGCGGTTGCCGATCGTCGGGTTGCCGTAGTTGTGCCAGTCGAACATCACCGACAGCGACCGTTGCAGCAGCACGCGCGATGGGCTGTTTTCGCCCATCTCGAACTCGTTGCGGACGACCGTCATCTCGGAGTCGAGATCCTTCTTCGCGATGAACGAGTTGACCATCGCGTCGGCGCTCCACGCGAGCGCCCAGCGCAGGTTGTCGTCGCTCGCCTGGAAGGTCGAGAAGTAGTTGGTGCGGTCGAACCAGGTCGTTCCGTTGTTGCGGAACCCGCGACGGGAGAATTCCTTGTCCGGATTCGGAAAGTGCTTCGAGCCCTTGAAGATCAGGTGCTCGAGCAGGTGCGCCATGCCGGTTTCGCCGTAGTTCTCGTGGCGCGAGCCGACCAGGTAGGTCACGTTGACGGTCGCGGTCGGCTTCGACGCATCGGGGTAAAGCAGCACCCGCAGCCCATTGGCGAGCCGGTACTCGGTAATGCCCTCGACCGCCGTGACACGCTGCACGCCGGGGGGCAGCCTGAGTTGGGCGTGCGCCGGCAGCAGCGCGAGCGCGGTGAAGAACGCGAGGACGAACAGGCGAAGCGAACGGATCAATTCGACCTCCGAACGACGTTGGCCCTGCGGCCGGCCGGGCGGCGATTCTGCCACGTCGAATTCAACGAGCCGCGACGAAGTCGAGCACGCGCCCGGCGACGAGTTGCGGTTCCTCGTGGACGAGCCAGTGCGTCGCCCGCGGCAGCCGTTCGATCCGCACGTGCGGCACGAGTTCGCCAAGGCCGTCGAGCAGCGCCGGCAGCAACGCCGAGTCGCGCATGCCCCACAGCACAAGGGTGGGCACGCGCACGACGAAGTCCGCCGGGTCGGGTCGCAGCGCACTCGCGCCGGGATCGGTGTCGGTCGGCGGATAAAGCGGCGACGCGCGGTAGTAGTTCAATCCGCCGGCGAGCCCGCGTGACCAGACCTCCTTGTAGCGCGCGAGCCGCTCGGGCGTGAGCCACGGTGCATCCGGCCGCTGCATGCCGAGAAAGAAAGCTTCGAGCCGGCGGAAGCCGTCCTGCGCCAATCGCTCTTCGGCGCCGGGCGCGCGCAGCCAGTTCATGTACGCGCTGGCGGCCTGCTGCGCCGGATTGTTCGCGAGCTCGCGCGCGAACGGGATCGGGTGCGGCGAGTTCAGTATGACGAGCCGATCGACCGCGTCGGGACGCGCGATCGCGAGCTGCCAGGCGACGGCGCCGCCCCAGTCGTGCGCGACGACCGTTGCCCGCTCGTAGCCGAGCGCGCGCATCAGGTGCAGCAGATCGCCGACGATCTCGCGCGCGCGATACGCGGCGACTTCCCCCGGCTTGCTCGACAGGTTGAAACCGCGCAGATCCGGCGCGACCGCGTAGTGGTCGGCGCCGAATGCCGGCAGCACGTCTTCCCAGGCGGCCCAGTACTCGGGAAATCCGTGCAGACACAGCAGCAGCGGTCGGCCGGGTTCGCCGCAGCTCGCGAAGTGCAGCGTGATGCCGTTCGGCAGTTCGGCGAACCGGCCGGTCGCGATCACGTGGCCGCCGGCCTGACGCTCGGGTTGCTTGCGAACGGATCCGCCGGCGCGTCGCGCGCGAGCACCGCGCCGAAGCGTGCCTCGACTGCGGCGAGGATCTTTTCGTGCGTAAACACGTAGAAGCGCCCGGCGCGGATCGCGTCGAAGGTGATTCGCGCGACCTCCGCCGCGGTCATCTTGCCGCTCGACACGGCCTTCTCGGACTGCGCCTGCGCAAGCCGCATCGACGCGGTCAGCTCGCCGTCGCGCGCGAGCTCGGGCGGACGGTTGCGCTCGGACGCGGCGATGCCGGTCGGAACGAAGGCCGGGCACAGCACGCTCGTGCCGAGCGTCGACTTCGCCAGCGCGAGATCGTGATACAGCGTCTCGGTCAGCGCGACGACCGCGTGCTTGGACACGTTGTAGACGCCCATCAGCGGCGGGCACAGGAAACCGGCGATCGACGCCGTGTTGACGATGTGGCCCGGTTCGCCGCGGCGGTTGGCGTCGAGCATGCGCGGGACGAAGTGACGGATGCCGTGCACGACCCCCATCAGGTTGACGCCGAGCACCCAATGCCAGTCGTTGGCGTCGTTCTCCCAGACGAGCCCGCCGCCGGCCACGCCGGCATTGTTGAACAGCAGGTGCACCGCGCCGAACTCGGCGTACGCGCGATCCGCGAGATGCCGAACCTGATCGCTGCTTGCGACATCGACGACCTCGCCGATCGCCTGCGCGCCCGCCGCGCGCAGTTCGCCGAGCGTGCTGTCGAGCGCGTCGCGCTGGATGTCGGCCAGCACGAGCTTCATGCCGAGGGCATGCCCCATTTTCGCGAACTCACGGCCGAAGCCGCTGCCCGCGCCGGTGATGACCGCCACGCGGCCGGCAAAATCCTTCATGCGAGCTTCACCAGTTGCTTGCCGAAGTTGCGCCCCTTGAGCATGCCGATGAATGCGGCCGGCGCGCTTTCGAGTCCGTGCGCGATCGTCTCGCGATAGCGGATGCGGCCGGACGCGACGTGCGCGCCGAGCTCTTGCAGCGCCTGCGGCCAGACGTCCATGTGTTCGGAGACGATGAAGCCTTGCAGCTTCAGCCGGCTCAGGAGGAGCCAGGTCGGGTTGCTGATTGGGATCAGCTGGCCGTTGTAGCCGGCGATCAGCCCGCACAGCGCGATGCGGCCGAACGCGTTCATCCGCGGCAGCACCGCGTCCATGATCGCGCCGCCGACATTCTCGAAGTAGCCGTCGACGCCGTCCGGACAGGCCGACTTCAGCGCCTTGCCGACGTCCTCGTTCTTGTAGTCGATGCACGCGTCGAAGCCCAGCTCGTCGACGACATAGCGGCACTTCTCGGGCCCGCCGGCGATCCCCACGGCGCGGCAACCGCCGATCTTCGCAAGCTGCCCGACCACGCCGCCCACCGCGCCGCTGGCGGCGGAGACGACCACCGTCTCGCCCGCCTTCGGTTCGATGATCCGGTTCAGTCCGTACCACGCGGTCACGCCCGGCATGCCGACCGCGCCGAGGTACGCGGCGAGCGGGATGCGGCTCGCATCGACCTTCACGAGCCCGCTGCCGTCGGACAACCCGTACTCCTGCCAGCCGAAATGGCCGACGACCTTGTCGCCGACCGCGAACTTCGCGTTGCGCGATTCGACGACTTCGCCGGCGGTGCCGCCGATCATCGTTTCGTTCAGCGGCTGCGGCGCCGCGTACGAGCGGCCCTCGTTCATCCGCGCGCGCATGTACGGATCGAGCGAAAGCCACTCGTTGCGAACGAGCACCTGCCCTTCGGCAAGCGGTGGAAGCTCCACCGTTTCGAGCCGGAAGTTGTCTTCGGTCACCCAGCCGGCCGGGCGGCTGGCGAGCACGATGCGGCGGTTCTTCATTCGATCGTCCTTCACAGTTTGTCGGCTGCGTCGAGCCGGGTCAGGAACTTGATCGTTCCGAGTGCTTTGGCTACGAGCAGACCTTCGGCGTCGACGAGTTCGGCCTCACAGTACGCCATCGTCGTCGAGCGGTGCAGTACACGCCCCCGCGCGACGACCCTGCCGCGCGCCGGACGGAAGAAGCTCGTCTTCATCTCGACGGTCACGCTGCCGACGGGGGCGCCCCGCTCGGCTTCGACTCTCGACTTGGCCGCGCGCGCCATCGCGACGTCGAGCAGCGACATCACCACGCCGCCGTGCCCGACACCCCAGCTGTTCATGTGCCCCTCGGCGAGCGCGAGCGCGATCTCGGCCTCGCCGTCGACCGCACGCACCAGCTCGGCGCCGAGCAGGCGCATGAACGGGATCTCGTGCAACTCGGCGCGCATCGTTCAGACGGCGGTCACGCCGCCGTCGACGGCGAGGACCTGGCCGGTGATGTGCCGGCCGGCATCGGAAGCGAACAGCAAAGCCGCGCCTTTCAGGTCTTCCTCGCCGCCGAGCCGTCCGAGCGGCGCATGCCTGGCCAGCGCGTCCTGGCCCAACTGCTGAATCACGCCACGCGTCATCTTGGACGGGAAGAATCCCGGCGCGAGCGCGTTGACCGTGATGTTGTAGGCACCCCATTCTCCGGCCAGCGCGCGCGTGAAGTTGACGAGCGCGCCCTTGCTCGTGTTGTACGCGATCGTCTTGACCGTGCCGGGCGGGTTGCCGCGCAGTCCGGCGATCGACGCGACGATCACGACGCGGCCATAGCGGCGCGGGATCATCGAGCGCTTGCCGATCGCCTGCGTCAGCAGGAAGGTGCCTCGCACGTTCAGGTTCATGATCTTGTCCCACGCATCGAGCGGGTGATCCTCGGCGGGAGCGCCCCAGGTCGCGCCGGCGTTGTTGACGAGGATGTCGACATGGCCGAGCCGCAGCAGCGCTTCGTCGACCAGCCGCGCGATGTCCTCCGGCCGCGAGCCGTCGGCGGCTATCCAACTCGCGTCGATGCCCTGCCCGGCCAGATGCTCGACCGCGTGGTCGAGCTCCTCCGCCTTGCGCGCCGAAAGCACGAGCTTCGCGCCCATCTCGCCGAGCGCTTCGGCGATCTGCAGCCCCAGCCCGCGCGAGCCGCCCGTCACGAGCGCGGTCTTGCCGCGCAGATCGAACAGATTGTGAACCGACATCGTCGCCTCCTTGTCTTGCGCGCGTCAGAACCAGTCCTGCTGCATGTCGAGCGTGGTCGTGTCGAGGCTCGCGAGCAGGTCGAGCTGCGCATCGACGCGCGGCAGCTCGTACCGGAAGAAATAGCGGCACGCCTGCAGCTTGCCGCCGATGAAGTCGGCATCGGCAGCGCGATCGGCGCGCCGCGCGGCGAGCGCCTGCTCGAGCCAGATCCACGCCAGAACGATATGGCCGAAAGCTTCGAGGTAAATCGACGCGTTGGCGAGCGTGCGCGCGGCGTCGCCGGTCGACCACAGCGTCTGCGTCACCTGCGCGAGCCGATTCGCGCGTTCGCCGAGCATCGATGCGAAGCGCGTCGCGTCGGCGTCGGTCGACTGCGAGGCGGCGCGGATCGTCGCGTCGATGCGGGCGCCGAGCCGCTTGAACGCCGCACCGTCCTGCAGCACGACCTTGCGGCCGAGCAGATCGAGCGCCTGGATACCGTGCGTGCCCTCGTGGATCGGGTTGAGCCGGTTGTCGCGCCAGAACTGCTCGACCGGATAGTCGCGCGTGTACCCGTAGCCGCCGTGCACCTGGATCGCGAGATCATTGGCGGCGAGGCACCACTGCGAAGGCCAGCTCTTGGCGATCGGCGTCAGAATGTCGAGCAGCAGCGTCGCCGCGCGCCGCGCGTCTTCGCTTGCGCCGGTCTTCTCCTCGTCGACCAGCCGCGCGCAGTACAGGTTCAGCGCGAGCGCGCCCTCGACGTAGCTCTTCTGCGCGAGCAGCATCCGCTTGACGTCGGGATGGCCGACGATCGGCACCTGCGCGCTCGCGGGATCCTTTCCGTCCCGACCGATCGGGCGTCCCTGCGGGCGGTTGCGCGCGTAGTCGAGCGCGTGCAGATAGCCCGTATAACCGAGCATCGTCGCACCGAGGCCGACGCCGATCCGCGCCTCGTTCATCATGTGGAACATGGCGGCGAGCCCCTGCCCCGGCTCGCCGACCCGATAGCCGATTGCGCCGACGCGCCCTTCCGGTCTGAACCTGCCTTCGCCGAAGTTGAGCAGCGTGTTGACCGTGCCGCGATAGCCCATCTTGTGGTTCAGTCCCGCGAGCACGACGTCGTTGCGCTCGCCGAGAGTCACGCGCGACGACGCGCCTTCGCCCGCCAGCGCCACGAGGGACTTGGGCACGACGAACAGCGAAATGCCTTTCACGCCGGGGACGAGCTTGCCGTCGGCGCCGGGGATCTTGGCCAGGACCAGATGAACGATGTTCTCGGCGAGATCGTGTTCGCCGGCCGAGATCCACATCTTGTTGCCGAACAGCCGGTAACGCGGACCGAGCGGCGATTCGCCGTCGGGCTCGGCCCGCGTGGCGATGTCCGACAGCGAAGAGCCCGCCTGCGGTTCCGACAGGCACATCGTTCCGAAAAAGCGTCCCGCGAGCTGCGGCCGCACGAACGCATCGACCTGCGCTCGCGAGCCGTGCGCGAGCAGCAGATTCGCGTTGCCGATCGTCAGGAACGGGTATGCGGCCGTGGCGACGTTGGCCGCCTTGAAGTACGCGAAGCACGCTTTCACGACAGTCAGCGGCAGCTGCATGCCGCCGAACTCTTCGTCGTGCTCCGCCGCCATCAGTCCGGCGTCGATGAAGGCCTTGAGCGCCTCGCCGATCTCGGGGATCAGCTGCACGCGCTCGCCGTCGAAACGCGGTTCGGCGAGGTCCGACGCGCGGTTGTGAGGCGCGAACTTCTCGGTCGCGATGCGCTCCGCCAGATCGAGCGCGGCGTCGAAGGTCTGCCGCGAGTGCTCGCGATAGCGCGGCCTGGCGCACAGCGACTCCACGTCGAGCCAGTCGTACAGCAGGAACTCGATGTCGCGGCGCGCGACGAGCCGCTCGGTCATCGCTCGGCCCCGCTACTTCGGCCAGCGCCCCGCCCTCGCCGCCTCGACGAGCAGCGGCGCGGGCTCCCAGAATCTGGGGTCCCCGTGCGGATTGGCCGCGTACTGCCGCATCGACGCGATCACGTTGTCGAAACCGACCGACTGCGCGTAATACATCGGCCCGCCCTTCGCCGCAGGAAAGCCGTAGCCCGCCAGGTAGACCACGTCGATGTCGCTCGCGCGCAGCGCGATACCTTCCGCGAGAATCTTCGCGCCCTCGTTGACCAGCGCATAGATGCAGCGGCCGACGATCTCCTCGTCGGAGATCGCGCGCGGCACGATGCCGATCTCCTTGCGATACGCGTCGATCATCGCGTCGATCTCCGGGTCGGGGCGCGGCGTGCGGTCCGGAAGTTCGTAGCGGTACCAGCCCTTGCCGGTCTTCTGGCCGAGCCGGCCGGCCTCGACCACGCGGTCGGCGAGCCTCGAGTAGGTGATGTGCGGCTTCTCGACGTAGCGGCGCTGCCGGATCGCGTAACCGATGTCCATGCCGGCCATGTCGTACATCGTGAACGGCCCCATCGCCATGCCGAACTTCGTGAGCGCCGCGTCGATCCGCTGCGGGCTGGCGCCTTCGTCGACCAGGAACAGCGACTGCCGCACGTACTGCTCGAGCATCCGGTTGCCGATGAAGCCGTCGCACACGCCCGAAACGACCGCGACCTTCTTCAGACGCTTCGCCAGTTGCACTACGGTCGCCAGAACGTCCTTGCCGGTCTTCTTCGCGCGAACGACTTCGAGCAGCCGCATCACGTTGGCCGGGCTGAAGAAATGCGTTCCGATCACGTCTTGCGGGCGCCGGGTGACCGCGGCGATCGCGTCGACGTCGAGAGTCGACGTGTTGGTCGCGAGGATCGCGCCCGGCTTCATCACGCGGTCGAGCGCGCGGAAGACCTCCTGCTTGACCTTCATGTCCTCGAACACCGCCTCGATCACGATGTCGGCGTCGGCCAGGTCCTCGTACTTCAGCGTCGGTGTGAGCAGCGCCATTCGGCGCTCGACCTCGTCCATCGTCAGCCGGCCCTTTTTCGCGGTCGCCTCCCAGTTGCGACGGCAGGCGGCGAGCCCCTTGTCGAGCGCTTCGCGCTTCATCTCGAGCACGCGGACGGGGATGCCCGCGTTCGCGAAGCTCATCGCGATACCGCCGCCCATCGTGCCGAAGCCGATCACTGCCGCGGTCCGGACCGGCCGCGTCGGCGTGTCTTCCGGCACGTCCGGGATCTTCGCCGCGGTGCGCTCGGCGAAGAACGCGTGGCGCAACGCTTTCGACTCGGCCGACTGCACCAGTTCGACGAACAGCGCTCGCTCGATGCGGATGCCTTCGTCGAACGGACGCAGCGCGGCGGCTTCGACGGCGTCGACGCACTTCAGCGGCGCGGTCAGCCCGCGCGAAGCCTGCGCGACCCGTTCGCGCGCCGCCTTGAAGAAGGCCGCGGGGTCCGCGTCCGGCGGCAATGCGGCCTTGGCGTCGCGCAGCTTCGGATGGCTCGTGTGCCCGACGACCTCGTGCGCGAAGTCGAGCACGCCCTGGAACGTCGTGTCCGGCACGATGCGCACGACCAGCCCCGACTTCAGTGCCTCGTCGGCGCCGATCGGCTCACCGGTGGTGATCATGCGCAGCGCCTTTTCGACGCCGATCGCGCGCGGCAGCCGCTGTGTGCCGCCGGCCCCCGGCAGGATGCCGAGCTTGACCTCGGGCAGCGCCATCGAAGCCTGCGGCGTGGCAACTCGGTAGTGGCAACCGAGCGCAAGCTCGAGCCCGCCGCCCATGCAGACGCCGTTGATCGCGGCGATCACCGGCTTGGGCGACGCTTCGACCGCGGAGATGACCTGCAGCAACGCGGGTTCGGCCATCGCCGCGGGCGTGTTGAACTCGCGGATGTCGGCGCCGCCGGAGAACACCTTGCCGGTACCGGTGATCACGATCGCCTTGACCTTGGCGTCGCCCAGCGCGCGCTCGATGCCTTCCACCAGCGCCTTGCGCGTCGCATGGCCGAGCCCGTTCACGGGCGGGTTGTCGATCTGCAGCACGGCCACGTCGCCGCGCACTTCGTACCACGTCGTCACTTCATCCTCCCCGTCACACTTCGAGCCACTCCTGGCGGATCAGCTTGTTGCTCCTCAGATCCTCCGGCGTGCCCTCGAAGACCATGTGGCCGTGACCCATCACGTAGATTCGTTGTGAAATCTGCAACGCGATGGTCAGCTTCTGTTCGATCAGCAGGATCGAGATGCCGCGTTCCTTGAGCGCGCGCAGGAAGTTGGCGACCATCTCGACGATCAGCGGCGCGAGCCCTTCGGTGGGCTCATCGATGATGACCAGCTCCGGGTCGCCCATCATCGTGCGCGCCAGCGTCAGCATCTGCTGCTCGCCGCCGGACAGTACGCCGGCCTGCGTGTGCTGCCTTTCCCGCAGGCGCGGGAACAGCGCGTACATGTCCTCGTAGGTCCAGCGCCCGGGCCCGTTGTCTTTCAGACCGAGCCGGAGGTTCTCCGCGACCGTCAGCGTAGGAAAGACGTCGCGGCTCTCCGGCACGTAGCCGACGCCGAGTTGTGCGATCTCGTAGGTCTTCAGCCGCGTCAGGTCCCTGCCCTTGAAGACGACGCGCCCCGTGCAGTCGACCAGACCCATGATCGCCTTGGCCGTCGTCGAGCGGCCGACGCCGTTGCGCCCGAGCAGGCTGACGATCTCGCCCTGCCCCACGCGCAGATCGACCCCGTGCAGCACGTGGCTCTTGCCGTAGTAGGCCTGCAGGTTGCTGACTTCGAGCATCAGGCCGGACCGCTTCGAAACGCCGGTTTCAGACACCGAGACACCGGAGAACGCCGAGTAGGAAGAAACGCGCCGGCTCCCGTCCCTATCTCCATGTCTGCCGTGTCCATGTGGTGCACACTCATCGATTGTCACCGCTCATGCAGCGTCGGCATGCTGCCCGAGGTACGCCTCTTTCACCTTCGCGTCGGCGCGGATCCGGGCCGGCGGCCCGGAGGCGATCACCTCGCCGTAGACGACCACCGACACGACATCGGCCAGCCCGAAGACGACGCTCATGTCGTGTTCGACCATCACCAGCGTCTTGCCTTGGGTGACCTCGCGGATCAGCGCGACCGCATTCGCCGTTTCGCTGCGGCTCATACCGGAGGTCGGCTCGTCGAGCAGGATCACGTTCGCGCCGCCGGCAATCGTGATCCCGAGCTCAAGGGCGCGCTGCTCGGCGTAGGTCAGCAGCCCCGCGGGCGTGTTGCGCCGTCGACGCAGGCCGATCCGGCGCAGGATGTCCTCGGCGCGCTCCTCGGCGTCTGCGAGCTTGTTCAGGTTGTGCCAGAAGGAATACCGGTAGCCGAGCGACCACAGCACCGAACAGCGCAGGTTCTCGAACACCGTGAGCCGGTGAAAGATGTTGGTGATCTGGAAGCTGCGCGACAGGCCGAGGCGATTGATCTCGTACGGCTTCTTTCGCGTGATGTCCTGGCCGTTGAGGCGGATCGTTCCGCTGCTGACGGGAAAGCGGCCGCTGATCAGATTGAACAGCGTCGATTTGCCGGCGCCGTTCGGGCCGATGATCGCGTGCCGCTCGCCGGCCGCGATCGACAGGCTGATGCCGCGGATGATCTCCGTCCTTCCGAAGCTCTTGCGGACGTCGACGAGTTCGAGTGCGGGCGCGGTCAACTCAGCCCTCCGGGTTGTCGCGGATCCAGTCCTCGATCTCGATCTGGACCTGGTCCCATTCGGCCTTGAAGCGGCGTCGCATGTACTCGAACGCGAGCGCGCCGCCGACGACGACCGACGCGGCGAAAGCCCACGCCTCCGGCCTGCCGGTGTCGTACGGGAAACCGAAAATCGTCACGACCGGCCCGAGCGCGATGTCCAGGGTCAAGTGGTAGGTCATCTCGATCATCAGCACGACGCCGAAAGCGAGCGCGAGCGCGGCGACGATCACGCCGAAGTACGGGTCGAGCAGCCGCTTGAACTTGCGGAACTTCAGCACGCGCAGGTTCATCAGAAGCAGGCTCGACAGCCCGCCCGGTGCGTACATCACGATCAACACGAAGAACACGCCGAGATAAAGTTGCCACGCCTTCGTGTACTCGGACAGCGCGATGGCGAAGAAGCTGAACACGATCGCGCCGAGGATCGGACCGAAGAAAAACGCGACCCCGCCGATGAACGCCGCCAGCAGCACGCCGCCGGAGCGGATCGCGCTGACGTTCTCCGCCGTGACGATCTCGAAGTTGATCGCCGACAGCCCTCCGGCGATACCGGCGAAGAAGCCCGACAGGATCAGCATGAACCAGCGCACGCGCTGCGTGTTGTAGCCGATGAACTCGGCGCGCTCCGGGTTGTCGCGAACGGCGTTGGCCATCCGCCCGAGCGGCGTGTGCGTCAACGCGAACATCGCGACCATGCAGGTGAAGCACCATGCGGCGATCAGGTAGTAGACCTGCAGGTCGGGGCCGAAGGTCAGCCCCGGAATGCCGAGAAAGTTGCCGCCGACCGTGCGATTGCCGTTGATGCCCGCCTCGCCGCCGAAGAAGCCGGGGAACATCAGCGACGCGGCGAACACCATCTCGCCGATGCCCAGCGTGATCATCGCGAACGGCGTTCCCGCCTTCTTCGTCGTCACGTAACCGAAGATCACGCCGAAGAACGCTCCGGCCAGCCCGCCGATCAACGGCAGCAGCGACACCGGCCACGGCAACTCGCCTTTCGCGATCATGTTCAGCGCGTGGATCGCGAAGTACGCGCCGAGTCCCGAATACACCGCGTGGCCGAAGCTCAGCATGCCGCTCTGGCCGAGCAGCATGTTGTAGCTCAACGCGAACACGATCATGATCGCCATTTGCGACATCAGCGTGCGCGCGAAGCCCTGGTCGAGCACCAGCGGCAGCACGACGAACAGGAACGCGGTGAACCCCCAGATCACCCATCGACCCAGATTGATCGGCTGGTACCGCAGCGGGCCGGGACCCATGCGTCAGTCCTCGCGCGTTCCCATCAGGCCCTTCGGCCGGACGATCAGGATCAGCACCAGCAGCAGGAAAGGTAGCACGGGTGCGACCTGCGCCACCGTCAGCTTCCACACGCTGTACCCGAAGGTCTGCGGCGTCACCGTGAAGCCGACGAGGCCGGCGAGCCCCGATAGCGACGCGTCGGAAGCGACCGCGAAGGTCTGCATCACGCCGATCGCGAGCGATGCGACGAAAGCGCCGGCGAGCGACCCCATGCCGCCGACGACGATCACGACGAAGATGATCGCGCCGAGTTCGGCCGCCATCGCCGGCTGCGTGACGAAAGCGTTGCCGCCGATCACGCCCGCGAGCCCCGCCAACGCGCAGCCGCCGCCGAACACCAGCATGAACACGCGCGGCACGTTGTGGCCGAGTGCTTCGACCTGATGCGGGTGCGTGAGCGCCGCCTGGATCACCAGCCCGATCCGCGTGCGCGTCAGCAGCAGATACAGCGCCGCCAGCATCAGCACCGCGACGAGCATCATGAACGCGCGATATTCGGGAAACGTGATGCCGAGATCGGCCAGCCAGTCGATCGGCCCATCGAGCGCGGCGGGCACGGCGTACGGCACCGCGGCGCGGCCCCAGATCACCTGCACCAGTTCGACGATGATGTACGACAGACCGAACGTGAACAGCAGCTCGGGAACGTGTCCCCACTTGTGGACGCGCCGCAGTCCCCAGCGTTCGATCAGCGCACCGATCAGCCCGACCGCGAGCGGAGCGATCACGAGCGCCGGCCAGTAACCGATCCACTTGCTGATCTGGTAAGCGAGGTAGGCGCCGATCATGTAGAAGCTGGCGTGCGCGAAGTTCAGCACGCCCATCATCGAGAAGATCAGCGTCAGACCCGAGGACAGCATGAACAGCAGCAGCCCGTAGCTGACGCCGTTCAGCAGCTGGATCAGGGCGAACTCGAGGTTCACGGAGCGTAACTGCGCGGCGGACGCAAAAAACGGCCCCGTCGCGCGGGGCCGTTGCGGTCGGCGCGGCCGCGGCCGCGCGCTATTGCGGACGCGGTGGGCGCTGCATGTTGCAGCTCGTCGGTTGCGAAGCGACGTAAGTCGGGAAGGCCCGCTCGGTCTTGAAGCCGTAACCGGTCTTCTCCGTGTCGTACTTGACCGCGCCGCCCGCCTTGACCCAGGTCGAGATGAACAACGGCTGCTGCAGCTGATGATCGCTCGCCCGCATCTCGATCTCGCCCATGACACTGGGCATCTTCAAGCCTTCCATCGTGTACGCGACGCGCAGCGGGTCGGTGGATTTCGCGCGCTTGATCGCCTCGGCGAGCATCGTCATCGACGTGTACGCGGCGAGCGTGTACCAGTCTTCGCCGAACTTCTTCTTGAAGCCGAGGTAGATGTCCTCGCCCGGGTACTTCTCGATGTTGGGATGCCAGTACGAGACCTGGCGCACGCGGTCGGCGCCGGCGGGGCCCATCGCGGTCGGCGTGCCGGTGACGCCCGCGTAGTAGGTGTAGAAGTTCACGTTCAGACCGGCGTCGCGCGCGGCGCGCACGAGCAACGTCAGGTCGGTGCCCCAATTGCCGGTGATCACGGCGTCGGCGCCGGAAGCGCGGATCTTGGCGATGTACGGCGAGAAATCGCGCACCTGCCCGAGCGGGTGGAGGTCATCGCCGACGATCTTGATGTCGGGCCGCTTGCGCGCAAGCAGTTCCTTGGCCACGCGCGAGACCTGATGGCCGTGCGAGTAGTTCTGGTTGATCAGGTAGACGCTCTTGATCTCGGGCCGGTCCTTCATGTACTCCGTCAACGCCTCCATCTTCATGTCGGTGTTGGCGTCGAAGCGGAAGTGCCAGAAATTGCACTTGCTGTTGGTCAGATCCGGGTCGACCGCGGCGTAGTTCAGGTAGACGATCGCCTGGCCGGGGTTGCGCTCGTTGTGCTTGGCGATCGCATCCGACAGCGGGATCGCAACGTGCGAGCCGTTGCCCTGCGTCACGTAGTGGATGCCCTGGTCGATGATCGAGCGCAGCAGCGTCAGCGACTCCTGCGGCGAGCCCTTGTTGTCGAACGGAACGATCTCGAACTTGACGCCCGGCCCGGCGAGCTGTTTCGCGTTGACGATCTCGGCCGAGTACTGGAAGTGCTTCAGAATGGCCTGCCCGACGGCGGCGAACGGCCCCGACAGCGGATCCATGAACGCGATCTTGACGGTTTGTTCGGGCGCGGTGCGGCCCTTGCCCTGCGCCAAGACACTTCCTGCCGCCAGCAGCGCGAGCACAGCCGGCAGCAGCCACTTCGTCGCCATGCGAACCATTCTCAATCTCCTCGGTGATGTTCTTGTGCGCGCTCAGAATACCTTTAGCCGGGGGCCGGCGGCAAGACGAGGTCAGGCCGTCGGCAATTTGTAGTCCTTGAACTGCTCACGCAGTTTGGCCTTGAGCATCTTTCCGGTGGCGCCGAGCGGAATCGAGTCGACGAAGACGACATCGTCGGGAATCTGCCACTTGGCGACCTTGCCCTCGAAGTGCGCCAGCAGCTGCTCGCGGTTGAGCTCGGCGTTCGGCTTGCGCACGACCACCAGCAAGGGTCGCTCGTCCCATTTGGGATGTTTGGCGGCAATGCAGGCGGCCATTGCGACCGCCGGATGCGACATGGCAATGTTTTCGATGTCGATCGAGCTGATCCACTCGCCTCCCGACTTGATCACGTCCTTGCTGCGGTCGGTGATCTGCATGTAGCCATCCGGGTCGATCGTCGAAACGTCGCCGGTCGGAAACCAGGTGCGGCCTTCCGCGTCCTTGACCAACGGGTTGCCGCCTTCGCCCTTGTAGTACTCGCGCAGCACCCACGGGCCGCGAACCAGCAGGTCTCCGAAAGCCTTGCCGTCCCAAGGCAGGTCGCCGCCGTCGTCGCCGACGATGCGCATGTCGACGCCGAAGATCACGCGCCCCTGTTTGTACTGCGTCTGGTAGCGCTGCTCGGGCGGCATCCGCAGGTGCTTCGCTTTGAGCGTGCACGCCGTGCCGAGCGGGCTCATTTCGGTCATCCCCCAGGCGTGCAGCACCTGGACGCCGTACTTCTCTTCGAACGTGCGCAGCATCGCGGGCGGGCAGGCCGAGCCGCCGATCACGGTGCGCTTCATCGTCGAGAACTTCAGGTTGTTCGACTCGACATACGCGAGCAGCCCCTGCCATACGGTCGGCACGCCCGCCGAGCAGGTGACCTGCTCGGCTTCGAACAGCTCGTACAGCGACTTTCCGTCGAGGTTCGGCCCCGGCAGGACGATCTTGGCGCCGACCATCGGTGCGGCATAGGGCAGACCCCAAGCGTTGACGTGGAACATCGGCACGACTGGAAGGATCACGTCGCGCGCCGACAGGTTCAGCGCGTCGGGCAACGCCGCGGCGTAGGTGTGCAGGATCGTCGAGCGATGGCTGTAGACGACGCCCTTCGGGTTGCCGGTGGTGCCGGACGTGTAGCACATCGACGAGGCGAGGTTCTCGTCGAACTCGGGCCAGTCGTAGTGATCCGAATGGCTGTCGATCAGGTCCTCATAGCAGATCAGGTTGGACACCTTCGACTGCGCGGGCATCTTCGTGCGGTCGGCCATCGCAACGTAGCCCTTGATCGTCCGGCAATGACCGGCGATGGCCTCGACGATCGGCAGGAAGGTCAGGTCGAAGAACAGGTAACTGTCCTCGGCGTGGTTGGCGATCCATGCGATCTGCTCCGGGTGCAGCCGCGGATTGATCGTGTGCAGCACGCTGCCCGCGCCCGAAACGGCGAAGTACAGCTCCATGTGCCGATAGCCGTTCCACGCGAGTGTCGCAATGCGGTCGCTCAGCTTGACGTCCAGCCCCTTGAGCGCATTGGCCATCTGGCGTGCGCGGCGATGCAGGTCGCGGTAGGTGTAGCGGTGGATGTCACCTTCGACCCGCCGCGAGACGATCTCGACGTCGCCGTGATGCCGGTCCGCATGCCGGATCAGCGACGAGATCGCCAGCGGCATCTGCATCATCAGGCCCTGAAGCATGTCTCGTCTCCTCTTGTCCAATCTGGTTGTGAGCTTCCACGCCAAGTGTACAAGCGCCCGCAGCTACAATGGCCTGCGCTCACCTCGCCCGCCAGCCTGCAGGAACCCGCTTGAAACTGCTGTTCGATCTGCTTCCCGTCATCCTGTTCTTCGCGAGCTACAAGGTCGCGCAGGCGTTTCCGGACGCCTCGGCTGCGCTGGCGGATCGCTGGCTCGGCGCGCTGGTCGCCGACGGCGCGGTCCCCGCGGGTCAGGCGCCGATCCTGCTCGCCACGGCTCTGGCGATCGCGGCGTCGCTGGCACAGGTCGGCTGGCAGCTCGCGCACAAACGCAAGGTCGATCCGATGCTGTGGATCTCAGTCGCGGTCATCGTCGTCTTCGGTGGGGCGACGATCTGGCTGCACGACGAGACTTTCATCAAGTGGAAACCGTCGATCCTGTACTGGTTGTTCGGCGCGATCCTCGTCGTCGGCCGCGTACTCGCGCGAAGGAATTTCGTCCGCAGCCTGCTCGGCAAGCAGCTCGAGCTGCCCGATCCCGTGTGGGATAAGCTGCTATGGGTGTGGGCCGGGTTCTTCGCCGCGATGGGTGCCCTCAACCTGTACGTCGCGTTCAACTTTCCGACCGACACCTGGGTGAGCTTCAAGCTGTTCGGCCTGATGGGGATCACCGTGGCGTTTACGCTGGCCATGGGCGTGTGGCTGGCGCGCCATATGAAGGAGGCGCCCGATGCCTGAGGGCACCGTTGCGCGGATCCGCGAGCGGCTCGAACGCTCGCTCGAGCCGCTTTCGTTGCGGATCGAGGACGAAAGCGCGCTGCATGCCGGCCACGAAGGCGCCGCGAGCGGCGGCGGGCACTATCGCGTGCACCTCGTCAGCCCGAAGTTCGAAGGGGTGCCGCGCGTGGAGCGCCATCGCCTCGTGTATGATGCCCTCGAAGACCTCATGAAGCGCGAAGTTCACGCGCTTTCGCTCGTACTGCTGGCGCCTGGCGAGGACGGCGCGAGCCGGTCCCGAACCCCCGAAGGAAAGTCGAAGTCATGATGCGTATCGTTGCATTCTCGCTGGCCGCACTGGCCAGCGGCGCCGTGTTGGCGCAGAACATCGCGGTCGTCAACAACCGCCCGATTCCCAAGGCCCGTGAAGACGCCTGGGTCAAGCAGCTCCAGCAGCAGGGCCAGCAGGACACGCCCGAGCTGCGCAAGATGATCAAGGAGGAGCTGATCCGCCGCGAGGTCTTCCTGCAGGAAGCGCAGAAGCGCGGCCTGGCCGAGAAACCCGAGGTCAAGTTCCAGCTCGACGTGCAACGGCAGAACACGCTGATCCAGGCGCTGATGCGCGACGAACTGCAGAAGAACCCGATTACCGACGCGCAGATCCAGGCCGAGTACGAGAAACAGAAGCAGGCGGCGGGCAGCAAGGAATACCGCGCGCGTCACATCCTCGTCGAGAAGGAAGACGAAGCCAAGGCGATCGTCGCCGAGCTGAAAAAAGGCGCGAAGTTCGAGGAGCTGGCCAAGAAGTCGAAGGATCCGGGCTCGGCGAACAACGGCGGCGATCTCGACTGGGCCGGCCCCGACGCTTACGTCAAGCCGTTTTCCGAGGCGATGGTCAAGCTGGAGAAGGGCAAGTTCACCGAGACGCCCGTGCAGACGCAATTCGGCTGGCACGTGATCCGCCTCGACGACGTGCGCGACACGCAGTTCCCGCCGCTGGCGCAGGTGCAGGGCCAGATCCGCGAAGCGCTTCAGCAGCAGCGTGTGCAGGCGTTCGTCGAGGGACTGCGCAAGAACGCGAAGGTGCAGTAAGCCATCGCCGGTCCGTCGCCGCTGCACACGGGCCGATCGCAAAGAACACGAAGGGGGCGCCGCGGCGCCCCCTTTGCTTTGCTGTCGGGCCGGTCAGAAGCGGAACTGCAGCCCGACGCTGACCATTTCGCCCGGGTCGCCGATGTCCTCGATTTCGGCGCGCAGCGTCAGTTGCGACGTCAGCCGATACGACAACCCCGCGCCGATGCCGAGGTCGACGTTCGAATCGGACGACGAGATGCCAGGCGCGGAGTACCTGACCTTCGTGTAGTGCGCGCCGAGCTTGCCGAACAGGGAGAAGTCCGGGCTGACCGGCAGCAGCCCGACCAGCGAGCCGCCCAGAGCCCACGCTTCCGCATCGACGAACGTGCCGAAACGGCGCTCGGTCCGATCGCCGAAGTTGGTGTACTGGACCTCCCACGCGAAGTTCCGGTGGAACTGCTGTCCAGCGAACAACTTGAATCCCGTGTCGTAGTCGCTGTCGCCGATGGACGCGCCGAGGAACGTCCCCCAGCCGTCCGCCTGTGCTGCGCGGCCGACCTGCGCGTACGCCGGCTGCGCCGCGAACGCCGCCGCCACCGCGACGCCGATGAGCCAGTGCGTGCGTTTGATCATCGTTTTCATCCTTTCTTCGATGCCCCGATTTCAGGGCCTAAGCGCTGCCCTGCATGGGAAGCCGTCCCCCGAGTTTGCCCAACATCGCGCCGTCGGAAGATCCCGCGCCCTTGGGTCGTTCAGCCTAGCCAGCGCCGCGCATTGCGAAACATCCGCATCCACGGCGAGTCTTCGCCGAGCCCCGGCGGCTGCCACGACATCTGCACCGTTCGCCGCACCCGCTCCGGATGCGGCATCAGGATCGTAAAGCGGCCATCGGGCGTGGTCAGCCCCGTGATGCCGCCGGGCGAGCCGTTCGGGTTGTACGGATAGCGTTCGGTCGGCCGCCCCTGCGAGTCGACGTAGCGCACCGCGACCAGCGCTCGCGCGCGGTCTTCCTCGCTGCGGAACACCGCGCGGCCTTCCCCGTGTGCGTTGGCGATCGGCATCCGGCTGCCGGCCATCCCGGCAAAGAAGATCGAAGGCGATTCGACCACCTCGACCATGACGAGCCGTCCTTCGAACTGCTCCGACGCGTTGCGCTCGAACCGCGGCCAGTGCCGCGCGCCGGGGATCATCATCGAAAGCTGGCTCATCATCTGGCAGCCGTTGCACACCCCGAGCGCGAAGGTGTCGCCTCTGCCGAAGAACGTCGCGAACTGCTCCGCGAGCTTCGGGTTGTGCAGAATCGTCTTGGCCCAGCCCCCGCCGCCGCCCAGCACGTCTCCATAGGAGAAGCCGCCGCACGCGGCAAACCCCTTGAAGTCCGTAAGCGACGCGCGCCCGGCGAGCAGATCGGTCATGTGCACGTCGACCGCGACGAAGCCGGCACGGTCGAGCGCGCTCGCCATCTCGTACTGGCTGTTGACGCCCTGTTCGCGCAGGATCGCCACGCGCGGCCGCGCGCCGGTCGCGACGAACGGCGCGGCGATGTCCTCGGCCGGATCGAACGTCAGCTGCATCGACAGACCGCGATCGTCCGCATCATCGATGCGCGCGTACTCGGCGTCGGCGCAATCCGGGTGGTCGCGCAGCCGGGCGATCCGCCACGACACCTCGCTCCATGCCTTCTGGAGCGCGACGCGCGACTGCGAAAACACCGCTTTCGCATCGCGCCAGATCTCGATCGAATCCCGATCGTTCGGCTTGCCGATCACATGCGAGATCGCGCCCAGACCTTCGGCGCGCAGCGCGTTCATCACCTCGCCCGCTTCTCCCGCACGGACCTGCAGCACGATGCCCAGCTCTTCGTTGAACAGCGCGCGCAGCGTGAACTCGTCGCGCCGAACGGCGACCTGCTCGGTCCGCACCTTGAAGTCGCCCCAGTCGGAAGCGACCGGATCCATCGCGAGGATGTCGATGTTCAGCGTCACGCCGCAGTGGCCGGCGAACGCCATCTCGCAGACCGCAGCGAACAGTCCGCCGTCGGACCGGTCGTGATACGCCAGCACCTTGCCTTCGTTCGCCAGCTTGCGCACTGCGCGGATCGCGGCAGCGAGCCGGTCGGGATCGTCCAGATCCGGCGCATCGTTGCCGATCTGCCCGGTGACCTGCGCGAAGATCGAGGCGCCCAGCCGCTGCCGGCCGGCCGACAGATCGATCAGCATGAGCACGGTGTCGCCCGAATCGGTGCGTAGCTGCGGCGTCAGGGTGCGCCGCACGTCGTCGACCGGGGCGCACGCGGAGACGATCAGCGACACCGGCGACGCGACGAGCTTGTCGTCGGCGCCGTCGCGCCACGCCGTCTTCATCGACAGCGAATCCTTTCCGACGGGGATGCTGATCCCGAGTTCCCGGCACAAGCGGCTCGCCGCGGCGACTGCGTCGAACAGCGCGGCATCCTCGCCGGGCTCGCCGCACGCGGCCATCCAGTTAGCCGACAGTTTCACGCGCGCCAGCTCGATGTCGGCTGCCGCCAGATTGGTCAGCGCTTCGCCGATCGCCATGCGCGACGCGGCCGCCGAGTCGATCACCGCCACCGGCGTGCGCTCGCCCATCGCCATCGCCTCGCCCGCGTAACCCTCGAAGTCGAGCAATGCCACCGCGCAGTCCGCGACCGGCACCTGCCACGGGCCGACCATCGGATCGCGGCAGTTCAGTCCGCCGACCGAGCGATCGCCGATCGTGATCAGGAAGCTCTTGTTCGCCACGGTCGGGTGGCGCAGCACGTCGAACGCGACCTGCGCCAGATCGAATCCGCTCGTGTCGATCGTCGGCAGCGCGCGCGCGACATGCGTCACGTCGCGGTGCATCTTCGGCGGCTTGCCGAGCAGTACGTTCATCGGCATGTCGACCGCAGGCGGCTCGCCTTCCCGCTCGACGACGAGCCGGCCGTCGTCGACGATGGTTCCGATCACCGCGTACGGGCAACGCTCGCGCCTGCACAACCAGTCGAAGCCGGCCAGCCGGTCGGGGGCGATGGCCAGCGCGTAGCGCTCCTGCGACTCGTTGCACCAGATCTCGAGCGGGCTCATCCCGCTTTCCTCGACGGGCACCTTGGCCAAGTCGAAGCGCGCGCCCTTGCCCGCGCTGTCGGCGAGCTCCGGCATCGCGTTCGACAGTCCGCCCGCGCCGACGTCGTGGATGCTGAGGATCGGATTGGCCCCGCCGAGCGACCAGCAGCGGTCGATGACTTCCTGCGCGCGGCGTTGCATCTCGGCGTTGCCGCGCTGCACCGAGTCGAAGTCGAGCTGCTCGATGTTCACGCCCGCACCCAGACTCGAAGCCGCTCCGCCGCCCAGGCCGATTCGCATGCCCGGCCCGCCGAGCTGGATCAGCAACGTGCCTTCGGGCAGATCGCACTTGGTCGTCTGGTCGGCGCGGATGTTGCCGATTCCGCCCGCGATCATGATCGGCTTGTGATAGCCGTAGCGGCTCCCCGCCACGTTCTGCTCGTACGCGCGGAAGTAGCCGAGCAGATTCGGCCGACCGAACTCGTTGTTGAACGAAGCGGCGCCGACCGGCCCTTCGATCATGATCGCGAGCGCGTCGGCGATGCGCGACGGAAAGCCGTAATCGCGGTCCGTGCGTTCGCCGCGCGTGACGTCGCCGTCGTTTTCCCATGCGCGTCGGGCACCGGGCAGCCGCAGGTGCGACACGCTGAAGCCGCACAGCCCCGCCTTTGGCTTCGCGCCGCGGCCGGTCGCGCCTTCGTCGCGGATCTCGCCGCCCGCTCCGGTGGCGGCACCCGGAAACGGCGAAATCGCGGTCGGGTGGTTGTGCGTCTCGACCTTGAATACCGTGTGTGTCGGCTCGTCGTGTGCGACGTACTCGGTGCCGACGGCACCGTGCGCGTGGTCGCTGCGCGGGTACAAGCGGCGCGCGACTCGCCCTTCGATCACGGCCGCGTTGTCCTTGTACGCGACGACCGTCCCTTGCGGTGCGGCGGCGTGGGTCGCGCGGACCATGCCGAACAGCGATTCTTCGCGCGGCTGACCGTCGATCGTCCAGCGTGCGTTGAAGATCTTGTGCCGGCAGTGCTCCGAATTCGCCTGCGCGAACATCATCAGCTCGACATCCGTCGGGTCGCGCCGCATCGCGCGATACGCGTCGACGAGGTAATCGATCTCGTCGTCCGACAGCGCGAGCCCCATCTCGACGTTCGCTTTTTCGAGCGCTGCGCGTCCCTGGGCCTGCAGCGGAACCGACTGCATCGGTTTGCCCGGCAGCTCGCGAAACAGCGTGCGCGGATCGGCGTCCGGTTCGAGCACGCTTTCGGTCATCCGGTCGTGCAGCAGCGCCGCGATGCGCCGACCGCTCTCCACTGAAAGCGCACGCTGTCCGCCCGGCGCGCCGGATCTCAGCGACAGCGAGTAGCGCGTGCCGCGCTCGATTCGGGCGATGCGTTCGAGTCCGCAGTTGCGAGCGATGTCGGTGGCCTTGCTCGCCCACGGCGAAATCGTGCCCAGCCGCGGCACGACGAGCCAGGACGCCGCCGCGTGCCCCGCCTCGGGCGCCGCCGGCTCGCCATAGTCGAGCAATCCGTCGAGGCGGGCGCGCGCCTCGTCGTCGAGTGCACCGATCGCATGGACGAAGTGGACGTGGCGCGCGCGGATCGCCGCCGCGTCGGGTTCGATCGCGCGGATGCGCTCGAGCAGCCGCGCTGCGCGGAAGCTCGACAGCGCATTCGGGCCGTCGAGCGCGAGAAAAGTGTCGGCAGGATTCATGCGGAGGCGGGGCGCGCTCCGCAACGCGAAAGGGCTTCGATCCGGAGCGCGCGCGGATTATAGGCGGCGCCTTGCGCTTGCCGAAGGCAGGCGCGCCGACCTTGCCCGCCGCCGACGGATCAGAGATCGGGGTCCAGCGTGTTCGCCGCCGACATCGCGCGCAGCAGCGCCTGGTTGCACGCCGCGACGGGGATCGCAAGCGCTTCGATGTGCTTGCCGATCGCGATCGGGTCGGAGCGCTCGATCGCTTCGATCAGCGCGAGATACGTCGCGTAAGGCCCGCGCCGGCGCACAATCGCGTCGACGACGTTCTCCGACAACGCGATCAGCTCGAACAGCTGTTCGAACGGCGCGCCGGTGATGCGGTCGAGCAGCGAAAATGCGCCGGTGATGAACAGCTCGTCGCGCAGCTCGGCTTCGCTGTCGCTCGCCCCGAGATACTCGAGGAAAAGGCCGCGCCGGATCGACGCATGCATCAGCGGAAAGGTGTTCGCGTCCTTCGATGCGGTGGCCAGCAGCAGCGACAGCCAGCGCATCATCTTCTTGTAGCCCAGCATCATCACCGCGTGCTGGAAGCTGGTGATCTGAACGGGCAGCCCGAACGCCGCCGAATTGACCAGGCGCAGCAGCTTGAAGGCGAGCGCAGGATCGCGCTTGAGCGTGGCGTCGATCTTGGACAACTCGGCGTCGTCGCGCACCAGCCGCAGCAGTTCGAGCACCACCGCCTGTCCGGGTTGTAGCGGGCGCACCTGCCTGTGCTGCGCGTCGTCGAGCGGCCAGCCCACGCTGGCGGTCGCGCCGCGCTCGAACGCGGCCTCGACATCGGCCACGGTCTGTACGCCGGTGACGATGAACGGGATTCGGCGCGAGACGCCCGCGGGGGCGGCGACCGGCGTGCCGTCGGCGGTTCTGCGGCGGTCCTCGTTCTGGTGGATCAGCGCGTACTCGAAGCAGGCGAGCAGCGCGGGCGGCAGCGGCACGTCCGGCCGGCCGCGCAGCGCCAGCCTTTTGCCGTCGCGGAACAGACGCTGCGCCGCGCCCTGCACTTCGGGGTCGCGCAGCGCGACGGCCGGCACCTCGAGGATCGCGTTCTTCGGGTTCTGCCACTCGAACGCGGAGTCGTCCAGCGTCGTGTCGAGCGGCGCGACCAGCACGGGCGCCGACGCATCGGGCCACACCGCGTTCAGCGACTCGAGGACGCGCCCGATCTGCAGCCGCTCCTGCGCGCGCGTCGACAGCATCGTCAGGCGCGTGCCGATCGCCTTGCGCTTCTTGTCGATCAGTGGCGCGTAACAGATCGAAAGTGTGCCGAGCACACTGCCGTAACCGGCGTGCAGTTTTTCGGGCGCGTTCATCGAGGGTCCCAGCGAGTGTCGCCCGTCATTATTCGGTGCGCCCGTCCCGACGAAGCCGCGAAATGCCGTCGGCGACGCGGCGATATTCCGGCTTAAGCCGCGCGGCCGAAGCCTCCGCCGCCCGGCGTGTCGATGACGAACACGTCGCCCGGCGCCATTTCGACGCTGCCGATGTGGGGCAGCTCCTCGACGCGCCCGTCCGCACGGATCACGCGATTGCGGCCGCGCTGGCCGGACTCTCCCCCGGCCAGGCCGAAAGGCGCGATCACGCGATTGTTCGACAGGATCGACGCCGTCATCGCCTCGAGAAAGCGAACGCGCCGGGTGCCGCCGCTGCCGCCGTGCCAGCGCCCGCGTCCGCCCGAACCGTGCCGGATCTCATAGCTTTCGAGCCGGACCGGAAAACGGAACTCGAGCACCTCGGGATCGGTCAGCCGCGAGTTGGTCATGTGCGTCTGCACGACGTCGGTACCGTCGAACCCTTCCTTCGAATCGGCGCCGGCCGCCAGATCGACGATGCCCGCGCCGGAACCGCCCGCGATCGTCTCGTAGTACTGGTAGCGCGCGTTGCCAAACGTGAAGTTGTTCATCGTCCCCTGCGCGGAAGCCAGCACGCCGAGCGCGCCATACAGCGCATTGGTAATGCAGCTCGATGTCTCGACGTTGCCGGCGACGACCGCCGCCGGGTAGCGCGGCGCCAGCATCGAACCCTCGGGAATGACGATCTTCAACGGCTTCAGGCACCCTGCATTCAGCGGGATTTCGTCGTCGACCAGCGTGCGGAACACGTACAGCACCGCGGCGACGCTGATCGACGATGGCGCGTTGAAGTTGTTCGGAAGCTGCGCCGACGTGCCGGTGAAGTCGATCGTCGCCGAACGGCTCGCACGGTCGACGGCGATCGCGACCTTGATCACCGCGCCGTTGTCGAGCTGATACTCGAAGCGGCCGTCGCGCAGCACCGTGATCACGCGCCGCACAGACTCCTCGGCGTTGTCCTGCACGTGACGCATGTAGGCCCGGACCACGTCCAGCCCGAACTCGTCGACCATGCGCAGCAGCTCCTCGCGTCCCTTTTCGTTCGCGGCGATCTGCGCTTTCAGGTCCGCGAGGTTCTGCTGCGGATTGCGGGCGGGATACGGCCCGCCGGTCAGCAGACTCAGGCACTCCTGCTCTCTCAACCGGCCCGGGCGATCGGCGCCCTGCCCTTCGACGAGCTTGAAGTTCGTGAAGAGCACGCCCTCCTCGTCGAGCGTTCTCGAAAACGGCGGCATCGAGCCCGGCGTGATGCCGCCGATGTCGGCGTGGTGTCCGCGCGAACCGACGTAGAACAGGATGTCGCGGCCGGCACGGTCGAACACCGGCGTGATCACCGTGACGTCCGGCAGGTGGGTGCCGCCGTTGTATGGATCGTTGACGACGTACGCATCGCCGGGCGTCATCCGGCCTGCGTTCTCCCGCATCACCGTCTTGATCGATTCGCTCATCGAACCGAGGTGAACCGGCATGTGCGGCGCGTTGGCGATCAGGTTGCCCTCGACGTCGAACAGCGCGCAGGAAAAGTCTAGCCGTTCCTTGATGTTGACCGAGTACGCCGTGTTCTGCAGCCGCAGCCCCATCTGCTCGGCGATCGACATGAACAGGTTGTTGAAGATCTCGAGCATCACCGGGTCGACCTGCGTGCCGATCGCCTTACGCTGCTTGCGCGCGGCCACCCGCCTGAGCACGACGTGATCGCGCTCGGTGACCTGCGCCCGCCAGCCGGGCTCGACGACGGTCGTCGCATTGGCCTCGGCGATGATCGCGGGGCCGTCGATCGCATCGCCCGGTCGCGTGTCCGCGCGTACGTAAAGCGGCGTGTCGTGCCAGCGGCCGTCGAAGTACGCCTGCACGCGCGCCGCCGGCTGCAAGGCACCCGCACGGGCGGCCGGCGCGGACTGCGATTCCTCGGCGGTGTCGCCGGCGCCGATCGCTTCGACCGACACGGCTTCGACCACCAGCGCGCGGTCGGGCATCAGGAACGAGTAGCGCTGCGCGTACGCGGCGTCGAACTGCGCGCGCAGCGCATCGAGGCCGCCGTCGAGGACGATCAGCGCGGAGTCCGTGCCCTCGTAGCGCAGATGCACGCGCCGCACGACGCGCACGCGTTCGCGCGGAACGCCTTGGTCAATCAGATCACGCGTCGCCTCGGCGGCGAGCGCATCGAGCCGCTGCGCGACCTGCGGCATCGCCTCGGGTGTCAGGCGAAGTTCGACCGCCACTTCGCGCATCGAGGTCTGATCGGCGAGCCCCATGCCGTAGGCCGACAGCACGCCGGCGAGCGGGTGCGCGAAGATCGACGTCATCGCCAGCGCATCCGCCACGCTGCATGCATGCTGACCGCCGGCGCCGCCGAACACCGTCAGCGTGTACCGGGTCACGTCATGGCCGCGCTGCACCGAAATGCGCTTGATCGCCTCGGCCATGTTGCCGACGGCGATGTCGAGGAAACCGGCGGCGACCTCCTCCGGCGACTTCTGCTGCCCGGTCGCGCGCCCGATCTCGGCGGCGAGCGCGGTGAACTTGGCGCGAACGATGTCGGCGTCGAGCGGCTGGTCGGCGCCCGGCCCGAACACCCGCGGAAAGTACGCCGGCTGGATGCGGCCGAGCATCACGTTCGCGTCGGTTACGGTCAGCGGCCCGCCGCGCCGATAGCAAGCCGGCCCCGGGTTGGCGCCGGCGGAATCGGGGCCGACGCGCAGCCGCGCGCCGTCGAAATGCAGGATCGAGCCGCCGCCTGCGGCGACCGTGTGGATGCTCATCATCGGCGCGCGCATCCGCACGCCGGCCACCAGCGTCTCGAAGGCGCGTTCGTATTCGCCGGCGTAGTGCGACACGTCGGTCGACGTGCCGCCCATGTCGAAGCCGATGACGCGGTCGAAGCCGGCGGCGAGGCTCGCGCGCACCATGCCGACGATTCCGCCCGCCGGGCCGGACAGGATCGCGTCCTTGCCCTGGAAGCGGTGCGCGTCCGTGAGCCCCCCATTGCTCTGCATGAAGAGCAGTCGCACACCGGGCAGCTCGGCGGCGACCTGCTCGACGTAGCGGCGCAGGATCGGCGACAGGTACGCATCGACCACGGTCGTGTCGCCGCGCGCCACGAGCTTCATCAGCGGACTGACCTGGTGCGACACCGACACCTGCGGAAAACCCACTTCCCGCGCGAGCGCGGCGACCCTCGCCTCGTGCTGCGTGTACCGGTAGCCGTGCATCAGCACGATCGCGCACGCGCGCAGCCCGTCGGCGTACGCGGCCTGCAGATCCGCCCGAACGCGCGCTTCGTCGAGCGGCCGCTCGACCTCGCCGTGCGCGCCGATGCG
>JBFMFC010000007.1:0-58372 GCA_040752195.1 Pseudomonadota bacterium | reverse complement strand
GCGACCGAGTACGCCTCGACCTTACGGTCGGTGTGATCGGAGCCGACGCTGAGCCACCAGTGTCCGTTCGCGCGAATCAGCACCGGCTCGGCTTCGCCCGAGCTGGTTTCGCCGAGCACTTCAATCGAGTCGCCCTGTGTCAGCAATGTGCTGCTGACGCGGTAGTACAGCGGAACCTGAGAGGGCCGCGGTATGCCCAGCGCCGCCAGCTCCTCGATGTGATGCTCTATCGCAGCGGCGTCGCGGCCGGTCCAGCCGGCAATCACCAGTTCGCGCACCTGTACCGCGAGCGTTTGTGCCCCTGAAACGTCAAAAACGAGAGAAGTCATTGGGAGATCACCGAAGGAAGCCACAGCGCCAATCCAGGAAAGAAGGCGAGCGCCGCAAGCAGCGCAAACAATGCGACAACGAACGGCACCGCGCCAAGGATCACGTCGTTCATCGAGCCGCTCGGCCGCAGGTTGTGCACAACGAAGAGATTGAGGCCGACCGGGGGTGTGATCAGCGCCGTTTCGACGAGCACGATGATCACGACGCCGAACCAGATCATGTCGAAACCGAGCGCGGCCATGACCGGCGCGATCACGGGGATCGTCGTGATCATCAGCGACAGCGTCTCCATGAAGCAACCCAGCACGACGTAGAACACGATGACGGCGATCAGCATTTCCCACTTCGACAGGCCAAGCCTCTGCACCGTGTCGGTGAGCGCAGTCGTCAATCCGATCGATGACATCACGAAGTTCAGGAAGTACGCTGCGACGATGATCAGCATGATCATTCCGGTGGATCGCATCGTTCCGAGCAGCGCCGCGCGCAGCATGCGCCAGTTCAGCGCCTTGTTCCACCAGGCCAGCCCCAGACCAGCCATCACGCCAAGCGCAGCCGCCTCGGTCGGCGTGGCAATGCCGGCATAGATCGAACCGACGACGACGAGGAACAGGCCGAGCGGAGGCAACAGGTGCACCAGGCCCGCGATGCACTCCGCGAGCGGTGCCGCGATCCGCTGTCCACCCCAAGCGGGTCGCAAAGCGCAAGCGATCAGAACGACCAGCATGAAACCCAGCGCGAGCAGGACGCCGGGGACGATGCCGGCCAGATACAGCTTCGGCACCGAGGTGTTGGTCAGCACCGCGTAGATGATCATGTTGATCGACGGTGGGATCAGGATGCCGAGCGTGCCGCCGGCCGCCAGCGTGCCGAGGAACAGCCGTTCGTTGTAGCCGTAGCGCCGCGCCTGCGGCAGCGCGACGGTTCCGACCGTGGCGGCGGTGGCTACGCTGGAGCCCGAGGTGGCGGCGAACAGCGCGCACGCGGCGATGTTCGAGTGCATCAGCCCGCCCGGCAGCCACGAAAGCCATTTCGCCAGCGCGCCGTACATTCGCTCGGCGAGCCCAGAGCGCAGCAGCAGCTCGCCGAGCAGGATGAACATCGGCAACGCGACCAGCAGGAACTCGTTGCTCGAGCTCCACGCGATTTCGCCGGCCGCCTTCGAAACCGGCAGGAACGCGAAGAGCTGCGCCAGCACTATGCCCAGCACGCCGAGCGATGCAGCCACCGGAATGGCCAGCGCCATCAGCACGAGCAGCGTGATCAGCGCGGTCGGGATCATGATGCCGATGCGCGCGAACCGAGGCTTTCGGTGGCGACCTGTAGTTCGTCGGCGGCCTCCTCCTGGGCCGAGCGCGCGCCGATCAACCGGTTGACGGCAGCCAGATCGCCGGCGGCCAGCGCCATGACCGAACGCACGAGCAGCAGGATCCCGCATGCCACGAACCACGCGTATCCCGTCCACCACAGCGCCAGCGGCACCGCCAGCGGCACGGCCAGCGACGTGTTCGACCGCGAGCCGATCGTCCACGCGTAGCTCACCACGCCCCAACCGTGCCAGGCGACGAGGCTCGCGAACGCAAGCAGCGCCAGCACGGCGAGCAGGTCGCAGACGGCCGCGACGCGCCGCGGCAGGTACTGGTACAGCGCATCGATGCGCACGTTGCCGCGGTTCAACATCACGAACGCGAATGACCAGGTCGAGCCGATGGCAAGTGCATAGCCCGACAGCTCGTCGGCGCCGCCCACCGTCGTCGTCGCCAGCTTTCGCAGCGCGACATCGACGGCGACCAGCGCCGCGGCTGCCAGGATCAGCCACCCACCGGCCAGTGCGGCGAGCGCCGATCCGCGCTCCGCCGCCCGCAGCGCCAGGGCGAGCTGCGTGCGCATCGTCGCCGGCATTTGTCCCGCGGCGCTCCGCGCCTACTTCTTCGCGCTGACGCCGGCGACCTTGCCGACGGTCGCATTGAAGTCGGCGACACACTGCGGCGAGCAGCGCGCGGCCCACTTCGGCAGCGTGACTTCGTTGATCACCTTGCGCAGCAGCTCCCTGTCTGCTGCGCTCGGCTGCACGATGCGCATCTTGCCTTTCTGCCCCATCGTGCATTTTTCCGTGCCGGCGTTGCACTCGTAGCCCTGGACGGTGAAGGTGTCGGCCGCATCCCACACGTCCTTCTCGAGCTGCTGGATCTCCTTGCTCAGGAAAGCGCGCAACTCTGGTTTGTATCCCTGCCATGTCTTGCCATTGATCGCATAGACGATCTGGTTCCACGACAGCGGCAGCGCGAGCAGGTGCGTCGTGACTTCATGCCACTTGGCCAGGTTGCCCGACAGCGATCCGGTGATCGCGCAGTCGACGGTCCGGTTCTGCAGCGCGGGAACGACCTCGCCGAAGGACATCGTCACCGGCGTGCCGCCCAGCGCTTCGACGAGCTCGGACAGGGAGCGCCCGGCCACGCGGACCTTCTTGCCCTTGATATCCGTCAGACCTCTGATCTCGCCGCTGCAGAACAGGACCTGCGCGGGGTACGTGCCGAATCCGAGCAGTTCGACGTTGAACTTCTCTCGGTACAGCTTTGCGTAGACGGGTTTGGTCGCTTCGGTGGCCCGGCGCGCGGTGGCAACGTCCGGCAGCAAGCCCGCCAGGTCGACCATCTCGTTGGCAGGATCGTCCGCCGCGAGATACGAGATGACCGTGGCGCCGATCTCGACCACGCCCTGCCCCATCAAGCGCAGAACCTCGGGCCCCTTCAACCCCATTTCATTGAAACCCTTGATCTCGGTCGTGATCGCGCCGCCCGAGCGCTCCGGCAGGTGTTTGGTCCAGAACGGCACCTCGAAGTCCTTGTACTGCGGCAGGTTCGAGATCGATCCGACCACGCGCAAGTGAGTCTTCGGCAGGACTTGCGCGACGGCGCTGGCCGTGACCAGCGCGGCGCAGAAGGCGACCGCGGTGTGAACAATGCGCTTCATTCTGACTCTCCTTTCAGGTCTGCAGGGACGGCGCTGCTGCGCCGGGACGATGCGAGCTACGCAGCCGCAAGCTGCTCGTTCAGGAGATCCGTCACGAGCATGCAGCCCGGGGCATGCGTAATGCACAACGGCGGCCGCGCCGCCATCAGCGCGGCTTGCGGCGTCACGCCGCAGGCCCAGAACACGGGGACTTCTCCCGGCAGTACGTCGGTCGGATCGCCGTAGTCAGGCTGCCCGAGATCCCCGATGCCGATTGCCTGCGGATCGCCGAGGTGCACCGGGGCGCCGTGCACGTTCGGAAAACGCGACGTGATCTGCACCGCGCGAATCGCGTCAGCGGGCGGGAAAGGCCGCATCGAAACGACAAGCGGCCCGCGAAACGGCCCGGCCGGAACGGTCGGGATGTTGGTTCGGAACATCGCGACGTTGTCGCCTCTGTCGACGTGCCTCAGCGGCACGCCCGCGCTGACCAATGCGTGTTCGAACGAGAAGCTGCACCCGAGCACGAACGCGACCAAGTCGTCGCGCCACAGTTCGCGAATATCGGTCGGTTCGCCGACCAACTCGCCGTCGCGCCATACGCGGTAGCGCGGCACGTCGGTACGGATGTCGAGGTCGACGCCCAGACCGGGCAGGCGCGGATCGCCGGCATCGCCCACGGCCAGCAATGGACAGGGCTTCGGGTTGCGCTGGCAGTACAAGAGGAAGTCATACGCAAGCGCGCGCGGCAGGATCACGACGTTGCCCTGGACGTAGGGCGGGGCGACGCCGACCGTGTGGTGCACGTGGCGTCCGCTGCGCACGGCGCGCCGCACAGCAACCCCGGTGGAGAGCTCTGCTGACATCCCGTTCATTCGACGGATACCCGGCGGTTCGAGTGCGCGGGACTGTGCGACACGCGGCTTGTCGGCGTCAATCAAGTTTTTCTTTTGACCGCTGATAAGCGCCGCTGTACGGTCGCGGCTGCGTGCGCGACGTCGGCACGGCCGGCCGCGAGGAACTCCGCGCAGACCTCCTCGGCGAGCATGATCAGCTCGTCGACCACCGGCAGGGCCGGTTCGGCGCGCTGGCTCGCGTACACCGGAAGCGGCGGCAGCGGCGGATCGACGTCAAGCAGAACCAGCTCTCCGCGATCGACCTCGCGCTGCACGACGGCTACCGGCAGCGGAGCCACGCCGAATCCGGTCTTCGCCAGCTCGATCATCGCCGCCAGCGACGAAAAGAAACTCACCCGCAATGGCGCCCGTGTGTCGCTGTCGCCGGCCAGTTGGAGCACGCTTCGATACACGATCGACTCGCGCTGGAAGCTGATGATCGGCTGCTCGGCGATGTCGGCGAAGCGCAGCGTCCCCGGCGCAAGCGGGAGCGACGGCGCCGCGACCCAGCGCATCGCCAGCAGCGCGATGTCGCGGTTCTCGATGAAACCCTCGGTGATCGCCTCGGTCTGGAACGCGACGTCCAGCCGCCCGCGCAGAAGCTCATCGCGCAGCCGCGGCGAAGTGTCCGACTGCAGTTCGATCGTGATCTTCGGATGCCGGCGCGAGAAGCGCGACAGCAGCGCCGGCAGCCACGTGTGCACGACCGTTTCCATCACGCCGATGCGCAGCGTTCCAGCGGCCGCGGTCGGCGCCCCAACGGCGGCGCGCATGCGTGACTGCAGGTCGAGCATGTTCTCCGCGATCGGCAACAACTCGGTGCCGTGGAATGTCAGCGTGACCGAGCGGCGGTCACGTTCGAACAGGCGCACCCCGAGCTGCTCCTCCAGCGTAGCGATGCGGCTGGAGATCCCAGCCTGAGTCGTGCACAGTTTGTCCGCCGCTGCTTTGAAGCTCGACAATCGTGCGACCCAAACGAAGGCCTCCAGGAAGCGCAGGTTCATCAAGTCCCCTCAACTGGACCCGCCCGCGGTCGCGCGCGGTGCGACGGCAAGTATCCTCCTTTGCGCGAATGCTACGGTGACGAGGCGACCGGGCGCCCAAACCGCTTCATCGGCGAGGCGCTCGCGGTACAGTCCGCCTGCTTCATCCGGACAGAGCGTAAGGAGACTCCATGAGAACAGTTCGCACGCTGGTTGCACTGGCGTTGGCCGGCGCCGTCGTCGCCGTGTCCGCCCAGACGAAATGGGACCTGCCTGCCGGCTATCCCGCCGGCAACCCGCATACCCAGAACCTGAACCAGTTCGCCGCCGACGTTGCCAAGGCGACCGGCGGCAAGCTCACGATTACCGTGCATCCGAACGGCGCGCTGTTCAAGGCGCCCGAGATCAAGCGCGCGGTGCAGACGGGCCAGGCGCAGATCGGCGAAGTGCTGATGAGCCTGCTGGAGAACGAGAATCCGGTGTTTGGCGTGGACTCGGTGCCGTTCGTGGCGACCAGCTTCGACGCGTCGTACAAGTTGTGGCAGGCGCAGAGACCGGTGGTCGAGAGGATTCTGGCCGCGCAGGGCATCAAACTGCTTTATGCCGTGGCGTGGCCGCCGCAGGGCATCTACACGAAGAAGATGCTCAACTCGGTCGCCGACATGAAGGGGCTGAAGTGGCGCGCCTACAACCCGGCGACGACGCGAATCGCGCAGCTCGTCGGCGCGCAGCCGCTGACGATCCAGGCCGCGGAGCTGTCACAGGCGCTCGCCACCGGCGTGGTCGATTCGTTCATGTCGTCGGGCGCGACCGGTGTGGACTCGAAGGTCTGGGAGAACCTGACGCACTTCGCGACCGTCGATGCCTGGCTGCCGAAGAACATGGTGATCGTCAATCAGAAAGAGTTCGACAAGCTCGACAAGGCGACGCAGGACGCGGTCCTCAAAGCCGCGCGCGACGCCGAAGACCGCGGTTGGAAGCGCATGCGCGAATACACGAGCGAGACGCTCGCCACGCTGCGCGCCAACAAGATGACCGTTTACGAGCCGAACCCGAAGTTCCGGGCCGAGCTGACCAAGATCGGCGAAACGATGCTCGACGAATGGCTGAAGAAGGCCGGCGCCGACGGCCAGTCCATCATCTCGGCTTTCCGCAGATAAAGCTGGTTTCGACCCGCCGGCTTGGCTGCCGGCGGGTCATCCCGATTCCTCACACGTCACGCCCGGCCGGCGGATGAGCAGCGTGCTCGATCGCCTGTTCCGCGCGCTCGGCGCGCTCGGCGCGTTGTTCATCCTCGCCACGCTGATCATCGAGGTCGTCAACATCGTCGGCCGCCAGCTCGGCTACTCGATGGCCGGCGTGGATGCGTACGCCGGCTACACGCTCGCTGCCGGCTCCTTTCTCGCGCTGGCCGCCGCATTGCGGCACGGCGATCACATCCGCGTCACGCTGATCATCCAGCGGCTTACGGGCCGGCCGCGGTGGTACTTGGAGGTGTTCTGCCTGTCCGTGGCGACGCTGCTGTCGGGCTACTTCGCGTGGTTCGCGGCCAGGCTCGTCTGGGGCTCCTATGTCTACCGCGACGTTTCGCAGAACGTCGACGCCACCCCGCTATGGATCCCCCAACTATCGATGGCGATCGGCCTCGGCGCGCTGTTTCTTGCCTTCGGCGAGGAGTTGATCTACGCGCTGCGAACACGACAACTGCCCCCCGGCGCAGCGCGCAGCGACTCGACGCTGATCGAATGACGCCAACATGGACGCACTGATCGCCGTCATCCTGATCGCCGCGATGTTCGCGATCCTCGGCGCCGGCGTGTGGATCGGCATCGCCGTGCTCGGCGTGGCGTGGATCGGAATGGAGCTGTTCACGACGCGCCCCGGCGGCGACGCGCTCGCGCTGACGGTGTGGGGGACGTTGTCGAGCTGGACGTTGACCGCGCTGCCGCTGTTCATCTGGATGGGCGAGATCCTGCTGAAGACGCGGCTGTCGGAGGGTCTGTTCCGCGGGCTCGCGCCGTGGTTGCAACGGGTGCCGGGACGGCTGCTGCATGTGAACATCATCGGCTGCACCATCTTCGCTGCGGTGTCCGGGTCGTCGGCGGCGACGTGCGCGACGATCGGCAAGATGTCGCTGCCCGAGCTGCGGCGCCGCAACTACCCGGAGATCATGTCGGTCGGCACGCTCGCTGGCGCCGGCACGCTCGGGCTGCTGATTCCGCCGTCGATCATCATGATCGTCTACGGTGTGGCCGCCGACGTGTCGATCGGCAAGCTGTTCATCGCGGGCATCGTGCCCGGGCTGATGCTGGCCGGACTGTTCATGAGCTACACGATCGCTTGGGCCCTGCGCCACCGGGACGCGATCCCGCCGGCCGACACAGCGCTGACGCTGCGCGAGAAACTCGCGGAATCGCGCCACCTGATCCCGGTGATGCTGCTGATCCTCGCGGTGCTCGGCTCGATCTACACCGGCGTGGCCACCGCGACCGAGGCCGCGGCGCTCGGCGTGGTCGGCGCGCTCGCGCTGGCCGCCGCGCAACGCGAACTGGACTGGCGCAGCTTCTGGGACTCGCTGATGGGCGCGACGCGCCTGTACTGCATGATCGCGCTGATCCTCGCGGGGTCGGCCTTCCTGTCCCTGGCGATGGGATTCATCGGCCTGCCCCGCCGTCTGGCCGAGACCATCGGCGGGCTCGGCTTGTCGCCGTTCGCACTGCTGATGGCGCTGATGGCCTTTTACATCGTGCTCGGCTGCTTCCTCGACGGCATCAGCATGGTCGTGCTGACGATGGCCGTGCTGCTGCCGACGCTGCAGACCGCCGGCATCGACTTGTTGTGGTTCGGTGTGTTCGTGGTCATCGTCGTCGAGATGGCGCAAATCACACCGCCGGTCGGCTTCAACCTGTTCGTATTGCAGGGGATGACGAGGTACCAGATCAGCTACATCGCACGTGCGGCTTTCCCCTATTTTCTGATGATGATCGTCGCCGTGCTGCTGATCTACTTCTTTCCCGCGCTGGTGACCTATCTGCCCAGCCAGATGAAGCTTTGATTCGCGGCGCCCGCACGGCGACGGCTGGCGCATAGAATGCGCGCCGTTGCCGGCGCGAAGGCGCCGAAGAAGATAACTCCATGCACGTCGCCGTCATCGGCGCAGGCATCATCGGCGTGACCACCGCGCATGCACTGCGCCAGCAGGGATTCGAAGTCACGGTCATCGACCGCCGCAGCGGTGTCGCCCAGGAGGCCAGCTTCGCCAATGCCGGCGTGCTCGCCCCCGCCTATGTCGGGCCATGGGCACAGCCCGGCATGCCGGCCAAGGTGTTCGCGTATCTGTTCCGGCCCGAAGCGCCGGTCGTCTTCCGTCCCTCACTGGATCCGGCGCTGTGGCGCTGGCTGCGCCGCTGGCTCGGCGAGTGCGCAGTCGAACGCTTCCGCGTCAATCGGGAGCGCATGCAGCGGCTCGCCTACTACAGCCGGTCCTGCCTGCACGAGGTGCGTGAGCGGCACGGCATCGACTACGAGCAGGGCAAGGGCTACCTGCAGTTGTTCCGCACGGCGCACGAACTCGAACGCACGGCGCCCGCACGCGACATGTTGCGCGCGGCCGGCGTCCCTCATTCGCTGCTCGACGCGGCGGCATGCCGCGCGCTCGAGCCGGCGCTCGCCGCACACACGCCGCTCGCCGGCGGACTGCACCTGCCGGAGGACGAAACGGGCAACTGCGCCGTGTTCGCGCGGCGGCTGAAGGGCATCTGCGAGTCCGACGGCGTGCGCTTTCGCTTCGGTGCCGAGGCGTTGCGCTTCGATGTCGCTGCGGGGCACATCCAAGGCGTGCAACTCGCCGACGGCCGCATGCAGGCCGACGCCTACGTCCTCGCCGCCGGCGCCGACAGCGGCCGTCTGCTCGCACCGGCCGGAATCGACCTGCCGCTCATGGCGGTCAGAGGCTATTCGGCCACGGCGACGATCGCCCGCGCCGAATACGCGCCGACGCTCGCGGTGATGGATGAGTCGTACAAGGTGGCGATCACGCGGCTCGGCCAGCGCCTGCGCGCAGCGGGAACGGCCGAAGTCGGTTCGCGCGGAACCAAGCTGCGCGAGTCCGCGCTGCGCACGCTGCTGAAGGTCGCACGCGACTGGTTTCCCGCGGCGGCGAGCTACGCGCAGGCCCGCTTCTGGGTCGGCGCGCGGCCGATGCTGCCCGACGGCCCGCCCGTGCTCGGCCGCACCCCTTACCCGAATCTGTTCCTGAACGTCGGCCACGGGTCGACCGGCTGGGCGATGGCGTGCGGGTCGGCGCGCATCGTCGCCGACCTGATCGCCGGGCGCCCGCCGCAGATCGATCTGGACGGGCTGACGCTCGACCGCTACGCGCCGCGGCGAGCGGCCCCGCGGCCGGCGCATGCCGGCGCTTAACATAGTGCGATGAGCATCGGGCTGTACACGACGGCGCAGTTGCGCGCGATCGAAGCCGCCGCGCAGGCGACCTTGCCTGCGGGGACGCTCATGCAGCGGGCCGGGCGCGCCGCGGCCAAGTGGATCGACGCGCGCTTCGGCGGCGCGCGCAAGGTGCTGATCGTCTGCGGCCCCGGCAACAACGGCGGCGACGGCTATGCATGCGCGCGCGAGCTGGCGGCGCGCGGACACGCGGTCGAGTGCATCGCGCTCGACGAGTCCGTCACCGATGATGCGCGCGACGCGCGCGCCGCGTGGCAGGGCAGCGGCGGCCGCATTCTGCGCGAGCTTCCTGCCGACAAGCGGTGCGATGTCGTCGTCGATGCGATCTTCGGGATCGGCTTGGCGCGCCCGCTCGCCGGCGGTTACGTGGAGGCGGTCCGCTGGATCGAGTCGCAGACCGCCTTCGTCGTCGCATTGGACGTGCCGAGCGGCCTCGACGCCGATCGCGGCGTGTGGGTCGGCGGCGTGGCCGGTGTCCACGCGGATGCAACCTGCACCTTCATCCGCGCCAAGCCCGGCCTGTACACCGCCGACGGTTGCGACGCCGCCGGCGAAGTCGTCGTCGATGCGCTCGGCGTCGAGGCGCCGGAGGCGGAAGGCGCGCTGGTCCAGCCCGATCAATTCGAGGCACTGCTCGTGCCGCGGCCACGCAACACGCACAAGGGATCGTTCGGCAGCGTCGCGGTCGTCGGCGGTGGGGTCGGCATGGTCGGGGCGCCGCTGCTCGCCGCCCGCGCTGCGCTTCGGCTCGGTGCCGGTCGAGTCTATGTGGACTGCATCGGCGCGCCGGACCTGCGCCTCGATCCCGCGCAGCCGGAGCTGATGTTCCGTTCGCTCGCGTCGCTTGCCGAGGTCGACGCGATCGTCGTCGGCTGCGGCCTCGGAACCGACGATGCGGCCGCGGGCGTGCTCGCGGCCGTGTTCGAGCGTTCGGTGCCGCTCGTCGTCGATGCGGACGCGTTGAACCTGCTCGCGGATCGCACGCGGTTTTCCGGAGTGTTCGAGGCGCACGCGGCCGGACGCGTGCTGACGCCGCATCCGCTCGAAGCCGCGCGCCTGCTCGATACGACGGCCCGCGAAGTGCAAGCCGACCGCGTTGCCGCCGCGCGCACACTGGCGCGGCGGACGGCGTCGATCGTCGTGCTCAAGGGCGCAGGGACGGTGATCGCGCATCCGGCCGGACGATGGTGGATCAACCCGACCGGCGGGCCCGCGCTCGCCACGGCAGGCACCGGCGACGTGCTCGCCGGAATGATCGGCGCGTTCATCGCGCAGGGCATCGAGCCGATGCAGGCGGCGCTCGGCGCAGTGTGGCTGCACGGCCGCGCCGCCGAAGCGTATGGCGGCGACGTGGGCCTCGTTGCCGGCGAGGTCGCTGCGCGCGCCGCGAGCCTGCTCGCACGCCTACGCAGGAAGGACGCCCAACCCTGATTCGTCCCTGATCCGCCCGGCGTGCAATTCGATGCGCCGGCTGCACAACGCCGCGATCTCCGGGTCGTGCGTGACCAGCACCAGCGTCGACCCGCGCTCGCGGTTCAGCTCGAAGATCAACTCGATCACCGCCGCGCCGGTGCGCGCATCGAGGCTGCCGGTCGGCTCGTCGGCGAGCAGGATCTGCGGTCGGCTCACAAAGGCGCGGGCAAGCGCCACACGCTGCTGCTCGCCGCCCGACAGGTACTTCGGATAGTGCGACAGGCGTTCGGCCAGCCCCACGCGCGCAAGCAGCGAGCGCGCCGAATCGAGCGGCGCCCGGCTGTCGGGCGCCCGTCCCGACAGTTCGAGCGGCAGCAGAACGTTCTCGAGCGCGGTCAGATGCGGAAGGAGCTGGAACGACTGGAAGACGAAACCGATGCGCTCGGCACGCACGCGAGCACGGCCGTCCTCGTCGAGCGCGAACAGGTCCTGCCCGAACAGCCGGACGGTGCCTCGCGTCGGCACGTCGAGCCCCGCCAGCAGGCCGAGCAGCGTCGACTTGCCCGATCCCGACGCACCGACGATCGCGACCGTCTCGCCGGGGGCGATGGTCAGGTTGATATCATCCAGAATCGTCAGGCTGCCGGTGGCATCCTGGACGATCTTGGTCAGCCCTTCGGCTTCGAGCGCGTTGTTCGTCATCGACGGCTCGGAGGCCCACCCGTGATGAGACTTGGAAGACTCGCGCGGCGCTGCTTCGCCGGCGTCGCTATGCTGATTGCGGCCTGCACAGCCGCCGCCGCGCCGTCACCCGTCGTGCTGGTGCTCGGCGACAGCCTGTCGGCCGAATACGGTCTGCCGCGCGACACGGGGTGGGTGAAGCTGCTCGCCGACCGCATCGCGCAGGACGGCGCGCAGTATAGCGTCGTGAATGCGAGCATCAGCGGCGAGACCACCAGCGGCGGGCGCACTCGCCTGCCGGCACTGCTGAAGCAGCATCGCCCCGCGATCGTCGTCATCGAGCTCGGTGGCAACGACGGCCTGCGCGGACTGCCGGTCAGCGCGATGCGCGACAACCTGTCCGCAATGATCGACGCGAGCCTTGACGCCGGCGCGCGCGTGCTGCTCGTCGGCGTTCGCGTGCCGCCGAACTACGGGCGCGACTACGCGGAGCGCTTCGCGTCGACCTTCGAGGAACTGGCGCGTACGCGCAAGGTCGCGCTTGCGCCCTTCCTGCTCGACGGCTTTGCCGACCGGCTCGAGTACTTCCAGCCCGACCGCATCCATCCGAACGAGAAGGCGCAGCCGCTGATGCTCGCCAACGTCTGGCCGCACCTGAAGCCGCTGCTCGCGGCACGACGCTGACATGGACGAGCGGGCATCGATCGCGTGCGACGAGGCGCTCGCGCAGCTTGCGCAGTTCGACGCGATTCTCGACGTGCGCAGCCCGGGCGAATTCGGCGAAGATCACATTCCCGGCGCGCTGAATGTGCCCGTCCTCGACGACGCCGAGCGCGCCGAGGTCGGCACCCTGCACAAGCAGGTATCGGCGTTTGCCGCGCGCCGGCGCGGCGCGGTACTTGTAGCGCGCAACATCGCGCGGCACGTCGAGGCGCTGTTCGCCGACAAGCCGCGCGAGTGGCGTCCGCTCGTTTACTGCTGGCGCGGCGGCGCGCGCAGCGCGGCGATGTCGCACGTGCTGACGCGAGTCGGATGGCGCGCGCGACAGCTCGAAGGCGGCTATCGCGCGTATCGCCGGGCCGTCGTCGCCGCGCTGCTCGTGCTGCCGGCGCGCTTCGACTTCCGCGTGCTGTGCGGCACGACGGGCAGCGGCAAGAGCCGCCTGCTCGGCGAGCTTGCGCGCGCGGGCGCGCAGGTGCTCGATCTCGAGCAGCTCGCACAGCACCGCGGCTCGGTTCTCGGCGGCCTGCCCGCGCAGCCGCAGCCGTCGCAGAAGATGTTCGAGACACGCATCTGGTGGGCGCTGCGCGATTTCGATCCGACGCGTCCGGTCTTCGTCGAGTCCGAAAGCCGCAAAGTCGGCGACCTGCGGGTGCCGGACGCCCTGATCGAACGGATGCGCGCCGCGCAGTGCGTGCGCATCGAGCTACCGCTTGCCGAACGGGTGCGCTTGCTCAGAGACGAGTACCCGCACCTCGAGGCGGATCCGCAGGCGCTGTTCGCGCAGCTCGACTGCCTGGTGCCGCTGCACGGGCGCGAGCGGATCGACAACTGGAAGGCGCTCGCTCGCAGCGGGCAGTGGGATGCGCTGGTCGAGCGCCTGCTCGTCGAGCACTACGACCCCGCGTATCTGCGCTCGATCCGCCGCAATTTCTGCCGCATCGACGCGGCGCCGACCGTTCGGCCCGCAAGCGCATCGCGCGCAGCCTACGCTGAACTGGCGCGCACGCTCGCGAAGCAGGCGCTCGACACTGTGGCCGGGTAACCCTGCCGCGCGCGGCGCGCCCAGTCACTTACTGCTTGGCGCTCTCGCCTGCAGCGTTCGCGCCCTTCAGCGCAGGATCGACGATCTGCGCCTTGTACTTGCTCTTCAAAGAGGCCAGGTAGGCGAGGTCATCTGCTGCGCCTGCCTGCTGCTGCCACGCGCGCTGCTGGAGCTGTCGGCGTTCCGCGTCGGGTTTGTCCGGCAACTTGGCTGAGAGCACGTGGAACACCGCGTACGTGCCGCCGTCGAGTTCGGCGCCGACGAACGCCGGCAGCTTGTCGGCCGGCACCCGCATGATCGCGCCAAGCGCCCCGGGCGGAAGCCCTTCGGGCGCCGAGCGGCTGACGGTGCGCGTGGCGGAAAATCCGCCGTCGTTCGCCGACTTGCGCAATGCCTCGAGCCGTGCGATCCCAGCCTCGCGCGCGAGCCGCGCAGCCTCCTGCCGTTCGACGCGCGCGCGGATCTGCTCACGAACGTCGGCAAGCGGGCGCAGCGTGGCGGGCCGGTGATCGACGACGCGCGCGGAAACGAAGGTGTTCGGCGCGACCTCGATCGCCTCGGTATTGCGTCGCTTCTTGATCGCGTCATCGGAGAACAGCGCCTGCACGAGCCGCGGCGTGAAGATCTGCGGCGCACCCGGTTTCGCCGGCACGCCGTCGCGCGTCAACCCGTCGATCGACTGGATCTGCAGCTTGAGCTTGTCGGCGACGGGCTTGAGACTGTCGGACTGCTCAAAAACGGTATTGGTGAACTGCTCGGCGGCCTCGGCGAATTTCTTCTGCGCCTGTTGGCGGCGATACTCGCGCTCGATGTCGGCGCGCACCGCCTCGAAGGGCCGGTAGGTGGCGGGCTTGACCTCGTCGACCCGGATGATGTGGAAACCGAAGTCGGTTTCGACGATGTCGCTGATCTCGCCTGGCTTGAGCTTGAACGCAGCGTCCTCGAACGCCTTGACCATCATGTTGCGGCCGAAGAATCCGAGGTCGCCGCCCTTCGCAGCCGAGCCGGGATCCTTGGAGAATTCGCGTGCAAGTTTTGCAAAGTCGCCCGGATTGCGGCGAAGCTGCGCGAGCAGCTCTTCCGCCTTCTTGCGCGCACCGGCCTTGTCGGCCGCGGTGCCGCCTTCCCCGGCAGTGAGCAAAATGTGGCTCGCGCGCCGCTCTTCGGGCTGGCCGTAGGCCGACTTGTTCTGCTCGTAGTAGGCCCTGAGTTCCGTCTCGGGTGCAGCGATCTGCGAAGCGACGTCGTCGAGGCTCAGAACGACATACTCAGCCCTGACGGATTCGGGCGTCTCGAACTCACGGCGGTTCGCTTCGTAGTACGCGGCGACCGCCTCGTCGGTCACCTTGACGCGGCCGGCGAACTCATCAGGGCGGAAACGCAACTCGCGAATCTCGCGTTGCTCCTCGTCGATGCGCAGCAGGCGCTCCGCGACGGCTCTCGGGATAAACGTCGAATCGGCGACGGACTGCAACAGCGTCTGCCTCACCAGATCGTCGCGTACGCGCTGCTCGAACGCGCGCTCGCTGAGCCCCTGTGCGGCAAGCAGCGTCTTGTAGCGCTCATAGTCGAACTTGCCGTCGCGCTGGAACGCAGGCACCGACGCGATCACCTCGCGCAGGCGCTCCTCGCTGATGAAGACATGTTCGGTCGCAGCCTCCAGCGCGAGCGCATGCTCGGACAACAGTGCGTCGAGCGTGGCCGCGCGCGCCTGCGGCGTGTCGAACAGCTTGGCGTCGAAGTTGTCGCCGAACATCCGCCGGAGCTGTTCGAGGCGCTCGCGTTGGGCCGCCTCGAGCTCCTGCGGGGAAACCGGCTTGCCGGCGATGCGCGCGACCGCGTTGTCGCCCTCGATGAAGCGGTTGTAGCCTTGAATGCCGAAGAAGACGAACGACGGGAAGATCAGCACCAGCATGAAGAACATCAGCCAGCGGCGGTGTGACCGGATCGAGTCGAACATGGCGACCGTGTACGAAGATGTTTGGAGGATCGATAAAAAAGGGCGAACTCACGTTCGCCCTTTTTCTTGTCGGATCTTGGCGGAGTGGACGGGACTCGAACCCGCGACCCCCGGCGTGACAGGCCGGTATTCTAACCGACTGAACTACCACTCCCCTTGGTGGCTGCCGCCTGCTCGCTGCGCGCTGGTGGGTGCTGAGAGGCTCGAACTCCCGACCTACGCCTTGTAAGGGCGCCGCTCTACCAACTGAGCTAAGCACCCTCGCGACCGCTCGCGTCTCACCGGTCCCGCAGTTGGCAACAGGGGCGTTAGTTTACTGCATCCTTGAGGGCCTTGCCAGGGCGGAACTTCGGAACCTTCGCCGCCTTGATCTTGATCGATGCGCCGGTGCGCGGGTTGCGCCCCGTACGTGCTGCGCGCTTGCCGACGGTGAACGTACCGAAGCCGACAAGCGTGACCGAATTGCCCTTCTTCAACGACGCACGAATTCCGCCGACGACTGCCTCCAATGCGCGCCCCGCCGCGGCTTTGGAAATATCGGCCTGCTTGGCGATGTGCTCGATCAATTCACTCTTGTTCACTGAAAACCCCCTCGTAGGTTGCGCGTAAGCGAGTTCTTTTGACGGATGTCGGCGTCGTTTTCGGCGCGTGCCCCATCACGCTTGTGCGGTCGCTGGAGCGAATGCAGAAACGTATTCAACCGCGCAGGTCTAGCAGTGTCAAGCGAGTTGGGTCTATGAAACACTCGCGGACGAAGAGGTGTCGTCCGCGAGTCGAACGGCGCTGCATGCGGACCGGTGTCAGTGCTTGACGAATTCACCGGTTGCGGCGGGCACCGGTGCAACCGGCGCTGCGACGACGGCGCGCTCGTCGTCGGTGATCGGCGTCGGCTGCCGCTGCAGCGCGATTTCGAGTACTCGGTCGATCCACTTGACCGGGACGATTTCGAGGCGATTCTTCACCGTTTCCGGGATCTCGGCGAGATCCTTGACGTTCTCCTCGGGGATCAGCACGGTCTTGATACCGCCGCGGTGCGCTGCGAGCAGCTTCTCCTTCAGACCGCCGATCGCCAGCACTTCGCCGCGCAACGTGATCTCGCCCGTCATCGCTACGTCGGGACGCACCGGAATACCGGTCAGCGTGGAAACCAACGCCGTGGCGATCGCGATACCGGCGCTCGGCCCGTCCTTCGGTGTCGCCCCTTCGGGCAGGTGGATGTGAATGTCGCTCTTCTCGAACACCTCGTCCTTGATGCCGAGGCGGCGTGACCGGCTGCGCACGACCGAACGCGCGGCCTCGACCGACTCTTTCATCACGTCTCCAAGCGATCCCGTGCGGATGATGTTGCCCTTGCCGGGCATCACGGCCGCCTCGATCGTCAGCAACTCGCCGCCGACCTCGGTCCATGCGAGCCCGGTGACCTGGCCGATCTGCGCCTCCTTCTCCGCGACGCCGAACGTGTAGCGGCGGACACCCAGGAACTTGTCCAGGTTGCGCGGCGTGACTCTGACCTTGCCACCGTCCTTCTTGAGCAACGCGTTCTTGACGACCTTGCGGCAGATCTTCGACAACTCGCGTTCGAGTGCGCGCACGCCCGCCTCACGCGTGTAGTAACGCACGATGTCGCGGATCGCCGCCTCCGAGACGTCGAGTTCGTCGCGCTTCACACCGTTGTTTCGCATCTGCTTCGGCAACAGGTAGCGCAGCGCGATGTTGACCTTCTCGTCTTCCGTGTAGCCGGAAAGCCGGATCACTTCCATCCGGTCCAGCAGCGGCGGCGGGATGTTCATCGTGTTCGCGGTCGCGACGAACATCACGTCCGACAGGTCGTAGTCGACCTCGACGTAGTGGTCGACGAAGGTGTGGTTCTGCTCGGGGTCGAGCACTTCGAGCAGCGCCGACGACGGATCGCCGCGGAAGTCCTGGCCCATCTTGTCGACTTCGTCGAGCAGGAACAGCGGGTTGCGCACGCCGACCTTGGTCAGGTTCTGCAGAATCTTGCCCGGCATCGAACCGATGTACGTGCGGCGGTGGCCGCGAATCTCCGCCTCGTCGCGCACGCCGCCGAGCGCCATTCGCACGAACTTGCGGTTGGTCGCTTTGGCGATCGACTGGCCGAGCGAGGTCTTGCCCACGCCCGGCGGGCCGACCAGGCACAGGATCGGCGCCTTCAGCCGGTCGACGCGCTGCTGAACGGCAAGATACTCGACGATTCGCTCCTTGACCTTGTCAAGGCCATAGTGGTCTTCGTCGAGGACTTTCTGCGCGTTGGCCAGATCGTTGTTGATCTTGCTCTTCTTCTTCCACGGCAGGTTGACCAGCGTGTCGATGTAGTTGCGCACGACCGTCGCCTCGGCCGACATCGGCGACATCAGCTTGAGCTTCTTCAGCTCCGACTCGGCCTTCTGCCGCGCCTGCTTGGGCATGCGCGCCGCCTTGATCTTCTTCTCCAGCTCCTCGAGATCGGCGCCCTCCTCGCCCTCGCCGAGCTCCTTCTGGATCGCCTTGACCTGCTCGTTCAGGTAGTACTCGCGCTGGCTCTTCTCCATCTGCCGCTTGACGCGACCGCGGATGCGTTTCTCGACCTGCAGGATGTCGATCTCGGTCTCGAGCTGCGCGAGCAGGTGCTCGAGCCGCTCCGTCAGCGAGAACATCTCCAGGATCTTCTGCTTCTGCTCGAGCTTCAGCGGCAGATGCGCAGCGATCGTATCCGCCAGGCGGCCGGCGTCGTCGATGCCGGCGATCGAGGTCAGGATCTCGGCCGGGATTTTCTTGTTCAGCTTCACGTACTGGTCGAACTGACTGACGATCGCGCGGCGCAGCGCCTCCAGTTCGGCACCCACCGCCGGCTCGGGAGCGATCGGCGTCAGCTCGCACGTGAAGTGCGTCTGAAGATCGTCGATGCGATGGATCCGCGCGCGTTGCGTCCCTTCGACCAGCACCTTTACGGTGCCGTCCGGCAGCTTGAGCATTTGCAGGATGTTGGCGACGCAGCCGATCTCGTAGATGTCGTCGGCGCCGGGCTCGTCCTTGGCCGCGTTCTTCTGCGCCACGAGCATGATGCTCTTGCCCGCCTCCATCGCGGAATCGAGCGCCTTGATCGACTTGGGGCGTCCCACGAACAGCGGAATCACCATGTGCGGGAACACGACGACGTCGCGCAGCGGCAGCATCGGCAGCGTGGTGCGCTCCGGGGGGAGCAGAGTGGTCGACATATGAAGTCCTAGGTCGGAATCACCCGACAGATGCGGGCACGCGAGGCGGAACTCAAGGGCCGCCCGAGTGCAACGGCGAACGAATCTAGCACGTTGGAACGGCGCCCGCCGCGGATGTTCCCTTGGGCGGGAAACGGCGGCGGATCAGCGCGGCGCCCCGGCGACCTTCGGTTGGTCGGCGTAGATCAGGATGGGGCGGCCGCCGACGATCGCGTTTTCGTCGATCACAACCTTGACGACGTTCTTCAGGCTCGGCAGGTCGTACATCACGTCGAGCAGCACGGCCTCGACGATCGACCGCAATCCGCGCGCACCGGTGCGGCGCTTCAGCGCCTTGCGCGCGATCGCGGCGAGCGCGTCCGGCCGCACCTCGAGTTCGACACCTTCCATTTCGAGCAGCCGGCAGAACTGCTTGATCAGCGCGTTCTTCGGTTCGACCAGGATCTGTATCAGCGCGTCCTCGGAAAGCTCGTCGAGGGTGGCCACGACCGGCAGGCGTCCGACCAGTTCCGGAATCAGGCCGAATTTGATCAGGTCTTCCGGCTCGACATCGCGCAGCAGTTCGCCGACCGAGCGGTCGCTCGGGCTCGTCACCGCAGCGCCGAAGCCGATGCCGCTCTTTTCCGAGCGGTTGCGAATGATCTTCTCGAGTCCGTCGAAGGCGCCGCCGCAGATGAACAGAATGTTGGTCGTGTCGATCTGCACGAAGTCCTGGTTCGGGTGCTTGCGCCCGCCCTGCGGAGGGACGCTCGCGATCGTTCCCTCGACCAGTTTCAGCAGCGCCTGCTGCACGCCCTCGCCGGAGACGTCGCGTGTGATCGAGGGGTTGTCGCTCTTGCGCGAGATCTTGTCGATCTCGTCGATGTAGACGATCCCCTTCTGCGCCTTCTCGACCTCGTAATTGCAGTTCTGCAGCAGCTTCTGGATGATGTTCTCGACGTCCTCGCCGACGTAGCCGGCTTCGGTCAGCGTGGTCGCGTCGGCGATCACGAACGGCACGTTCAGCAGCCGCGCCAGTGTCTGCGCGAGCAGCGTCTTGCCCGAGCCGGTCGGACCGATCAGCAGGATGTTGCTCTTGGCCAGCTCGACGCCGTCCTTCGACGACAGGTGCTTGAGCCGTTTGTAGTGGTTGTAGACGGCGACGGACAGGATGCGCTTGGCCTTCTCCTGGCCGATCACGTACTGGTCGAGGATCTCGCAGATCTCGCGCGGCGTCGGCAGGTCGGACTTGGCCACACCGCCCGCGGTCTCGCCCGCGGTCTCGTCGCGGATGATGTCGTTGCACAGGTCGATGCACTCGTCGCAGATGAACACCGACGGCCCCGCGATGAGCTTCTTGACCTCGTGCTGGCTCTTGCCGCAGAAGGAGCAGTACAGCAGTTTCTCGCTCGAGCCCTTCTTGTCCGACATTCGTTCGTGCCTGTGCGATGAGGCGCGGCGAGCGTCAGCCCGTTTCGCCGCGCTTGACAAAGATCTTGTCGATCAAGCCGTAGCTTACTGCATCCTCTGCCGACATGAAGTTGTCGCGGTCGCTGTCGGCCCGGATCTTCTCGACCGTCTGGCCGGTTCTCTCCGCGAGGATCTTGTTGATGCGGTCGCGCAAGTAGAGGATCTCGCGCGCCTGTATCTCGATGTCGGACGCCTGCCCCTGCGATCCGCCCGACGGCTGATGGATCATGATCCGCGAGTTCGGCAGCGCGAAGCGCTTGCCCTTGGCGCCGGCGGCGAGCAGAAACGCGCCCATGCTCGCGGCCATGCCGACGCAGATCGTCGACACGTCCGGCTTGATGAACTGCATCGTGTCGTAGATCGCCATGCCGGCGTACACCGATCCGCCCGGCGAGTTGATGTACAGCGCGATGTCCTTGTCCGGATTTTCGGACTCGAGGAACAGCATCTGCGCGACGACCAGATTCGCCGTCTGCTCGTTGACCGGCCCGACCAGGAACACGACGCGATCGCGCAGCAGCCGCGAGTAGATGTCATACGCGCGCTCGCCGCGGCCGCTTTGCTCGATGACGATCGGCACCATGCCGAGCCCCATCGGGTCCTGACTGCGCACTTGCCTGTCTGCCTTCATCGACCTGTCTCCACTGCCCATGCTCAAATGCCGCGACCCATCAGTTCGTTGAACGCCACGGGCGTATCGACGACCTTGGCACGCTGCAGCACCCACTGCACGACGTTGTCTTCGACCACGGCGCCTTCGATTTCCGCCAGGCGCTCGCGGTTGCCAAGGTACCACTGGATCACTTCGGCCGGCTTCTCGTAGCTCTGCGCGATGTCCTCGATCGCCTTGCGGATCTGGTCCTGTCGCGCCTGCAGGCTCTGGCTGCGCACCAGCTCGGCCAGCAGCAAGCCGAGCCGCACGCGCCGTTCGGCCTGCGCCGCGAACAGTTCGACCGGGATCGGCGCGTCCTTCATCTGAACGCCGCGCGCAGCGAGGTCGGCGCGCGCCATCTCGGCGAGCCGGCGTTGCTCTTCCTGTACCAGCGCCTTCGGCACTTCGAACGACGTCGACGCCAGCAGCGCATTCAACACGCTCTCCCGGGTCCGGTTCTTCAGCCGCATCCCGACTTCGCGCTCCAGATTGGCGCGGATCTCGTCGCGCATCCTGGCCAGGTCGCCATCGGCCACGCCGAGCGCCTTGGCGAACTCCGCGTCGACCTGCGGCAGCTTCGGTTCCTCGACTTTCCTGACCGTGACGTCGAACTGCGCGGTCCTGCCTGCCAGCTCTTGCGCGCGGTAGTCGGCCGGGAAGGTCAGCGCGAACGTCTTCGACTCGTCCGCCTTCATCCCGCGCACGGCCGCTTCGAACTCCGGCAGCATGCGCCCCTCGCCGAGGGTGAACGGGAAATGGCTTGCGGTGCCGCCCTCGAACGGCGTGCCGTCGAGCGAGCCTCGGTAGTCGACGGTCACGCGGTCGCCGTCCGACGCGCCGCGTTCGACCGCGTGGTACGTGGCGCGCTGTCGGCGCATGATCTCGATCGTTTCGTCGATCTCGGCGTCGCCCACGGGGCAGACGGCGCGCTGCACCTCGACCGCGGACAGATCGCCAATCCTGATGTCCGGATAGACCTCGAAGGTCGCCGAGAACGCGACGTCACCGCCCTCCGCGCCCGGCTTCGGCTCGACGCGCGGCATGCCGGCCACGCGCAGCTTGCTCGCGCTGACGAGCGCGCCGAAGGCCTCGCCGATTTTGTCGTTCAGCACTTCGGCCTGGACCTGCGCGCCGTACGATGCCGCCACCATCTTCAGCGGCACCTTGCCGGGGCGGAAGCCCGGCATGCGTACGGTACGCGACAGCCTGTTCAGGCGTGCCGAGACTTCCTTTTCGATTTCCGCCGCGGGCACGTGCAGGTCGACGCGCCGCTCCAGCGCGCCGAGCGTTTCGATGTTCTGTTGCATGTTTGTCTGGAATCCTTGCGACCGCGTCCGGCGGCCGGCTCATCGAGTTCCTGGTGCGAAGGGGGGGACTCGAACCCCCACGCCGGTGAAGGCGTCAGGACCTAAACCTGGTGCGTCTACCAATTTCGCCACCTTCGCGACGACCTCGGTCATGTCGCGCATCGCCGACGCGCCGATTCGCGCCGATTCTAATCGAAGCGACCGCGTCTCCTCGCGCGCCCATGCTAGCTTCGGCGCATGGGCGTCGCTCACTACGAGAACTTCCCGGTGGCGTCGTGGCTATTGCCGGCGCCTCTGCGCGCGCCCGTGCGTGCGATCTACCGCTTCGCGCGCACCGCCGACGACATCGCCGACGAAGGCGACGATCCCCCGCAAGTGAGGCTGGCCAGGCTTGCGCACCTCGCCGGTCAGCTCGACGCGATCGAAGCCGGCCGCGCCACGGAGTGGCCCGATCTCGCCGACGCCGTCGCCCGCAACGCGCTGCCGGTCGCCCTGTTGCGCGATCTGCTGTCGGCCTTCGCGCAGGACGTCGTCGTGCAGCGCTACGCCGACTACGAAGCGCTGCTCGACTATTGCCGCCGTTCGGCCAATCCGATCGGCCGTCTGCTGCTTCATCTGTACCGGCGCCACGACCCCGTGCTGGTCGCGCAGTCGGACTCGATCTGCACCGGGCTGCAGCTGACGAACTTCTGGCAGGACGTCGCACTCGACTTCGCCAAGGGCCGGGTCTATCTGCCGGGCGTCGAGCTGCAGCGCTTCGGCGTCGATGAGGAGGCGATCGGCGCCGGGCGCGTCGATGCGGCGTGGAGCGCGCTGATGGCGGCACAGACGGCGCGCGCGCGGGCAATGCTAGAGTCGGGCGCGCCGCTGGCGCGTGCGCTCGGCGGCCGCATCGGCTTCGAACTGCGGCTCGTCGTCCAGGGCGGGCTGCGCATCCTCGAACGCATCGACGCGGTCGCCGGCGACGTGTTCAGGCGGCGCCCCGTGCTGCACGCAGCCGACTGGCTGCGAATGACCCTGCGCGCCGGCACCATGTAAGACGATGACTCCCGACGAATACTGCCAGCAGAAGGCGGCAGCCAGCGGCTCGAGCTTCTACTACAGCTTCCTGTTTCTGCCGCCCGAGCGGCGCCGCGCGATCACCGCGCTGTACGCGTACTGCCGCGAGATCGACGACGTCGTCGACGAGGTCAGCGATCCGGGTGTCGCGCGCGCCAAGCTCGCCTGGTGGGCCGACGAGATCGACGCCCTTTACGCGGGCCGTCCGCAGCACCCGGTCACGCGCGCTCTGGCTCCGCACCTGGCGGCGTTCGATCTGAAGCGCGAGCGCCTGCTGCAGGTGCTCGAAGGCATGCAGATGGACCTGCAGCAGACGCGCTACCTCGATTTCGCCGCGTTGCAGCGCTACTGCCACCTGGTCGCCGGCGTGGTCGGTGAACTGGCCGCCGGCATCTTCGGCGCAGCGCAGGAGTCGACCTATGTGTACGCGCGCAACCTCGGCCTCGCGCTGCAACTGATCAACGTCATCCGCGACGTCGGCGAGGATGCACGCCGTGGCCGCATCTACCTGCCGCTGGAAGACCTGCAGCGCTTCGGCGTGCGCCCGGCCGATCTGCTCGACCGTCGTTACACGGAAGGCTTCGAACCGTTGATGCGCTTCGAGGCCGAGCGCGCCCGCGGCTTCTACCGCGCCGCGCTCGCCGTGCTCGAACCGCAGGACCGCAAGGCGCAGCGACCGGGACTGATCATGGGTGCGATCTACGCGACACTGCTCGACGAGATCGAGCGCGAGCGCTTCCGCGTGCTGCACCAGCGCATCGCGCTCACGCCCCTGCGCAAACTGTGGATCGCCTGGCGGACGTGGGTCTGGCCGACGGCGATGGCGCGGCCCCGCGCGTGAGCGCGCGCGCGATCGTCGTCGGCGCGGGCTGGTCGGGGCTGGCCGCGGCGCTCGCGCTCGTCGATGCCGGCGCCGACGTTGCGCTGCTCGACGCCGCCCCGCAAGCGGGCGGCCGCGCACGGCGGGTCGAGGTCGCGCTCGGCGACCGCCGCTACGCGCTCGACAACGGCCAGCACCTGCTGATCGGTGCGTACGTGCAGACGCTGCGGCTGCTACGGCGCTTGGGTGTGGATCCGACGCGCGCGTTCGAGCGCGTGCCTTTCACGCTGCGTTACCCGGACGGCTTCGCGCTGCGGGCGGCGAGCTGGCCTGCGCCGCTTCATCTGGCCGCCGCGCTGCTGCGCGCGCGCGGCTACAGCACGCGCGAACGGCTGGCGCTCGCGACCTGGGTCGCCTCGATGCGGCGCGCGAGCTGGCGGATCGAACCGGACCGGCCCGCGGCCGAGCTGTTCCGCGGCCATCCCGACCGGCTCGTCGACCGCATCTGGCAGCCGCTGTGCGTGGCTGCGCTGAACGTGCGGCTGCAGCAGGCGTCGGCCGCGATGTTCCTCGCGGTGCTGCGTGATTCGCTCGGCGCCGATGCGGCCGCGAGCGACCTGCTGCTGCCGCGTGGCGATCTGTCGGGGCTGCTGCCGGACGCTGCCGTCGACGCGCTCGAAGTCGGCGCGACGGTGCGCCTGCGAACGCCGGCGGTCGGGCTGCGCCGGCTGGCGCCGCGCGGCTGGGCGGTCCAAACGCGCGGCGGCGCGCCGATCGTCGCCGACGCCGTCGTGCTGGCCCTGCCGCCGTCGCGCGCCGCCGATCTGCTGGTGTCGATCGACGGCGCCCCGTGTGCGGACGCGGTCGCGATGCTGCGCCGGATCGAGACCGCGCCGATCGCGACCGTCTACCTGCGCTACCCGGAGGCGCTGCGGCTGCCTCACCCCGTGTACGCGCTGCGCGAAGACCCGGCCACGGAACGCTACGGCCAATGGGTGTTCGACCGCGGTGCGCTCGACGCCAACTGCGGCGGCGTGCTCGCCGTGGTCATCAGCGCGGACGGCCCACATCTGGAACGCGATCGCGATGCCGTCGTGGCCGCGGTCGCGCGGCAGCTGTCGGCCGACCTCGGCCTGCCGGCGCCGCTGGCCGCGGCGCTGCTGATCGAGAAGCACGCGACGATCGTGCCGGCGCCCGGTCTGCGACGCCCGCCCGCGCGGCTCGCCGCGCCCGGCCTCTATCTCGCGGGCGACGCCGCCGCCAGCCCGTACCCTTCGACGATCGAAGGTTCGGTGCGCGCGGGGCTGGCGGCCGCGGGTGCGCTGCGCGCCGATCTCGAATTGTCTTCGCGCGCGGCCCGCTGAACGGGCTTACGCCCTCAGCCGCGCGAGCGCATGCTCGAGCCGATCGACGGCAACGATCTCCAGCCCTTCGATCGGCTGCTTGGGCGCGTTGGCTTTCGGGACCAGCGCCGTCGAAAAACCCAGCTTGGCGGCCTCGCGCAGCCGCTCCTGGCCGCGCGGCGCGGGGCGGATCTCGCCGGCGAGTCCCACTTCGCCGAACGCGACCAGCCCGCGCGGCAGCGGCTTGTTGCGGATCGACGAGACGATCGCCGCGAGCACCGCGAGGTCGGCCGCGGGCTCCTGGATGCGCACGCCGCCCACCGCGTTGACGAAGACGTCCTGGTCGAAGGTCGCCACACCCGCGTGCCGGTGCAGCACCGCCAGCAACAGCGCCAGCCGCTGCGGGTCGAGCCCGACCGACAGCCGGCGCGGATTCGGCACGTGCGCGGCGTCGACCAACGCCTGGATCTCGACCAGCAGCGGCCGCGTGCCTTCCTGCGTGACCAGCACGCAGGAGCCGGGAACGGCGGCGTCGTGCTGCGAGAGAAAGAGCGCCGACGGGTTCGAAACGCCGCGCAGCCCGCGGTCGGTCATCGCGAACACGCCCAGCTCGTTGACCGCGCCGTAGCGGTTCTTGATCGCGCGGATCAGCCGGAACGACGAGTGCGTGTCGCCTTCGAAGTACAGCACCGTGTCGACCATGTGCTCGAGCACGCGCGGGCCGGCGATCGCGCCCTCCTTGGTCACGTGACCGACCAGGACGATCGCGATGCCCGACTGCTTGGCGAGCCGCGTCAGTTGCGCTGCGCACTCGCGCACCTGCGCGACCGAACCCGGCGCCGACTGCAGCTCGTTCGAGTACAGCGTCTGGATCGAGTCGATGACCGCGACTTGCGGCTTCTCCTCCGCGAGCGTGGCGACGATGCGCTCGAGCCCGATCTCGGCGAGCAGCCGCACGTCGTGCCCTTCGATGCCGAGCCGCCGCGCGCGCAGCGCGACCTGCGCGGCCGACTCCTCGCCGGAGACGTACAGCACGCGCCGGCTGCGCGCCATCGCGGCGAGCGCCTGCAGCAGCAACGTCGACTTGCCGATCCCCGGATCGCCGCCGATCAGCACGACGCCGCCTTCGACGAGCCCGCCGCCGAGCACGCGGTCGAACTCCTCGATACCACTGGACGCGCGCGGCAGCTCGCGCGCGTGCACCGCACCGAGCATCTGCACCGCCGAGGCCGGCGCCAGCGCCGCATACCGGTTCGCGGACGCCGGCTCGACGCGTGTCTCGGCCAAGGTGTTCCACGCGCCGCACGCCGGACACTGGCCCTGCCACTTCGGCGAAGTTCCGTCGCACTCGGAACAGACGTACTGTGCCTTCGCTTTGGCCAAGTCAGACCTCGACGACCGGAACGCGCGGCGCCAGCGCGCACATCAACTGGTAGCCGACCGTGCCCGCGGCTGACGCGACCTCGTCGATCGGGATCCGCGCGCCCCACAGCTCGACCTCGGAACCCACGCGCGCGGCCGGCACGCGGGTCAGGTCGACGCACAACATGTCCATCGACACGCGGCCGACCGTGCCGGTCCGCACGCCGTCGACGGCGACCGGCGTCGCGTTCGGCGCATGGCGCGGATAGCCGTCGGCGTAGCCGCAGGCCGCCACGCCGATCCGCATCGGACCGGTTGCGACGAACTGCGAGCCGTAGCCGACGGCATCGCCGCTCTGTAGCTGCTGCACGCCGATCAGCCGCGTGCGCAGCGTCATTGCCGGTCGCAGGCCCAGGCTCGCGGCGCTGACCGATGCGCCGGGCATGGCGCCGTACAGCGCGATGCCAGGACGGACCGCATCGCCGCCGATCGACGGCTGCAGAAAGAGGACCGCCGAGTTGGCGAGGCAACGTTCGCCGGGCCAGTCGGCGGTCAGCGCGGCGAACGCGCGCAACTGCTCGGCCGGCGCGGCGCGCCCGAGCCCCGCGTCGTCGCGTTCGGCATTCGCGAAGTGCGTCATCAGCGAAACGACGCGCACGTGCGGCAACGCCTGCAGCCGGGCGAGTGCCTGCGGTGCATCGGCCGCACCGAACCCGAGCCGGTTCATCCCCGTGTTCAGCTTCAGGTAGACGTCGATCGGCCGCGGCGGCCGATGCCGCTCGAGCATCTCGATCTGCTCGATACTGTGCGCGACCACGGTCAGCCCGAGCGCATCGACCGCCGCCAGGTCGGCCGGCTCGAAGAAGCCCTCGAGCAACAGGATCGGCTTGCGCCAGCCGGCGTCGCGCGCGCGTTGCGCCTCGGCCAGGTCGAGCAGAGCGAGCCCGTCGGCTTCGGCAAACGCGCGGACCGCCCGCTCGATGCCGTGTCCGTACGCATTCGCCTTGACGACCGCCCACACCTTGCGACGACCCGCACGGGCGCGCGCCTGCGCCAGGTTGTGCCGCATCGCGGCGAGGTCGATCGTTGCCAGGATCGGTCGAGGCATCGGTGAGCGCAAGAGCGTGCGGCGGCAAGGATAAACGCAGCATCCGTGCGCCACCGCGCGCTCGTCACGCGGCCTGCATGCTATAAGACGCCGCCCTGACGATCGCGCCCAGCGCACCGATGCCCGTAGACCACCAGCGATGAACCGCGGCTTCTACACGATCATGGCCGCGCAGTTCTTCTCATCGCTGGCCGACAATGCGCTGCTGATCGCCGCGATCGCGCTGCTGCGCGAAATCCACGCGCCCGAGTGGATGACGCCGATGCTGAAGCTGTTCTTCTTCGTTTCGTATGTCGGGCTCGCAGCTTTCGTCGGCGCCTTCGCGGACTCGATGCCGAAAGGCCGCGTGATGTTCGTGACCAACACGGTCAAGATCGGCGGCTGCCTGCTGATGTTTTTCGGCATGCATCCGCTGCTCGCCTACGCGGTGGTCGGGCTCGGCGCCGCGGCGTACTCTCCGGCCAAGTACGGCATCCTGACCGAGCTTCTGCCGCCGGAGAAACTGGTCATCGCCAACGGCTGGATCGAAGGGCTCACCGTGGCGTCGATCATCCTGGGCTTCGTCGTCGGCGGCGTGCTCGTCTCGCCGAAAGTCGCCGGCGCGCTGCTCGCGTTCGATCTGCCGCTCATCGACACGGGTGTCGACCACCCCGCCGAAGCGGCGATCGCGGTGATCGCCGGCGTCTACGCGATCGCCGCGGCGATCAACCTCTGGATCCCCGATACCGGCGCGCGCTATCCGCGCCAGGAACGCGCCGTGCTGCGGCTGATCGCCGACTTCGGCCATTGCGTCGGCACCCTGTGGCGCGACAAGCTGGGCCAGATCTCGCTGGCGGTGACGACCCTGTTCTGGGGCGCCGGCGCCACGCTGCAGTTCATCATCCTGAAGTGGTGCGAGCAGGTGCTCGGCATGACGCTGTCGCAGGGCGCGATCATGCAGGCCGTGGTCGCGATCGGGATCGCGATCGGCTCGGTGTGGGCGGCGGCGCGGGTTTCGCTGAAGCGCTCGCTGTCGGTGCTCCCGGTCGGGGTCGTGATGGGACTGCTCGTCGCGGCGATGGCCTTCGTCGACTTCGGCGCCCTGCCGGCGGGCGGACTGGCGCTGGGCGCGTTGAAGATCTCATGGGCGGCGCTGCTCGCGTCCGCGCTGATGATCGTCGTCGGCGCGCTGGCCGGCTACTTCGTCGTTCCGATGAACGCGCTGCTTCAGCACCGCGGCTACGTACTGCTGTCGGCCGGGCACTCGATCGCGGTTCAGAACTTCAACGAGAACCTGAGCATCCTCGTGATGCTTTCGGTCTACGCGGCCCTGATCTGGGCCAACCTTTCGATCACGACCATCATCGTGCTGTTCGGGCTGTTCGTCGCCGGCACGATGTTCGCGGTCATCCTGCGCCACCGCTACAACCAGCGCCAGTTCGACTCCGAATCGCTGATCGGCCAGCCGCGGCGCGCGTGAGCGGGTGAAGCGCGCGTCAGCCGCGCTGCGCCGCTTGCGCATAGACCGCGCGCGCGAAGCACAGGTCGGCCCATGACTTGGCCTTGTCGGCGAGGTTGCGCAGCAGGTACGCGGGGTGATAGGTCACGACGACGGGAACCGCCAGCTCGTCGACGACCACGGCGTGGACGCGGCCGCGCAGGCTGGCGATCGTCGCGTCGGTCGCGAGCAGCGACTGCGCCGCCACGCGCCCCATCACGACGACCAGCGCCGGCCGGATCAGCGCGATCTGGCGCCGCAGATAGGGTTCGCACGCGGCCGCCTCGGCCGGCTCCGGGTTGCGGTTGCCGGGCGGCCTGCACTTCAACACGTTGGCGATATAGACGCTCGAATCGGATTCGCCCTGCCGCGACAGGCCGATCGACGCGAGCATGTTGTCGAGCAGCCGGCCGGCCTGGCCGACGAAGGGCTCGCCGCGCGCATCCTCCTCCGCGCCCGGCGCTTCGCCGACGATCATCCAGCGCGCCGCGCGGTGGCCGACGCCGAACACGGTCTGCGTGCGGGTCTTGGCGAGCGGGCACGCCGTGCAACTCGCGACCGACCGCTGCAGATCGGGCCAGTCCATCTGCGCGATGGCCGCCGCGCGCGAATCGCACGGAGGCTGCAGCCGTACCCGCAGCCCTGCCGGAAGGTCGATCGGCAGCGCGGGCGGAATACCGGATGCGGCGCCGTCGACACGCTGCGTGCCGACCCTGATATCGAGGTCGACATCGGATCGGTGCGGCATCGACGCCACGGAGCCGGGTTGGTCGGCGACGGCGCGCGCGTCGCGCACGGTCCACAGCGGACCGAGTTCCATCGCATGCCACAGCCGGGCGCGGCGCGGATCGATGCTCATCGGGGTCACAACGCGATCCGCATCACCAGCGCGTCCTCGCGTCCGCCATGCGACGGGTAGTACCCGCGTCTGACGCCGATCCGCTCGAAGCCGTAGCGCGCGTACAAGCGCAGGGCCGGCAGGTTGCTCGGCCGGACTTCCAGCAGCATCGTGCGTGCACCGTGATCGCGCGCGCACTGCGCCATCCAGTCGAGCATGCGCCAGCCGAACCCATAGCGCTGGTACGGCCGCGCCACGCTGAGATTGAGCAGGTGCGCCTCGTCGAGCGCGATCATCACCACGGCGTACGCGATCAGCTCGCCGTTGGCGTCGCGCAGCACCCAGGCGCTGTAGCCGGCGGCGAGCGCGTCCTGGAAGTTGCCGCGCGTCCACGGAAAAGGATAGATCTCGCGTTCGACCGCGACGACCTCGTCGAGATCCTCCATGCGCATCGGCTCGAAGCGCTCTTCGGCCGGACGAACGACCGCGCTCATATCGACGCGTGCGCAGCGCGCCGTTCTTCGACCGTCAGCGCGACGCGGTCGCGCACGTACAGCGGCGCCGCCTCGTGCGGCGCCACGGCCCGCCCGGCGCGCCAGGCATCGAGCGCGAGCGCGGCGATCGCCGTCGCGTCCGCCCGCAGTTCGCCCAGGCGCTCCCAGCGCGCCTCGTACGCGGCCAGTTCGGGAAAGGCGAGCAGCGCGTTGCCCGCGACCACGTCGGGCGACCACCGCTCGATGAGCGCGCCGAGGTCGCCCGCCGAGCCGAGCGCGGGCGGCGCCAGCTCGACGCATGCGCCGTCGCGCCGCTCGTACACGGCCCAGTAAGCCTCGCGCATGCGCGCGTCGACGGCGGCGACCACGCGGCGCGCCTCGGGTCTGGCCTGGCAGGCCCGATACGCCAGCGCCGCCAGGTTGCCGACCGCAATCACGCGCTTGGCCGCGCCCCAGGCCAGACCTTGCGCGACGCTGCAGGCGATGCGAAGCCCCGTGAACGACCCCGGTCCGGCGCCGAAGGCGATCGCGTCGCAATCGGCAAGCCGCAGGCCGCGCTGCGCGAGCAGCGCATCGACCATCGGCAGCAGACGCTCCGAGTGGGCGTGGCCGACAGTCTCGTTCGACTCGACGATGTCACCGCCGACGGCAAGCGCGACCGAACAGACGTCGGTCGCGGTATCGAAGGCGAGGAGGGTCGGCGCGTTCGTCACGGAAGGGCGCGGCGCGTGTGCTGCGCGCCGGCGCGGCCCGATTCTATCCGGCGACCTCTTCCTACGTGCGCAGCAGCGGCAGCGGCGCGAACCGTCCACCGAGCGCACGCTCGCTGTCCAGCTTCCACCAGCGCTCGAGCACCGTGGCGTAGACGGCGCGAAAGTCGGTCGTGTGCAGCAGGTTGCCGTCGGCGTCGAGCCGCGCGAGCGAGGGCGCCTCGCCGATGAAACCGCCGGCCACGCGCCCGCCGAAGGCGAACATCACACTCGCCGTGCCGTGGTCGGTTCCGCCGCTGGCGTTTTCGCGCGGGCGGCGGCCGAACTCCGAATATGTCAGCACCAGCGTGTCGCGCCACAGATCGACCTCGGCCAGCGCTGCGCGCAGTGCGACGACGCCTTCGGCCAGCTGGCGCAACAACTCGGCGTGTGCGTTGGCCTGGTTCTGATGCGTGTCGAAGCCGGCCAGCGTCACGCGCACGACCGGAACGCGCCGCGTGGCGGACACCTCGGCGGCGTGACGCATCGCGATGCCGAACGCTCCGCGCGGGAACTCGGTCGCAAAGCTCGCGTCGGGGCGCAGTTCGGCCGCCGCGCGCGCGATGTCGCTCTCCACGCGCAGCAGGTGTGCGAGCGCGCCGCGCGCCGCGGACTGCGCTTGCCCAGCGAGCCGCGCCTGGCGCGCGAAACGCGCCGGGTCCGTGAGCGCGATCGCGCGCGCGCCGCCGCCGAGCGGGCCGAGGTCGGTCGCACCGATCACCACGCCGTCGGCGCTCGCCGACCGAAACACCGGCGCCGTTGCGATCGCGCGCGTCAGCCAGCCTTCGTGCAGGTACTGCGCGCTGTCGGAGGCGGTGTCCCAGATCTCGATCGAACGGAAGTGCGACAGGTTGGGACGCGCATAGCCGACGCCGCGAATCACCGCCATTTCGCGCCCATCCCACAGCGCTCGCAGCGGCGCGAGTGCGGGGTGCAGGGCCAGGCCGTCGGCAAGAGGGATCGCGTCTTCGCGCAGCGCCAGCCGCGGCCGCAGATCGTGGTAACGACCGTCTTCGATCGGCGCCACCGTGTTCAGCCCGTCGTTGCCGCCGCGCAGCTCGAGCAGCACGAGCAGCTTCGGCGCGCCTTCGTTGGCGGCGCGCGCCCAGCCGCTGAACGACAGCAGCGTCAGCGCCGCACCGCCGGCCTTCAGAAATCGTCGGCGCGCGGTCATCGCGGTTTCACTTGAGCTGGTAGGCGGGATCGAGCACGACGGCGCGCAGCGCGTCGAGCGCCAGCGTCGCCGGTTGCGGGGGTGCGGCCGGCGGCGCGACGAGCAGCGCGGCGACGAGCCTGCGCGCGGTCTCCGCGTCGATCGGCCGCTCGGGCGCCGCCGCTGCGACCGATCGCAGCCAGGCGGCGGCGTCGACCCGTACCGCGAGCGCCTGCGCGAGCGCGGCGGCGCGGCGCATCGGTTCGGCGCCCGGCCCCGCCTCGCCCGCTGCGCCGTCGGCCGCGATCGCGTCCATCGCTTCCGGCGGCGCGGCGCGCGCCAGCGCGCGGTCGAGGAACTGCTTGCGCGCGAGCAGCGTCTGCGTGTTGATCCACGCTTCGCCCCCCAGCCAGCCGCGCACGTTCGGCGGCGCGAACAGGTTCTGCCCCATCGCGGCCAGCGCGAGCGCGGCGCCAACCGGCTGCGTCAGCTCCGCACGCGACTGGCGGACGAAACCGACGAGCAGTTCGACCGGCGACTTGACGAGCGCATCGTCGGCGGCAGCCGACACGACCTCCGGTTGCAACAGCAGTTCGCGCAGCGCCACCCGGATCTCGTAGCCGCTGGCGCGGAAGCGCTGCGCGATCGCATCGATGCGCGCCGGATCGGGCCGCGGCGACACGAACTCGCGCCACAGCTTGCCGACGACGAAGCGCGCCGTCGCAGGCTGCTCGAGCAGGATGTCGAGCACCGCATCGCCGTCGAAGCGGCCGCTGCGGCCGAGCACGGTCTTTTCGCCGTCGTCGTGCAGCCGCGGGCGAAAAACGAACGCACCCGTGTCGGGGTCGACGCTCCACCCGGTGAAAGCGCGCGCCGCCTCCTTGACGTCGCGCTCGGTGTAGCCGCCCTCGCCGAGCGTGAACAGCTCCATCACCTCGCGCGCGAAATTCTCGTTCGGCGCGCCGCGCCGGCTGGTCGCACCGTCGAGGTAAACGAGCATCGCCGGATCCTTCGCGACCGCATGCAGCAGCGCGCCGAAGTTGCCGAGCGCGTGCGCGCGCAGCAGCACGTTCTGCCGGTACATCAGTTGCGCCCAGCGCACCTTCGGCTGCGCCGACACGAAGTGGTTGTGCCAGAACAGCGTCATGCGTTCGGTCAGCGGCGTCGGCGTCGCGACCATCTCGCCCAGCCACCAGCCGCGCAACTCGAGCCCCTGGCGGATCGCGCGCTGGCGCTCGGCGCGGCGCCCGTCCTCGCTCATCGCGCGCAGCGCGCGCGGCGCGACGATCGGCTCGTCGATCCAGGACGGAGGCGTTGTGAGCGCGGCCGTGCGCGCTTCGGCCAACAGCCGCTCGACGGCATCGCGCTGGGCGAGCGGCGCGTATCGCGCGACTTCATCGGCATTCGGTGCGAAGCCGGCGCGCGTCAGCAGCCGCTTCGCGCCCTCCGCGCCGAGCGGTTGCGCGAACACCGTCGTGGCGGCGAGCCACAGCGCGATGGCCGCAACGGCGGGGTGCATGCGTGCCGTCACCGTTGCCCGCGCGGTCCGTGCATGCCTTTGCCGCGCCACTCGCGGTTGGCCTCGCGGATCTGGTCGCGCAGCCGCTGCCGCTCTTCGGGCGTGAGCCGGTGCGGCGGCATGCGCTCGCCCATCGCCGGTCCGACGCCGTCGTCCATGCGCCGCCGCCGTTCCTCCATCCAGCGCTCGCGCATCGCGCCGCGCTGCTCGGGGGTCATCCGCATCCACAGCTCGCGCCGCTCCTCCGGCGAACGGCTGCGCCGCCACTGCTCCCGCTGTTCGGGCGTCATGCGCTGCCACAGCTCCCGCCTCTGCTCCGGCGTCATGCGCGCATCGGGCGCATCATCGGGCCGCACGGGCTGGGCCGACGCAATGCCCGCCGCCGTGAGCAGTGCGGCGGCGGCGAATCGCAGGATGCGGGACGCGGTCATGTCGTGAGGTCGTGTTCCGATCGGAATGGTAGGTGTCCAACGCGCCGGTGGCGGCGAACATCGCCAAAAAGGTCGGGCGGTCCGGGTAAATTCTGTAACACTTTGTGCTTGCCCCGCATCCGTTGAAGCTCACTTCGTACGCTCAGCGGCCGCTTCGCTGCCGCAACAACCGAACATGACCCGCCACGGCCCCCCGAAAGTACTCGTCGTCGACGACGATCCCCGGCTGCGCGAACTGCTGCGCCGTTACCTCGGCGACAACGGCTTCACCGTGTACACGGCGGAGAACGCGCAGGCGATGAACAAGCTGTGGCTGCGCGAGCGTTTCGACGTGCTGATCCTCGACCTGATGATGCCCGGCGAAGACGGGCTGTCGGTGCTGCGCCGGTTGCGCGGCGCCAACGATCCGACGCCGATCCTGATGCTGACCGCCAAGGGCGAGGACGTCGACCGCATCGTCGGGCTCGAGATGGGCGCGGACGACTACCTGCCCAAGCCCTTCAACCCGCGCGAGCTGCTCGCCCGGATCAACGCGGTCCTGCGCCGCAAGGCGCCGGACGAAGTGCCCGGCGCACCGTCGCAGGAACCCAAGACCGTCGCCTTCGGCGACTTCGTCCTCGACCTGTCGACCCGCACGCTGACCAAGAACGGCGAGCAGGTGCCGTTGACTACCGGCGAATTCGCCGTGCTGAAGGTCTTCGCGCGCTACCCGCGCGTGCCGCTGTCGCGCGAGAAGCTGATGGAGATGGCGCGCGGCCGCGAATACGAGGCCTTCGACCGCTCGCTCGACGTGCAGATTTCGCGCCTGCGCAAGATGATCGAACCCGACCCGAGCAAACCGAGGTACATCCAGACCGTGTGGGGACTCGGGTACGTGTTCGTGCCGGATGGGCAGGCGTAGTACGTCGTCGCGGCGCCGCTGCAGCGCGGCCGTCGAGTCCGCCCGCGCGCTGCGCGCGCGCGTCCCTCTGCCGCGCGGAACCGACGCCGCCAGGCCGCGGTTCCATGCCCTCTGTCGCAACGGGGCGCGAGAGGGCGTTTCGCGCCCCCTGCAGAAGGTCCCCGTGTGAAGCTGCGCTCTCCGAGCCTGTTCTGGCGGACCTTTCTGCTGATCCTGCTGCTGATCGCGGCGAGCCTCGCCGCATGGGTGCAGAGCTTCCGCGTGTTCGAGCGCGAGCCGCGCGCGCAGCAGATCGCCCAGCAGGTCGTCTCGATCGTCAACCTCACGCGCAGCGCGCTGTTGTACTCGGACCCGGCCACGCGCCGCTTTCTGCTTTCCGACTTGGCCGACGACGAACGCATTCGCGTCGTACCGCTCGAGCCGACCGATCAGGTCAAGCCCTTTCCGGACATTCCGCTGGTCGGGCTCGTGTCGAAGGAGGTGGTCGAACGGCTCGGGCCGGACACGCGCATCGCGGCGGAGGTCAACGGCATCGCCGGCATCTGGGTCAGTTTCGAAATCGACGGCGATCGGTACTGGGTCTTCATCGAGCGCGACCCGCTCGCGCGCGACGCCGGCACGCAATGGGTGCGTTGGGCGCTCGCGTCGATGCTGCTGTCGATGCTGGCGGCCATCGCGATCACCGGCGTCGTCAACCGCCCGTTGAAGCGGCTGTCGGTCGCCGCGCGCGAACTGGGTGCGGGCCGCAGGCCGGCGCCGCTGCCCGACGCCGGGCCGGCCGAGATCCGCACCGTCAACGCGAGTTTCAACCGGATGGTCGCCGATCTGGCCAAGCTGGAGCAGGACCGCGCCGTGCTGCTCGCCGGCATCTCGCACGACCTGCGGACCCCGCTCGCGCGGCTGCGCCTGGAACTCGAGCTGAACGAGCTGCCGGAGTCGGCACGCGCCGCGATGATCGGGGACATCGAGCAGATCGACGCGATCGTCGGCCAGTTCCTCGATTACGCCAGGCCGGCACCGCAGCAGGCGCGCGAGGACATCGACCTGTCGGCGCTCGTCGCCGACATCGTTGCGCACGCGCGCCTCGACGAGCGCGACGACGTGCACGTCGAGCGGCGCATCGCCCCGGGCGTCCGCATCGCCGGTTATCGGACCGAGTTGGCGCGCGCGATCGAGAACCTGGTCGGCAATGCGCTGCGCTACGGACGCGATCCCGAGACGGGCACGCTCGTGCTGAGCGTCGAATTGAGCGTCGACGGTCGCGACGCGGTGATCGCGGTCGCCGACCGGGGGCCCGGGATCGCGCCCGACGCGGTCGAGCGGCTCGTGCGCCCCTTCGAGCGCGGTGAAGCCGCCCGTTCGGGTCACGCCGGTGCCGGCCTCGGGCTGGCGATCGTCGACCGCGTCGCACGCCTGCATGGCGGTTCGCTCGCGCTCGAACCGAACCCGCCGCGCGGTCTGCGCGCCCGGCTTCGGCTGCCGCTCGGTTGAGCCTTCGGCCCGGCCGCGGACTTCACGGGCGCTTCGGCGCGGTTGCCGCGCCCCGGTTGCGTCGACTTCGGCTACGCGGCGCCGCGCCCGTGCGCGGGCCGCCGCTGGTCGGGACGGACACGCGCGGCCAGCACGCGCTCCGCCGTGTCGGCGTCGAGCAGGGTGCCGGCTGCGTTCACCAGCGGCTGCTCGAAGTCGTTCCACCCGCGCACGCCCGTCTTCAGCGACACGACATCGACGAAGCCCAGCGTCTGCAGGGCATCCGCAGCCAATACCGACCGATGGCCCGAGCGGCAGACGACGACGATCGGACGCTCTCGACCGCCGGCGAGCTCGGGAACGGTTTCGTCGTAATCCCACTCGCAGGCCTGTTCGAGGACGCCGCGCGGCACGTTGATCGACCCGGGGATGTGCGCGGCGTCGAACTCGGCCGGCTCGCGCACGTCCAGCAGGATCAGCTCGCGCCCGGACGCGAGCCGATCGCGCAGGTCCCACGGCATGATCTCGCGCACGCGCGTCAGCGCGTCGGCGAGCAGCTCCGCGTAACGCTTCATCGTCCGGCCTCGACGAGCAGCGCCACCGCGAACGCCGCGATGCCTTCGCCGCGGCCCGTGAAGCCGAGCCGCTCGGTCGTCTTGCCCTTGACGTTGACGGCGCCCTCTTCGATGCCCAGGCATTCGGCGATTCGCGCGCGCATGGCGTCGGCGTGCGGCGCGATCTTCGGCCGTTCTGCGACGACCGTACAGTCGACGTTCTCGACCCGCCAGCCCGCGGCCGCGGCGCGCGCAACCGCGTCGCGCAGCAGCACGCGGCTGTCGGCGTCCTTGAAACGCGCGTCCGTGTCGGGATACAGCCGCCCGATGTCGCCGAGACCGGCGGCGCCGAGCACCGCGTCGGTGACCGCGTGCAGCAGCACGTCGGCATCGGAGTGGCCGAGCAGCCCGTGCGTGTGCGCGATCTCGACGCCGCCGAGCACGAGGCGGCGCCCCGGCACCAGCGCGTGGACGTCGAAGCCCTGCCCGAGTCTGAACTTCATCGGCACCTGCCCTGGAGCCTGAGGATCGCTTCGGCGAGCGGCAGGTCGTCCGGCCGCGTCACCTTGATGTTGGACGCACGGCCCGGCACCAACCGCGGCGCGTGGCCGATTCGCTCGACCGCGCTCGATTCGTCGGTGATCCCGGCGGCATCGCGAACGCGCTCGAACGCGTCGTCGAGCACGCCGAGCCGGAACATCTGCGGGGTCAGCGCGCGCCACAGGCCACCGCGCTCGACCGTCTGCGCGACGCGGCCATCGTCCTCGCGCTTGATCGTGTCGGCGATCGGCACCGCCAGCAATCCGCCGACCGGATCGTCGGCGAGCGCGTCGATCAACGCGCGCAGTTCGTCCGGCGCGAGGCACGGCCGCGCCGCATCGTGCACGAGCACCCAGTCTTCGGCGCTCGCTTCCATCGCGAGCCGCGCCAGCCCGTTGCGCACGCTCTCGGCGCGGCTCGCGCCGCCGGCCGCGACGAACTGGACCCGCGCATTGCGCGCGAGCGCGTGGTGGCGCGCGTCGTCCGGCGCGACGACCACCAGCACGCGCTCGATCCTCGCGTCGGCCAGCAGGGCGTCGATCGCGTGCTCGAGCATCGTGCGCTGCCCGAGCGGCGCGTACTGCTTGGGGGTTGCGCCGCCCATCCGCGAACCGCGGCCCGCTGCGGGAATCAGGCCGAAAACGTGCGAGTCGAGCGTCGAAGGCATCGAAGAAGATCGCGCTGCCAGGCGCAGATGAGCCGGCGAAAGCGTGGCAGAACCTATAATAGCGACGCGTTCGCGGTGGCCCGAGCAATCGGTCCGCCGCGAAGCGTTTTTGCATGTCAGAACCGTTAAACAGCGTCGTCTCAACACCGCGTTTCGAACTCGCGCTGCCCGCGCCGGCAGCCGGCGAGCGCTTCGCCGTGCCGCGTCCGCCGGGCTCCGGCGATGCGCTGCTCATCGCGCAGCTGGCGCGCCGTGCCAAAGCGACGCGACAGCTCGTCGTCGCGATCTGCGCCGATGCGCTCGATGCGCAGCGCCTGGTCGACGAGCTGCCTTACTTCGACCCCGCGCTCGCGGTCCGGCCGTTTCCGGACTGGGAGACGCTGCCGTACGACATCCTGTCGCCGCATCCCGATCTCGTCTCGGAGCGGCTGCAGACGCTGTACCGGCTGCTCATGCGCGACGCCGCAGGCGGCATCGACGTGCTGGTCGTTCCCGCGACGACGGCGCTGTACCGGCTCGCGCCGCCCGCCTACATCGCGGCACGCGCATTCGCTTTCCGCCAGGGCGAGCGGCTTGCCGCCGACAGGCTGCGCGCTCAGCTCGTACTCGCCGGCTACCAGCATGTCACGCAGGTCGTCGCGCCGGGCGAGTTTTCGGTGCGCGGCGGGTTGATCGACCTGTTCCCGACCGGATCGGCGCTGCCGTTCCGGCTCGACCTGCTCGACGACGCGATCGAGACGATCCGCGCGTTCGACCCGGACACGCAACGCAGCCTGTATCCGGTGCCCGAAGTCAGGCTGCTGCCGGGGCGCGAGTTCCCGCTCGACGAAGCGGCACGCGCGGCGTTTCGCAGCCGCTGGCGCGAGGCGTTCGAAGGCGACCCGAGCCGCTGCCCCGTCTACCGGGACATCGGCAACGGCATCGCCGGGCCCGGCATCGAGTACTACCTGCCGCTGTTCTTCGACGCCACCGCCACGCTGTTCGACTACCTGCCGGCCGAGGCGACGATCGTGCTGCACGGCGCGGTCGAGGCGAGCGGACAGCGTTTCTGGACCGAGACCGCCGAGCGCTACCGGTTCCTCGCCCGCGACGCGGAACGACCCTGCCTGCCGCCGCAGCGGCTTTTCATGGGCGTCGAGGAGTTCTTCGTCGCGTGCAAACGCTTCGCGCGGCTGGCGCTCGTCGAAGGCGATTCGCCGCAGTTCGAGGCGCTGCCGCCGGTCGCGATCGACCGCAAGTCGCACGATCCGATCGAGAAGCTGCGCGCGTATGCGCAGCGCCTGGCGCTCGACGGCGGTCGGCTGCTGCTGCTCGCGGATTCGGCGGGACGGCGCGAAACGATCGCGCAGATGCTGCGCGATCACGGCTTCGAGTTTGCCGACAGCGCCGACTTCGAGAGCTTCCTTGCCGGCGACGCGCCGGTCGCCCTCGGCGAGGCGCCGCTGCACGGCGGCTTCGTGCTCGGCGAGGTGCAGCTCGCGATCGTCACCGAGACCGAGCTGTATGCGGCAAGCCCGCGCCGGCTGCGCGCCAAGGCGCGCGAACGCTCGTCGAACGTCGAAGCGATGGTGCGCGACCTGGCCGAGCTGCGCGTCGGCGATCCGGTCGTCCACGTCGAGCACGGCATCGGCCGCTATCTGGGCCTGGAATCGATGGACCTCGGCGAGGGCCCCGCCGAGTTCCTGCACCTGCAGTACGCGAACGACGCCAAGCTGTACGTTCCGGTCGCGCAACTGCACCTGATCTCGCGCTACAGCGGCGCCGATCCGGATGCGGCGCCGCTGCACCACCTGGGCGGCGGCGACTGGGAAAAGGCGAAGAAAAAAGCGGCCAGGCAGGTGCGCGACACCGCGGCCGAGCTGCTGAACCTGTATGCGCTGCGCGCCGCGCGCAAGGGGCACGCGTTCGAGTTCAAGCCGCACGACTACGAAGCGTTCGCCGAAGGCTTCGGCTTCGAGGAGACACCCGATCAGCAGGCGGCGATCGACGCCGTGCTGGCCGACATGCGCGCCGGCTTCCCGATGGACCGGCTGGTGTGCGGCGACGTCGGTTTCGGCAAGACCGAGGTTGCGCTGCGCGCGGCGTTCGCGGCCGTGGCCGGCGGCAAACAGGTCGCCGTGCTGTGCCCGACGACCTTGCTCGCCGAGCAGCACTACCAGACATTCAGCGACCGCTTCGCCGACTGGCCGGTCAAGATCGTCGAGCTGTCGCGCTTCCGCTCGGCCAAGGAAGTCGCGGCCGCCGTCGCGGGGCTCGCCGCCGGCACGATCGACATCGTGATCGGCACGCACAAACTGCTGTCGGCCGACGTCCGCTTCGACCGGCTGGGGCTGGTGATCATCGACGAGGAGCACCGCTTCGGTGTGCGGCAGAAAGAGCGGCTCAAGGCGCTGCGCGCCGAGGTGGACGTGCTCACGCTGACTGCGACACCGATCCCGCGCACGCTGGCGCTGTCGATGGAAGGCATCCGCGAGTTTTCCGTGATCGCGACCGCGCCGCAGAAGCGGCTGGCGATCAAGACCTTCGTGCGGCGCGAAACCGCCTCGCTCGTGCGCGAAGCGTGCCTGCGCGAGCTGAAGCGCGGCGGGCAGATCTACTTCCTGCACAACGAGGTCGAGACGATCGAGAACCGCCGCGCGCGGCTGGCTGAGCTGGTGCCGGAAGCGCGCATCGCGATCGCGCACGGCCAGATGCCCGAGCGCGAGTTGGAGCGCGTGATGCGCGACTTCTACCAGCAGCGCTTCAACCTGCTGCTGTGCACGACGATCATCGAGACCGGGATCGATGTGCCGACCGCGAACACGATCATCATCCACCGCGCCGACAAGTTCGGGCTGGCGCAGTTGCATCAGTTGCGCGGCCGCGTCGGACGCTCGCACCACCAGGCGTACGCGTACCTGCTGGTGCCCGACGAGGGCGGCATGACGAAGAACGCGGAGAAGCGGCTGGAGGCGATCCAGGCGCTCGAGGAGCTCGGCTCGGGCTTTTACCTCGCGATGCACGACCTCGAGATCCGCGGCGCCGGCGAAGTGCTCGGCGAAGCGCAGTCGGGCAACATGCAGGAGGTGGGCTTCGACCTGTACACGCAGATGCTCAATGCCGCGGTGCGCGCGCTGCGCGCCGGTCGCGAGCCCGATCTGCTGGCGCCGCTCGCGGCGGTCACCGAGATCAATCTGCACACGCCCGCGCTGCTGCCGTCGGACTACGTCAACGACGTGCACCAGCGGCTGTCGCTGTACAAGAAGCTCGCGTCGTGCAACGACGAGGACGGACTGGCCGCGCTGCAGGAAGAACTCGCCGACCGCTACGGCAAGCTGCCGGAGCCGGCGCGCGCGCTGATCGAAACGCACCGGCTGCGCCTGGCCGCGGAGAGAATCGGCGTCAAGAAGATCGACGCGTCGAGTGACGCGATCGTGCTGACCTTCGTTCCGAACCCGCCGCTCGATCCGGCGCGCCTGATCGCGTTGCTCCAGCGCGAGAAGGCGATGCGGCTGGCCGGCCAGGACAAACTGCGCATCGACGTCAAGACGCCGAATCTCGATGCGCGACTGCGGCAGCTGCGCGCGGTTTTCCAGGCGCTGAGCCAGTGAGCATGGACCTCGTCATCCAGTCGAACGATCTTCCCACGGCCGCGGTCGACGCGTTCAAGGTCGCCTGCCTCGCGCAGCGCGTGCAGCGCAAGCTGAACAGCGCGCGGCTGGTTGGCATCCAGGACGATGCCGCCACGCGCAAGGCGGCCGCCGCCCTCGCCGACTACTGGAAGTGCGACTGGGCGATCGTCGCGCCGACGCTGAAGCTCGCCGACTTCAGGCTGCTCGCGATCGACATGGATTCCACACTCGTCAACATCGAAAGCCTCGACGAGGTCGCTGCGCTCGCCGGCAAGGGCGCCGAAGTCGCCGCGATCACCGAAGCGGCGATGCGCGGCGAAATCGCCGACTACAAGGAGAGCCTGCGCCGGCGCGTGGCGATGCTGGCCGGCGTGGATGCGTCGCTGCTCGAGCGCGTCTACGCGGAGCGGCTGGAACTCAATCCCGGCGCGGAGTCGCTGATCGCTGCGTGCAAGGCCGCCGGGCTGAAGACGCTGCTCGTCACCGGCGGCTTCACCTTCTTCACCGATCGTCTGCAGCGTCGCCTGGGGTTCGACTACACGCGCTCGAACGAGATCGAGATCGCCGACGGCAAACTCACGGGGCGCGTGACCGGACCGGGCGGCGGAGAGATCGTCGACGCCGAAGGCAAGGCGCAGGCGCTGCGCGCCGCCTGCGCCGATCTCGGCTGCGCGACGGACCGCGCGATCGCGATCGGCGACGGCGCCAACGACCTGAAGATGCTGAAGCTCGCCGGAATCTCCGTCGCTTACCGCGCGAAGCCGGTCGTCCGGCAGCAGGCCACGTACTCGCTGAACTACACTGCGCTCGACGGTGTGCTCAACTGGTTCTGTTAAGGGGAAGATCAATGCAGACGCCCGTTGCCGACGAAGTCATCCAGAAGGCCAAGAACGTCGCGCTCGTCGTCTACGTGCTGTACGCGCTGTCGTTCCTGTACGGCGTCACCGCGGTCGCCGGCGTGGTGATCGCGTACATCAAGCGCGACGACGTGCGCGGGACCTGGCTCGAAAGCCACTTCGCCTGGCAGATCCGCACCTTCTGGTGGGGCCTCGTTTGGACCGCCCTCGGCATTGCGCTCGCGATCGTCGGCGTCGGCTTCCTGATCCTGTTCGCAGTCTGGATCTGGGCGATCTATCGCGTCGTCAAGGGGTGGCTGCGGCTGAACGACGGGCGCGAAGTGAGCTGAATCAAGTCAGCTGAATCGAGTGAGCTGAATCCGGCCGCGCTTCGTCGGCGCGCTCATCAGATCCTCTCGAAGATCGCCGCGATCCCCTGCCCGCCGCCGATGCACATCGTCACGAGCGCGTAGCGGCCGCCGATTCGTTCCAGCCCGTACAGCGCCTTGACGGTGATGATCGCGCCGGTGGCGCCAACCGGGTGGCCCAGCGAAATGCCGCTGCCGTTCGGGTTGACCTTCGCGGGGTCCGCCTTCAGGTCTTTCATCACGGCGCAGGCCTGCGCGGCGAAGGCTTCGTTCGCTTCGATCACGTCCATCCGGTCGATCGTGAGCCCTGCCCGCTCCAGCGCCGCGCGCGAAGCAGGCACCGGGCCGATCCCCATGTACTTCGGATCGACACCGGCGTGTGCGTACGCGACGAGCCGGCCGAGCGGCTTGGCGCCGCGCTTCTCGGCGGTGGAGCGCTCCATCAGCACGACCGCCGCCGCGCCGTCGTTGATGCCCGATGCGTTGCCTGCGGTGACGGTGCCGTTTTCCTTCACGAACACGGGCTTGAGCTTCGCCAGGTCCTCGAGCGTGGCGTCGGCGCGCGGATGCTCGTCGGTGTCGAAGACGACGTCGCCTTTCTTGCCTTTCGTGACGATCGGCACGATCTGGCTCTTGAAGCGCCCTTCCCTGACCGCCGCCGTCGCGCGCCTGTGGCTCTCCACGGCGAGCCGGTCCTGCTCCTCGCGCGTGATTTGCCACTTGGCGGCGACGTTTTCGGCCGTCACGCCCATATGGATGTCGTGGAACGGGTCGTGCAGCGCCGCGACCATCATGTCGACGACCTTCGCATCGCCCATGCGCTGGCCCCAGCGGCCGCTCGGTATCGTGTACGGCGCGCGCGACATGCTCTCGGCACCGCCCGCCACCGCGATGTCGCAATCGCCGAGCAGAATCGATTGCGACGCGGAGACGATCGCCTGCAGCCCGCTGCCGCAAAGCCGGTTCAGCGTCAGGCAGGGCACGTGATCGCGCACGCCGCCGTCGAGCGCGGCCACCCGCGCCAGGTACATGTCGCGCGGCTCGGTGTGGATGACGTTGCCGAAGACGACGTGACCGACCTCGCCGCCTTCGACGCGGGCGCGCGCCAGCGCCTCCTTGACGCAGGTGGCGCCGAGCCGGGTCGGCGGGATGTCCTTGAGCCCGCCGCCGAAATCCCCGATGGCCGTTCGCACGCCGCTCACGATCACAACGTCCCTGCCCATACGTCCTCCACTCGAAGTGTTGCGTTCGCCGCGTGTACCCGGCCTGCGGCGCCGACGCGGCAGGTTAGCACCGGCGGCGCGGCGCGATCCCGATGCGGTCAGTAAACTCGCGCGCCTCGTGCCAGCAACCCTCCTCGCCCTCGGTGCCATCGCGCTGTGGAGCCTGCTCGCCGCGCTCGCGGTCGGGTTGCGCTCGGTTCCGCCCTTTCTGCTGCTCGGCCTGTCGTTGACGGGCGCCGGCCTGATCGCCGCGCCGACCTGGCGACGCTGGCGCGTGCCGCTGCCGACGCTCGCGCTCGGCGTGTACGGGTTGTTCGGCTTCCACCTGCTGTTGTTCCTGGCATTGCGCCGCGCGCCGGCGGTCGAGGCCAACCTGATCAACTACCTATGGCCGCTGCTGATCGTGCTGCTGGCGCCGCTGGTGTTGCGCGGCGTGCGCCTGACCGCGCGGCACGTGATCGCGGCGATGCTGGGCTTCGCGGGCGCGGCGCTCGTGATCACCGGCGGGCGCTGGACGCTGTCGATCGCGCAGTGGGACGGCTACCTGCTCGCGCTCGGCTCCGCGCTGATCTGGTCGACGTATTCGCTGCTGACGCGCCGCGTGCCGCCGTTCTCGACCGCGGCGGTCGGGCTGTTCTGCCTCGTTTCGGGGTTGCTCGCGCTCGGCGCGCACGCGGCGCTCGAGCCGCAGTACGTTCCGTCGACGCACGAATGGCTGCTGATCGGGGCGCTCGCGCTCGGGCCGATGGGCGCGGCGTTCTTCCTCTGGGACGCGGCGCTGAAACGCGGCGATGCGCGCGCACTCGGCGCGCTGTCGTTCCTGACTCCGCTCGCCTCGACCTTGCTGCTGATCGCGACCGGGCTGGGAACGTTCAGCGGGTCGACCGCGGTCGCCGCCGCGCTGATCGTCGGCGGTGCGGCGCTCGGTTCGCGCCGCTGATCGCTACTGGAATCCGTGGCGCTGCCAGACCGGCGCGACCTCCGGCAGCGCTTCGATCCGGCGCAGCAGCGCGTGAAACTCGGGCCGGTCTTGTTCGAGGAACTTGCGCGCACCCCACCAGCGCGAGATGTTGGCGATGTAGACGTCGGCGATACGCGGCCGCTCGCCGAGCAGAAACGGCGTGCCGCGCCACGCATCGGCGACGATCGACCAGTACCTCGCGATTCGCGCCCGCGCGCCCGTCTGCAACGCTTCGTGTGCGCCCGGGTCGGCGAGCCAGCGCGAAGGCACATCGGCGATGCTGCCCGCCGCGTAGATGTTCGCCGCGACGAATGCCATCCAGCGCAGGCACGCGGCGCGCTCGATCGTCGAAGGCGCGGGCACCCAGTCGCTCGGGTGGCGCTCCATCAGCGTCCACAGGATCGCTGCGCTTTCGGTCAGCACCTCGCCTGCCGGCGTCACCAGCGTCGGCACCTGCGCGAGCGGATTGAGCGCGTGCAACTCGGCGAGCCCTGGCGCGTTTTCGTCCCACGGCGCGGCTTCGACGATCTCGTGCTCGACGCCGAGCACGGCGAGGGCGAACTCGACCGTCGCCGACCCCGATCCGCGCCCCCCGAGCAGCCGGTACTTCACGCAGGCACTCCGTGCAGGTCGTGGTCTTCGGCCGCGGTGATGCGCACGTCGACGAACTCGCCGACGACGAGCTTGCGGCGCGTCTTCACGTGGACGACACCGTCGATCTCCGGCGCCTCCGCGCTCGACCGGCCGACCGCCCCGCTCGGCCCCACGTCGTCGATGAGCACGCGCTGAACCGTGCCGACCTTGCGCGCCAGTCGCGCTCGCGAGATCTCCGCCTGCACGGCCATGAAGCGTGCGCGGCGCTCTTCCCGCACTTCGTCCGGCAGCATGCCGGGCAGTTCGTTGGCCGCCGCGCCTTCGACCGGAGAGTATGCAAAGCAGCCGACGCGGTCGAGTTGCGCTTCGCGCAGGAAGTCCAGCAGGTACTCGAACTCCGCCTCGGTTTCACCGGGGAAGCCCGCGATGAAGGTCGAGCGGATCGCGAGCTCGGGGCAGATCGCCCGCCAGGCGCGGATGCGCTCAATGTTCTTCTCGCCCGAAGCGGGACGCTTCATCAGCTTGAGGATGCGTGGATGCGCGTGCTGGAACGGAACGTCCAGATAGGGCAACACCTTGCCCTCGGCCATCAACGGAACGACCTCGTCGACGTGCGGATACGGGTAGACGTAGTGCAGCCGGACCCACACGCCGAGCCGTGCCAGCTCGCGCACCAGCTCGGTCATCTTCGTCTTCACCGCGCGGCCGCCGACGAAGTCGACCCTGTACCTCACGTCGACGCCGTACGCGCTCGTGTCCTGCGAGATCACCAGCAGCTCACGCACGCCCTGCTTGACGAGGTTTTCCGCCTCGCGCATCACTTCGCCGATCGGCCGCGACGCGAGATCGCCGCGCAGCGACGGAATGATGCAGAACGTGCAGCGGTGATTGCAGCCCTCGGAGATCTTCAGATACGCGTAGTGCCTGGGCGTCAGCTTGACGCCGGCGGGCGGCACGAGGTCGGTGAACGGATCGTGCGGCCTCGGGAGCTGCGCGTGGACGTGCCGCATGACCTCGTCGGTCGCGTGCGGGCCCGTGACGGCGAGCACCTTCGGGTGCACCTTGGCGACGAGGTTCTCGCCGCCATCGGTCTTCGCGCCCAGGCAGCCGGTGACGATGACCTTGCCGTTTTCGGCGAGCGCTTCACCGATCGCGTCGAGCGACTCCTGCACGGCGGCATCGATGAAGCCGCACGTGTTGACGATCACCAGATCAGCGCCGTCGTAGCTGCCGGAAAGCGCGTAGCCCTCGGCCCGCAGTTGCGTGACGATGCGCTCGGAGTCGACCAGGGCCTTCGGACAGCCGAGCGACACCATGCCGACGGTCGGCACCTTCGCGTTCGTGCGTCGACCACGTGTCGTCATCGCTCGGGGCCGCCGGCAGCGCGCCGCGGCGGCATCGTGTGCGGATCGGCCGCGCCGCGGCCTGCGGTCACTTCTTCTCGCCGGGCGGCTGGAACGGGAAGCCCGTGAACATCGAACGCGCCTGGTTCTGCATGTTCTCCTGCATCTGCACGAACAGGTTCTTGGACTGCTCGATGTAGTTCGTCATCATCGACTGGATCATCGGCGCCTGCATGTTGACGAACTGGGTCCACATCTCCGGGCCGATCTTGTTCGTCTCGTAGAACGCCTTGCTCTGTTCCTGCAGCTTGGCCTGGATGTCGATGAAGGCCTGGATGTTCTTCTCCAGGTACGAGCCCATGATGCCCTGCATCGCGTTGCCGTAGAAACGGATGATGTGCGCGAGCATCTGCGCCGAGAACATCGGCAGCCCGCCGGACTCTTCCTCGAGGATGATCTGGAGCAGGATCTGCCGGGTCAGGTCTTCGCCGCTCTTGGCGTCGACCACCTGGAAGTTTTCCTGCTCCAGTACGAGCTGCTTGACATCGGCCAGCGTGATGTAGGTGCTCGTCTGCGTGTCGTACAGACGGCGGTTCGGGTACTTCTTGATCAGACGGAGTCCGGCGGCCATGCTGCGTTGTCCCTTCATGATGCTGCGCCGCGCGCGGTGTTGCTCCGCATGACGGCAGGGGCGTCCGCCCCTTCGGCAAATGTCCTAAATACTTGACAGTGCGCGCATTTTAGCCGAAGGCCCGCCCGCGGCTGGAACGCCTTGCGCTGCGCAACGCCCGGCGCTTGGCTGATGCGGCGCATGAACGGTGCGCCGCGCTGCCGCGAGCCTGGCAGCCGCCCGGCCCGCCTGTGGCATCAGCCCATGTGCAGTCCGCCGTTCACCGGGAAGTCGGCGCCCGTTGCGAACGCCGCGTCATCGGTCGTCAGCCAGCCTACCAGCGACGCGATCTCCTCGGCCCGACCGAGGCGTTTGACGGGGATCTGCTGGATGATCCTCTCGCGAACGTCTTCGCGCACCGCGAGAACCATGTCGGTTGCGATATAGCCCGGCGACACCGTGTTGACCGTCACCCCCTTGGAGGCCACTTCCAGCGCGAGCGCCATCGTGAAGCCGTGCATGCCGGCCTTCGCCGCCGAGTAGTTCGTCTGGCCGAACTGGCCCCTTTCGCCGTTCACCGAACTGATGTTGATGACGCGGCCCCAGCCTTTTTCCAGCATGCCGTCGATCACCTGCTTGGTGACGTTGAACACGCTGTTCAGGTTCGTGTCGATGACCGCACGCCAGTCCTCGAGGGTCATCTTGCGGAATACCCCGTCGCGCGTGATGCCGGCATTGTTGACGAGGATGTCCGGGTTGCCGTGTTCGGCCTTGACCTTGTCGAACGCCGCCTTCGTCGACTCCCAGTCGGCCACGTTGCCGACCGACACGTAGAAGGTGTAGCCCGCGGCCTTCTGCTCGGCGAGCCACTTGTTGTAGTCGCGCGTCGGGCCGCACCCGGCGATGACCTTGTAGCCCATGTCGTGGAACTTGCGGCAGATCGCCGTGCCGATTCCGCCCATGCCCCCGGTGACGTATGCAAGCTTCGTCATGACTGTCTCCTATCGAGTGATGGACCGACGCCGGCGAACGCGCCCGCGGTCGTGGGTTTGATCGTTCGCGTCCACCAGCGCCGGTCGCGCGAACCCGCCCGCATCGAACGACGAATCAGCGCTCCACCGCCAGCGCAACGCCCATTCCGCCGCCGATGCACAGCGACGCCAGCCCCTTCTTGGCGTCGCGCCGCTTCATCTCGTGCAGCAGGGTGACGAGGATCCGGCAACCCGACGCACCGATCGGGTGGCCCAGCGCGATCGCTCCGCCGTTGACGTTGATCTTTGCCGTGTCCCAGCCCATTTCCTTGTTGACGGCGCAGGCCTGCGCGGCGAAAGCCTCGTTGATTTCCATCAGGTCGAGGTCGGCCGCCTTCCATCCTGCCTTCTCGAGCGTCCGCCGCGACGCCGGCACCGGCCCCATCCCCATGATCTTCGGATCCACGCCCGACGCGGCGAACGCCTTGATGCGCGCCAGCGGAACGAGCCCCAGCGCGCGGGCCCTCGCCTCCGACATCACGACGACCGCCGCCGCGCCGTCGTTGATGCCCGACGCGTTGCCCGCGGTGACCGTGCCGTCCTTGTCGAACGCGGGCCTCAGTCCGGCGAGCGCTTCGGCGCCGGTCTTGCGGTTGACGAACTCGTCGGTATCGAACGCGATCGGATCGCCCTTTTTCTGCGGGATCAGCACCGGGACGATCTCTTCCTTGAACCTGCCGGCGTCCTGCGCCGCCGCCGCCTTGCGCTGCGATTCGAGCGCGAAGGCATCCTGCTGCGCACGATCGATGCCGTACTGCCTGGCGACGTTCTCCGCGGTGATGCCCATGTGGTACTGGTTGTACACGTCCCACAGCCCATCGACGATCATCGAGTCGACGAGCTTCGCGTCGCCCATGCGAAAACCGTCGCGCGACCCGAGCAGCACGTGCGGCGCGAGGCTCATGTTCTCCTGACCTCCGGCGATGACGATGTCGGCATCGCCGTTGGCGATCGCCTGCGCGGCGAGCATCACCGCCTTCAGTCCCGAGCCGCACACCTTGTTGATCGTCATCGCCGGAACCGCGGCCGGCAGCCCCGCCTTGATCGCCGCCTGCCGCGCGGGGTTCTGCCCCGATCCGGCTGTCAGCACCTGTCCGAGGATCACCTCGTCGATCTGCTCGGGCTTGAGCCGGGCGCGTTTGAGCAGCTCGCCGATCACGGTTGCCCCCAGCTCCGGCGCCGGCGTCTTCGCCAGCGTCCCGCCGAACTTTCCGATCGCCGTCCGTGCGGCGGCAACGATCACTGCCTGCGTCATGTCATCACTCCTAGGCTTTCTCTTTCACGTAACTGCCCGGCGCCGGTTCGATCACCGTGTACTTCGCGTTGCCGTAGGTCTTCGGCGCGGGTCTGCGCGCGCCGCCGAGCGGAGCGAGCCACTTCGACCAGTCGGTCCACCAGCTTCCGGGATGTTCGGTCGCGCCGTGCAGCCACGCCTCCGAGTCGGCCGGCAAAGGCCCCGGCTTGCCGGTCCAGTAGCTGCGCTTGTTCTTCGATGGGGGGTTGATCGTTCCGGCGATGTGCCCGCTCGCGCCGAGCACGAACTTCACGCTGCCCGGTTTGTCGCCCGGCAGCAGCCGTGCGGAGGCGTAGGCCGCCTTCCACGGAACGATGTGGTCCTCGCGCGCGGCGAACACGTAGGCAGGCACCCGAATGCGGTTCAGGTCGATCGGCACGCCGCAGCACTTCACCTTGTTCGGCACGCGCAGGTTGTTCTCGAGGTACGTATTGCGCAGATACCAGGTGTACATCGGCCCCGGCAGGTTCGTGGCGTCGCTGTTCCAGTACAGCAGGTCGAACGCCGGAGGCTGCTTGCCTTCGAGGTAGTTGCTGACCACGTAGTTCCACACGAGATCGTTGGCCCGCAGACTGTTGAACGTGTTCGCGAGGTCGCGCCCGGGCATGATTCCGCCCTTGCCCATCTGCTGCTCGCGCATCCGCACGTGCGCCTCGTCGATGAAGATGTCGAGCACTCCGGCGTCCTCGAAGTCGAGCAGCGCGGTCAGCATCGTCAGGCTGGCGACCGGATCCTCGCCGCGCGCGTACATCACCGCCAGCGCGCACGCGACGATCGTTCCGCCGACGCAGAAGCCGAGCGCGTTGACCTGCCTGGATCCCGCGATCTCCTGCGCGACATGGATCGCCGCGATCGGCCCTTTCTCGAGATAGTCGTCCCAGGTCATGAAGCGCTCGGGCGCGTGCGGGTTCTTCCACGACACGACGAACACCGTATGTCCCTGCTCGACCGCATACCGGATGAACGAGTTCTCGGGCTGCAGGTCGAGGATGTAGTACTTGTTGATGCAGGGCGGGATGATCACGAACGGCCGCGCGTAGACCTTGGCGGTCAGCGGCTTGTACTGGATCAGCTGCATCAGTTCGTTCTGATAGATGACCGCGCCTTCGGTGGTCGCGACGTTTCTGCCGACCTCGAACGCGCTTTCATCGGTCTGCGTGATCCTGCCTTTCTGCAGGTCGCCGAGCAGGTTCATCAACCCCTGCCTCAGGCTTTCGCCGCCGGTTTCGATCAGCCGCTTCTGCGCTTCCGGATTGAGCGCGAGAAAGTTCGACGGCGAAGCCGCGTCGACGAACTGCGACACCGCGAAGCGGATGCGCTTTTTGGTCTTCCTGTCGGCCTCGACGCTTTCGGCCATCCGGTTCAGGAACTCGGCGTTCAGCAGATACGCCCGCGCGTAAAAGGACGCGAGCGGGTTCTGCCGCCAGGCCGGGTCCGAGAAGCGGCTGTCCTTGATCGGCTCGTCGATCTTCTCCGGGTGCTCGAAGAAGTCCGTCCACAACTGCGTCAGGCGCTGCACGTAATCCTGCTGCAGCTCGATGACGCGTTCCGGCGACAGACCGAGGCTCGGCACTTCAGTGGCCGCGCGCGGCATCGACGAGATCGCACTCCACCAGTCCGCCCACGGGTTCTCGGCTGGACTCCTCGGCGTTGGTTGTGGTGCCTTCGCCGCCGAGTCGCCGCGTGCCGCCGTCCGATCTTCGGTCTTTGCGGCGTGCCGCCGCGCTTTGCCGGATCGGGCGGTACCGGCGGAACGTTCGCCGGCGCCGGTGCGGTTTGTCATTCGAGTCGACTCCTTTGGTCGCGGCGCCCGCTCGCATGGGCTCATGGCAGACGCTGCACGCAGGCATTGTGGACAGCGCGGACAAACGATGTCAAACCGGCGCCGATCCGTGTTTATGCCGATCACGTCGACCGTCGACGCAATTCAGTCCGGCGAACGCCAGATCAGCGCGGCGTGACGACCCGTGATGCGATCGCGGCGAAAGCTGTAGAAGCGCTGCGGATCGGCGTACGTGCTGTCGCTGCCGCCGTATACCGCGTCGACGCCCGCTTGCGCGAGCGCCTGTCGCGCCAGCGCGAAGAGGTCGGCCAGGTACTTGCCGCCGCCGAGCGGACGGAACGCGGCGTGCGCCCGCGGCAACGCCCCGCGCATCGCATCGAACACGTCGACGCCGACCTCGAACGCGTCTGCGCCGATCGCCGGTCCGAGGTACGCGATCAGGTCCGCGCCGGGATCGCCGAGCCTTGCGCGCAACGCGCGCGCCGTGGCCTGCAGCACACCGGCGGCGACGCCGCGCCAGCCCGCATGCGCCGCCGCCACGCCGCGGCCGCGCGAGTCGGTCAGCAATACCGGCACGCAATCGGCAACCAGCACGGCGCAGACGACGTTCGGCGCGATCGCGGTCGACGCGTCGGCCGCCGGCGGGGTTGCAACCGACTCGGCGTCGACGACGCGCGCGCCGTGTTCCTGCTTCAGCCAGCGCGGCTCTGCGGGCAGCAGCGCCCGCAGGCGGGCACGATTGGCCGAAACCGCCGTCGCGTCGTCACCGCTGCCGAGGCCGAGGTTCATTCCGCCTTCGCCTTGCGGCGGCACGCCCCACGGCCCGCGCGAGACGCCGCCCGCGCGCGTCGTGATCAGCGCGCGGATGCCGCGCGGCGCGGGCCAGTCCGGAACGATCCAGCGCGGGTCGGGATTCATTCGAAAACAGCCACGGGCGCGTCGCCCCCGCGCAAACCGATGGCGCGCATCAACGTGTGCATGTCGGGCGGCGGCGCGCGAAACCACGTCATACGTTCTCCGTTCGCCGGATGATCGAGCGCAAGCAAGCACGCGTGAAGCGCCTGGCGCCCGAAACGCGCCCACGCAGGCGAGTCGGCGCTCTGCCCGGGCGCAGCCCGTGCGGCGCGATCGACGACCGGCGCCCCCTTGCGATAGACGGGGTCGCCGACCAGCGGGTGACCGATCGACTCGAGGTGCACCCGGATCTGATGGGTTCGACCCGTGTCGAGCCGGCACGCGACCCAGCTCAACTGCACTTGGCCGGTTGCCACCGTCTGTACGAGGCGCAAGTGCGTGCGCGCGGGCCTGGCGTTCGCTGCACGGCTCACCTTGAAGCGCAACGGATTACGCGGATCGCGGCCGATCGGAGCGTCGACCGTTCGCGCAGCGGCGGGCGCGCCGAAGACGATGGCCCAGTATTCACGGGTGACGCTGCGCGCCTGAAGCTGCCGCACCAGCTCGGTTTGCGCGCGCAGCGTGCGCGCGACCACCATCAGCCCGGACGTCCCGGCATCGAGCCGATGCACGATGCCTGCCCGCGGAAGCTCTGCGAGCTCGCGATCATGCGCGAGCAGTCCGTTCAACAGCGTCCCGCTCCAGTTGCCCGCGGCCGGATGCACGACCAGCCCGGGCGGTTTGTCGACCACGATGATTTCGTCGTCCTCGTGCACGATCGTGAACGGCACCGGCTCGGCACGAAATGCCAGCGACTCCGGCGCCGGCGGCGGATCGAGGTCGATCACGTCGCCCTCGACCACTTCGTCGCGCGGGCGCGGCACCGCACCGTTGACGCGCACGGCGTTCGCCTCGATCCACTGGCGGATGCGGCTGCGCGACACCTCCGGCAGCAGCAGCGCGAGGACCTTGTCGACGCGCTGCCCGCTGTGCGCCGGGGTCACGCTGAAGCGCTGCGGCAACGGCAGTTCGCCGTCGATCTCGTCGTCTTCGGTGGCGAGGGCTGCGCGCGTCATCGCGCCGATATAATCCGCGCACTCTTCCGGCAAGAACGGCTCGCGATGCGTCTCGAAGTGCGGCTCGACATGTGGACCAGGATCGCGCGCGCGGCGTTCGCGTGCGCCTGCGCGGCGGTGCTCGCCGCGTGCGGCACGCTTGCCGAGCGCGACGAAACGGCGAAGTGGGATGCCGACCGATTATATGCGGAGGCACGCGCCGAGATGGATCTCGCCAACTGGCAGCGCGCGCGAACGCTGCTCGAGAAACTCGAGGCGCGTTTTCCGTTCGGACGCCACGCGCAGCAGGCGCAGCTGGAGATCGCCTACACGTACTACAAGGAAGGCGAGTCGGCGCAGGCGATCACCGCGGCCGACCGCTTCCTCAAGCTCAATCCGAATCACCCGTTCGCCGACTACGCCCAGTACCTGAAAGGGCTCGCATCGTTCAACGACGACCTGGGTCTGTTCGGCCGGCGGCTCGGGCAGGATCCGAGCGAACGCGATCCCAAGGCGATGCGCGAGGCCTTCGAGGCGTTTCGCGAGCTGGTGCAGCGCTGGCCCGCCAGCCGCTACGCGGAGGACGCGCGGCTGCGGGCGAACTACCTGGTCAACGCGATGGCGCAGAGCGAAGTCAACGTTGCGCGCTACTACTTCCGGCGCGGCGCCTATCTCGCCGCGATCGCGCGTGCGCAGGGCGTTGTGCGCGACTACCAGGGTGCACCGGCGTCGGAAGAGGCGCTGTACCTGATGATGCGCTCGTACGAGGCGCTCGGCCTCGCGGACCTGCGCGCGGACACCGAGCGCGTGCTGCGCGCCAATTTCCCGCAGAGCACGTACCTGGCGCTGCGGGGACGGTAGGCGCGTCGGCCGTCGCGGCCGGCCACGACCCGCGCGATCAACGGCCGGCGAAAAAGCCGCAGGCTTCCGCCTCGCTGCGCGTGCGCGCGAACGGCGGCAGGCTCGCGAGCACGGTCTTGCCGTAGGGCTTGGTCAGCAGGCGGTCATCGAGGATCATCAGCACCCCGCGGTCGGTCTCGTCGCGTATCAGGCGCCCGACACCCTGCTTGAGCAGCGTCACGGCCTGCGGCAACTGATAGTCGACGAACGGGTTGCGTCCGAGCGCGCGCAGCCTGCGGATCTTCGCTTCGACCACGGGATCGTCGGGCGGCGCGAAAGGCAGCTTGTCGATCACGACGAGCGACAGCGCTTCGCCGCGCACGTCGATGCCTTCCCAGAAGCTGACGCTGCCGACCAGCACCGCATTGCCGGCGCGGCGAAAGGCGTCGAGCAGCGCGCGCCGTGTCGTCGTTCCCTGCACCAGCAGCGGCAGCTCGGCGCCCGCCTCGCGCATGCGCGCGCGCAGCCGCTCGGCGACGCGTTCGACGGCGCGCAGCGTCGTGCACAGAACGAACGCGCGGCCGCCGGCGGCAGCGATCACCGGCCACGCGCTGTCGGCGACTCGCTCGGCGAAGTCCTGCGCGAGCGGCGAAGGCATCGGCTGCGGCAGATACAGCAGCGCCTGCCGCGCGAACTCGAACGGACTGTCCCAGCGCAGCGTGCGCGCCTCGGCGAGCCCCATTTCGGCGATGAAGGCGTCGAAGCGATGCGCGACCGTCAGCGTCGCCGAGGTCAGGATCCAGGCCTGCGTCTGCTGCTCGCGCGCCCGCGCGAACGCCTCGCCCGGCGCAAGCGGTGTCGCGTTGAACTGGGCGCCATGCGCCGATACGCCGACCCAGCGCACCGTCTCATCGGCCGTCGCCTCGTCCGTCTCGCGGCGGGCGCCGCCCGCAGCGAGGGCGGCGCGCCAGTCGGCGAGCTGTGCTCGCAACGCGGCCGTGCGCGGCGCCAGCGCGTCGAGCTCGGCGTCGCGCCCCTGGTTCGCGGCGAGCGCCGCGTCGAGCGCGGCCAGCGAGGTGTCGATCGCTTCGATCGCCTGCGCCAACGCGGCCGGCTCGCCGATGCGTTCGAGCGCGACGCGCGCACCGGGCGCGAGCCCCGCTTGTGCGAGCTGCAGCCGCAACTCGCGCGCCGCCTGCTCGACCGACTGCGTCAGCGTGACCCACGGCGCACCGTCGGCCGCGTGCGCGAGCCCGGCCGCGCGCGCGTCGTGCGCGAGCTCGACGACCTGCGCAAGCGACCATGCGGTGCCAAAGAAGTCGCCGGCGATCTTGGGCAGCTGGTGCGCCTCGTCGAGCACGACGGTGTCGACCGCCGGCAGGAACTCGCGGATCGCGTCGTCGCGCAGCGCCAGATCGGCCAGGAAGAGATGATGGTTGACGACGACGACGTCGGCGGCTTGCGCTGCCCGGCGCGCCTTGTAGACGAAGCATTCGTCGAAGCGCGGGCATTCGGTGCCCAGACAGTTTTCGCGCGTCGACGTGACGAGCGTCCGGATCGGCGCGTTTTCCGGCACGTCGGCCAGCTCGGCGAGATCGCCGGTCGCGGTCGTGCGCGCGAAACGCAGGACCGCGCGCAGATGCGCTGCGTCCTGCCGGGTCGCAAACTGCGCTTCGCCTTCGGCCCGCGCGAGGCGATGCAGGCAGACGTAGTTCTGCCGCCCTTTGAGCAGCGCGCACTCAACGCGCAATCCGAGTGCGCGCGTGACCGCGGCGAGGTCCTTGCCGTGGACCTGATCCTGCAAGGCCTTGGTGCCGGTCGAGACCAGCACCTTTCCGCCGGCGAGCAGGGCCGGGACGAGGTACGCGAAGGTCTTGCCGGTGCCGGTGCCCGCCTCGGCGACGAGGGTCGCGCGCTCGACGATCGCGTCGAAAACCGCGAGCGCCATGTCGCGCTGCGAGTCGCGCGCGGCGAAACCGCGCACCGCGGCTGCCAGTTCTCCGTCGGGCGCGAAGGCGCGCGCCACGCGGCGACGTGCTGCTTCGACCGCGTCGGCGGCGCAGCGCGGCGGCGCCGAACTCACGCCGGAATGTCCGGGACGAGCTGCGCCTGCAACAGCCCGATCGCGTCCTTGATCTGCAGCTTGCGCTTCTTCAGCCGGCGCAGGTGGAGCTCGTCGACGCCGGGCTGCGCGGACAGGCGCGCAATCGCCTCGTCGAGATCGCGATGCTCGACCTGCAGCTCGATGATGCGGCGCTTGATCTCGTCCGGATCCATGTCGGGTCGGCGCGCCGGCGCGCGGCGCGGCGTGAAACGAATGCTAGCAGGGGATGCTCGGCCCGCACTTCGGGCTCAGTTCGAGCGATCGGCGCGCGGGCCCGCTGATAGACTGCCGCGGCGCTCGAAAGAGCCGTGCGCCGCCTCGAATCGACGACGTGAGCACCGCGTGTCCCGCTTCAAAGTCACCGCCTGCATCGCAGAACACATCGGCGACCGTCCCGAACAGCAGGATCGCGTCGCGATCCTGACCAGCAAGCGCAATCCGGGCGCGCTGCTGGCGATCGTCGCCGACGGCATGGGCGGGCGCACCGGCGGGCGCATGGCCTCGGACCAGGTGATCGCCACCGCGGACAGTCTGTTCCAGGAACTGTCGGAACAGGACACCGCGCTTCCCCAACTGCTGAGACAGATCGCTGCCGAAGCGCACACCGTGATCCGGCTCACCGCGATCTCCAGCGAGAAGGAGCCGCACAGCACGATCGTTGCGCTGATCGTCAAGAAGGACTACGCGATCTGGGCCCACGCGGGCGACAGCCGCCTGTATTACTTCCGGGCCGGTCGCCTCGTGCACCGGACCGAAGACCATACGTACGCGTCGATGCTCGCGGCCGAAGGCAAGGTCGAGGCGGCGGAAACCGCGGCGGCCCGCTACAAGAACATCCTCGTCAGCGCGCTCGGCATCGCGCGCGAACCGCAGGTCGTCGTCGGCGAGGCGAACGAGCTGCGCGTCGGCGACGCCTTCCTGCTGTGCAGCGACGGGCTTTGGGCGTACTTCGAGGACTACGAGCTGGGATCGCTGCTGCACAGCCTGTCGCCGCGCGAAGCATCCGAACATCTCGTCCGCATCGCGCGCGACCGCGCCAAGGGTCGCGGCGACAACCTCTCGCTCGCGATCGTCAAGCTCGAGGCGCCGGAACCGAAAAGGCGCCTGCCGACCGCCACGCTCTGGTTCGAGAAGGACTCCCCGGAGCCGTCGCAGGCCTGAACGCGAGACGCCGCCGTGCCGCTAGCCCGGCGGCTGCGCGCTGCGGCGGCTTGCTTCCGCCTCGCGCTCCTTGCGTCGCGCTTCGCGCCGGCGCTCGCGGGCGGCGCGTTCC
>JBFMFC010000006.1:88672-111726 GCA_040752195.1 Pseudomonadota bacterium | reverse complement strand
GCAGTGAAGAGCGCGCGGTTCGGATCCGTGGTGTCGAGCGCGACGGCCGGCCCGTCGATCTGCGTCCATGTCTGCGTCTCGCCGGCGGCGAGCGCCGGCCAGGCGCGCAGCGACACCTTGCCGCCCTTGCGAACGGACTGGTCCACGCGCAGCACGACGCCGGCGGCGGAAGCGGTGGCGGCTGCGTTCACGCTGACCGTCGCCGAACGGGCCGCTCCGCCGGCATCGATGAAGTCGGCGCGGAACGCGTAGGTGCCCGCCGCGGGCGGCTCGAAGCTGATCGTCTGCGTCCGGTCCGACAGCAGCGCGACGGGCGGCCCGCCGACCTGCGTCCAACGCACGTTGCTCAACGCGCCCGTGCATCCGGCGACGGTCGCGCCCGCGGCCTTGCCGACGGTGACGGACGCATCCGCGTACGTCGAGAACGACGCGCTGCCCGGTCCGCAGACGAGCGGCGCGGGCGCGCCGCCGCCACCACCGCCTCCGCACGCCGCGAGGGCCAGTGCGACGAGCACCGCCGCGGCCGATCGCACGATCCGTATCGACATCTGCATGGCTCCTCCCAGGCGGCGCGCGCTCCGTGCCGGATCGTCGGAGGCGCGGCGCCGACCGTCAACACACGCGCCGGCCGAACGCGCTCGTCCTACCGCCCCGGCAGCGGCATCCCGATGAACATCCACGCGAGCATGACGACGATCGCGCCTAGGCAGGTCACGCCGACCAGCAGCAGCCGGTTGCGGCGCTGCGTCTCCTGCCGCAGCCGGCGCATCTCGGCGAGCAGGCGTTCGTCGCGACCGGTATCGGTCAACGCCTGGTGCAGCAAGCGCGGCAGCTGCGGCAGCAGTTGAGACCACTGCCCTGCCTCGCGCCTGAGCTTGTCCTCGAGCCCCTGCCAGCCCATTTGCGCCTGCATCCAGCGCTCGAGGATCGGCTTGGCGGTCTTCCACAGATCCAGCTCCGGATCGAGCTGGCGACCCAACCCCTCGATCTGCAGCAGCGTCTTCTGCAGCAGCACGAGCTGCGGCTGCACCTCGACGTTGAAGCGGCGCGAGGTCTCGAACAGCCGCAGCAGCACCTGCGCGAACGAGATGTCCTTCAGCGGCCGGTCGAAGATCGGCTCGCACACCGCGCGAATCGCGCTCTCCAGCTCGTCGACGCGCGTCGCGGCGGGCGCCCAGCCGCTTTCGACATGCAGTTCGGCCACGCGCCTGTAGTCGCGCCGGAAGAACGCGAGGAAGTTCTGCGCGAGGTAGTTCTTGTCGCTGTCGGACAGCGTGCCGACGATGCCGAAGTCCAGCGCGATCCAGCGGCCGAAGTCCTCGCCCGAGTCGCCGACGTAGATGTTGCCCGGGTGCATGTCGGCATGGAAAAAACCGTCGCGCAGCGCCTGCGTGAAGAAGATCTCGACCGCGTCGCGCGACAGCTTCTTGATGTCGATGCCGGCAGCGCGCAGGCGCTCGACCTGGCTCACCGGGATGCCGCGCATGCGCTCCATCACCAGCACGTTGGCGCGGCAGCCGTCCCAGTACATCTCGGGCACACGCAGCAGTTTCGAATCGGCGAAGTTACGGCGCAGTTGCGACGCGTTGGCCGCCTCGCGCATCAGGTCGAGCTCGTCGTGCAGCAGCCGGTCGAACTCGGCGACGACTTCGCGCGGGCGCAGCCGCTTGCCGTCGCGCCAGAGCCGTTCGACCAGGCCCGCGCCGACGTCCATCAGCGCGAGGTCGCGTTCGATCGCCGACAGCATGCCCGGCCGCAGCACCTTGACCGCGACCTCGCGCCCGGCCCAGGCGCCGAGCGCAGCGTCGTTCCTCAGCACCGCCAGGTGCACCTGCGCGATCGACGCGCTCGCCACCGGCGTGCGCTCGAAGCTCGCGAACACTTCGTCGATGCGGCGGCCAAGACCGCGTTCGATCTCGCGCACGGCGATCTCGGAATCGAACGGCGGGACGCGGTCCTGCAGTTTCGCCAGTTCGTCGGCCACGTCTGCGGGCAGCAGATCGCGCCGCGTGGACAAGGCCTGCCCGAACTTGACGAAGATCGGGCCGAGGTCCTCGAGGGCGCGCCGCAGCCGCACGCCGCGCGGCTCGCGGAACGATCGGCCGACCGGCACGGCGCGCACCAGCCGCACGAGCCAGGCACTCTTCAGGCTGGCAGCGACGATCTCGTCCAGCCCGAAGCGGTAGACGGCCAGAACGATGCGGGCGAGCCTCAGCAGGCGCAGCATCGCGACGGATCAGCCTCGCTCGAGCAGCTCGATGCGTTTGGCCAGGCGCTCGACGTCGTCGCGCAACCTGGCGACCTCGCGCGAAAACTTCTCGGCTTCGCTGCGGGCGACGAGCATCGGATTCTCCGCGACGAAGTAGTCGGCGGCGGTGCGCGCGAGTCGCGCGGCGTTGTCCTGCGCGCGGGCCAACGCAGCGCGCAGGAAGCCGGCGATGCGCACCGCGGCGGCGTCGCCGACGAACCGCGCCAGTTCCTCCTCGGGCTCGGGCCGCAGGTTCTGCAGCACCTGCGACAGCGCCTGCGCGAATTCGGCGTCGCCGGCGAGCCGCACGTTGCGCAGCACCGCCTGCGGCTCGACGAGCGCCTGCGGCAGGGCAGCGCCATCGACGGTCACGGTCACGCTCGCCTCGCCCTGCGCGGCGGTGAGCGTCCCGTCTTCGGCCACCGCAAGACTCAGCACGAAAGGCAGCGCTTCGATGCGCGCGATCCGGCCGGCGTAGGGCGCGAGCTTCTCGCGCGCCCAAGTCTCGCGTGCGAGCAGGCGGTTGAGCAGCGCCACAGCGGCGCCGGACGCGAGCTGGTCGATCATCGAAAAGAAAAGGGCACCCGAAGGTGCCCTGGATTGTCGCAGATCGCGCGTTCGGTCAACTCAACTGCTGGATGCCGGCGAGCAGCCAGCCGGTCTTGCCGTCGACCGGCTTGACGAGGTTCCACACTTCGTCGACCTGCTCGACCTCGCCGTCGACGCGCAACGTGCCGGTGAAGCGCACGCTCGCCAGGTGATCGGTCGCCGATGTTTCGATGCCGAGCAGCGCGGCGTCGAGCGCGACGATCTCGGTCCTGCTCGTGCCGCCGCCGCGTGCGCGCAGCTCGTGCGTCAGCGCGGTGAACATCTCGTGGGTGGTGAACTCGGCGAGCTCATCGAGATCGCCCTTGTCCCACGCCGCCTGCAGCCGGCCGTAGTAGGACTTCGCGTTGGCGAGGAAGCCCTCGGCATCGAAGCCCGCCGGAACTCCCCATGGGCGCGGCGCAGCGGGCGCGCCGCGCATGAACTCGTCCATCGCCGAACCGGGTCGTGCAGCGGTCGCCGGCTCGAGCGCGGTCCGCGCGACCGGTGCGGGCTGAGCGTCGTAGCCGATCGGCTGCTCGCGTGCCGGCGCGCCGGCCGTGCCGTACGCCGGTTGCGGCCCGCGCAGGCGGCGCAGCACGAAGCCGATTGCGAGCGCGATCGCCAAGCCGAGCAGCACGACCGTCAGGATCGCCGCGAGCGTCTCGCCGAAGCCGAGCCAGGAAGCGAGCGCGGCCAGCCCCAGCCCCGCAGCCAGCCCCATCAGCGCGCCGCGCCAAGGGCTCGCGGCCCGAGTCGTCGCTGCAGCGGCGGGGTTGGCCGCCTGCTGCGCGGGCGCGGCCTGCTGCGGCGACTGCGGCGGCGTCATCTGCCGCTGTTGTTGGAGCTGCTGCGACTGGCGGCCGAACGTCTTGCCGCCGCCGAGACGCCGTTGCGCCTCCGCATCGAACGCGAACGACGCCGCGACCAGCCCGATCATCGCGCCCACCAGCCACTTCTTCATGCTTTCTCCTCGTTGCGCGGGCGCGTTGACGTCCCGCGATTCAGACCTTCACGCCGACGTGCAACGCGCAAACACCCGCCGTCAGGTTGAACCATTCGACCCGCTCGAAACCGGCCCGTTCCATCATCGTCGCCAGTTCCGGTTGCGACGGATGCACGCGGATCGACTCAGCGAGGTAGCGATAGCTGTCGGCATCGCCCGCAATCCGTCGTCCGAGCCACGGCAGCACGTTGAACGAGTACGCATCGTAGAGGGGCGCGAGCGGCCGCCATATGCGGGAAAACTCCAGTACGAGCAGCTTGCCGCCCGGCCGCAACACGCGCCGCATCTCCGCGAGCGCGCGGTCTTTGTGCGTCATGTTGCGCAGGCCGAAGGCCACCGACACGACGTCGAAGCGGCCGTCGGGGAAGGGCAATTGCTCGGCGTCGCACTGCGCGACCGGCAGCAGCAGCCCCGCGTCGAGCATGCGGTTGCGGCCTTCGGCGAGCATCGCGCCGTTGATGTCGGTGAGCCACACTTCGCCGGTGGGGCCGGCCTCGCGCGCAAATTTCAGTGCCAGGTCGCCGGTGCCGCCGGCGATGTCGAGCACCTTCATGCCGGGCCGCACGTTGGCCTGCCGCACCGTGAACGCCTTCCACAGGCGGTGCAGCCCGACCGACATCACGTCGTTCATCAGGTCGTACTTCGACGCGACCGAATCGAACACGCCGGCGACGCGCTTGGCCTTCTCCGGCTCCGGTACTTCCTGGAAGCCGAAATGGGTCGTCTTCCGGGTGTCGTCGGTCATGGCAAGGCGCACCGCGTCGGCCGACGGGCGTCGGTCGACGGAAAGCTCAGTGATGGCCGCAGGCGGAGCCGCCCTCGGGCACGAACGCGGCGTTGCGCGGATCGGCTGGATCGCGGCTGGCGCCGGCCTCTTCGAGCCGCGCCAGGTACTCGGCCCACAGCTTCTCCTGATTCGTGCCGAGGTGGTACAGGTATTCCCAGGAGAAGATGCCGCTGGAATGGCCGTCGGAGAAGTTCGGCTGGATCGCGTAGTGGCCGATCGGGTCGACCGACGTGATCGTGACGTCGCGTTTTCCGACCTGCAGCGTCTCCTGCCCGGGGCCGTGGCCGCGTACCTCGGCCGAAGGCGAATACACGCGCAGGAACTCGAATGGCAGCCTGAAGGTCTTGCCGTCGTCGAACGCGATCTCGAGCACGCGCGAAGCGCCGTGCAGAGTGATGTCGGTGGGTTGCGGTGAGCGGCTCATACCGCAAGCATAGCCGCTTCCGGCGCCGGTCGCGCCCCTTCGGCCGGTGCGGTTGCTAGCGCTGCCAGCAGGCGGCGACCGTGCCGGTTCCCGTGATGCCGCGCACGCCCGCCTGGGTCAACGTCAGGCTGCCGCATTCGGCGTCGGTAAAGGCGTCGCTGCCGGCGGGGCAGGTGCCGGCGGTGCCGCAGGGCGTTGCAGTCAGCGTGTAGGTCTGCCCGGTCGCGCTGCCGCTGAAGTCCACGGCGACCGCGTAGCTCGCCCGGCCCTCGGCGGGCGCGACCGTCGGCAGCGCGGGTGCGGCGCCCGCCTGCGCCTGACAGTTGGCCACGCTCGTGCGGTTGTAGCAGCCGTTGGTCGTGTAGTTGCGCTCGAGCGCGTTGGCCGCGTCGAGCAGTACGGTCTTGGCGCCGGAGCGCTTGGTGCGCGTGACGTGGTTCGTGTAGTTGGGGATCGCGATCGCGGCGAAGATGCCCGCGATCACGATCACGATCAGCATCTCCACCAGCGTGAAGCCGCGCGTGGCGCGTGGGCTCGTGCTCATCGACATCATCTCGTCACCTCGCGCCACGAATCGCGGCCGAGCCGGTTGAAGGTCCGGTTGCGTTCGATCTGGATGTTGCCGGACGTTCCGCTCATCACCTTCTGCGCGGTCGGGCTGCCCTCGAGCACCAGCGGCTGCTTGACGATGCCCACCCCCAGCGGAACGCCGCCGACGCGCGTATCGCTGTCGTTGACGAGCCCGTCGCCGTTGGTGTCGAACACCGAATACGGCAGCTTCGCACCCGTCTTGGCGTCGACCTCCATCAGCCAGCCCGAGCCGCCGAAGTTGCAGGGGTCGTCGGACGGGATCAGCGTCGTGAAGACGACCCGACCCGTGCGCACGACCGCGCTGCCGATCACGCGCTCCTTGCTGGTCGGCAGGTCCATGTACCAGCCGCGCTGGGTCGACCAGTCGACCGCGTTGGTCGACACGTCGCGCAACGCCGTGGTGACGCCGCGGAAGTTGACGCTGACCAGGCTGATCGTCTGCTGCTGCAGCTGGCTGCGATCGGTCGTCGTCACGCGCGTGCCGTTGTCGAGGATCCCGTAGAACGACTGCGTCGTGGTGTCGATGTTGTCGGTCGTGGTGAAGAAGCGGCCGGTGCCGAACAGCACGATCACGCCGGGGACGCCCAGCGGCGGGCGCGCGAGTTCCACGCGCGGCTGAATCGGCTGCACCTGTCCGGCGGCGTTGCGCGCCTGGAACAGCGGCGCGCCGTTCGGGAAACCCGTCGCGGCCGGGAAGGCGATGCCCCACAGGCTCGGGTTCGCGTTGCTCAGGTCGAACTTCCACACGTTGCCGCGCATGTCGGTCGCGTACGCGTAGTCGTACACGCCGTCGCCGTTGGCGTCGTGCAGCGTCGGCGTGCCCAGGCCATTGGGCGTGCTCGCGCTGCCCACGGCGGTGTCGATCTTGCGGATCAGCGTGCCGTCCGACACGCGAACGATGTACAACACCCCGCGCTCGCCGGCGCTGCGGTAGCCGTTGCCGAACACGACACCCCATTCGCCGTTGTTCAGCTTGACGACCACACCCTGTCCCATCGTGTAGCCGAGATCGGTGGCGTAGGTCGGGTCGACCGCGTCGCCCGCACGTGCCGCGGTGCTCGCGTTGATCTCCCACAGCACCTTGCTCGCGTCGAAGGCGTCGGGGTTCGTCACGTCGAGCGCGAAGAGCGACTTGGCGCCGGCGCCTGTCGTGCCGATCAGCACGGTCTTCCACGCACTCCCGAAGAACGCGTCCCACGCCGAGGGCGAGCCGTCGACGAAGTACCGATGCGCGTAGGCGGGGTCAGCCAGCAGCGACAGACTCGGAATCAGCGCGTTCGGCACGTAAGCGAAGCGCTCCTCGCCGGTCAACGCGTCGAAGGCGCGCAGCATGCCGTCGTTGGCGCCGACGTAAAGCATCTTGCGGCGCGTCTTCTTGGCCTCCAGGAAGTTCTTGTACGGTGTCGAACCGGTCGCGAGTCCTTCCGGCAGCCCGGCGTAGCCGAAGTTCTCCGCGCCGACGAAGACCGGGTCGGAGTTGACGATGTCGCCGAGGTTCGTACTGCGATTGCGCCAGGAGCCGCCGTTCTTCTCCTCGCGGCTGGCGTCGCCGCGCAGGTACGCGAGCAGCTCGGGCGAGCCGATCGACGGCCACAGACCTGCCGCCGTCAGATCGGACTGGCTGAAGTTCATGCCCGCGCTGCCGCTCCACGAGTACACGTTGCGCAAATCGTGGCGCGCGATCTTGCCCGGGTCGGTCGCCTCCCAGACGGCGCTGCCGAGCGTGCCGTCGACATTGATCCGGTACGCGGTCAAACGGCCGGTCCAGTCGCCGCTGTTGAAGCGCGCCTGGAACAGCAGCGTATCGGTGGTCAGTCGCGTCGAGTTCGTCGCCAGCGCGGCGGCCGCGCTCTCGCGCTCGAGGATGCGGTTCAACGCCGTCGCAAGCGCGTCGGCGAGCGCGCGCGGCGTGTCGGCGCTGAAAGACTGGCCGCGGCTGTTGATGGCCGCGTGCCACAGGTCGTACACGTTGCCGGGCGACAGGTTGGCGCCCGTCGCCGGCCACGTTTTGGTGCCACTCAACAGATTCTGGTAACCCGTACCGGCATACGTCGACCCCGCCCACTCGATGCCGGGCTCGCTGAGCGTCTTGCCCAGACCGAGGCCGACCGTGAACGTGACGAGATGCTGCCAGGTCGCCGGATCGTTCTTCGGATTCCAGTACTGCTGGTCCGCGGTGCCGTTGCGATCGACGCGGTAGGGGATCAGGTTGTTCGCCAGATCGGAACGCAGATCGGTGGCCCAGTAATGGAACGCGATGTCGGCCACGCTGTCGCCGTTGCCGTCGCGGTAGATCGCCGTCTTGGTGTCCGTGATGCTGTACGCGGTGCCGTCGGGCAGGGTTGTCGCGGTGCCGTCCTTGTTGCCGCACACGTTGCCGCTGCAGAAGCTGCCGGTCGAATCGTTCCAGATACCGTCGGTCATCAGGATGTGGAAGTTCGGGCGGCACGAGAACTCGGTGCCCACCGACACCTGCGGATCCTGCGCGTAAGGGCTGCTGACGCCATTGGTACGGAAATAGTCGCCGGCACGCTGCGCCGCACTCCGCAGCGGCGTGCCGCCGCTCGCCGGGATGCGCGACATCCAGCGATAGAAGTTGGCGCGATGCGTACCGTCGAGCACGCGGATGCGCTTGTCGACGCTGCTGCTCGCGCCGTCCCAACCCTGACAGGCCGAACTGAAGAGCCGCCCCGCCGTTGTGCCGCTCGTCGTCGTTCCGTTGCAGGTGTTCAGGGACTGCCAGGCCACGCGCGCCGTGGTTGGCACGCCGACGATCGCGCGCGTCGCGGCGGTCGCGGTCATCAGGTTGCGCGTGCGGTAGAAGGAGTACCAGTTGGCGAAGTTCTGCCGTTCGTCGTCGCCGTCGACGACACCGTTGCCGTCGATGTCGGCGGGCCCGGCCTGGTTGCCGACGATGCGAAGCGCGTAGCACGCGTCGTTGGTCAGCGCCGGCGACGCACACGCCGTGCCGGCGGGGTCGTACACGTAGTAGTAGGCGGGCACGCCGACGTAGCGCCGATCGCCGCCAGTGCCGGTGTTGAAGTCGGCGTCCGGGTTCGAGGCGAGGTTGTTTCGCGTAGAAGCAGAGACAGTCCGATCGGGATCTGCCACCAGTCGCCCATTCCCGCAGAAGTTGAATCCTGGCGGATACGGGCTGACAAATACCGTCGTGTCCTGGAGGTTGTCGGTTGACGGATCGTAAGCCCACGTGACTCGGTAGTTGGCGGACAGATCAACCGATCCGCGCGACGCGTCGAAACCGTTGATGTACGCAGCCTTGAAGCTGGTCGTGTAGGCCGTGTACGTCCCCGATGTCGCGTCGTAGTTGACCGGCGGGTCGTATCGGCTGCGCGGGTTGTAGTAGATGGGGTTGTAGTCGGACGACTTGGCGCGGCGCGTCGAATGGTCGGCGCACAACGGGTCCGGCGCATAGCCCCACCGCATCGAACCCGAATCGTCGAAGGTGATGACGATGTTCGGCGCCAGCGGCGTCGGTAGAAACGGCGGGTTGTTCGACAGCGTGAACGCCGCGGCACCCTGCGCGACGAACAGCGCGCAGATGCCGAGCAGGCGCCGCGGCGCCAAGCGATCGGTGTGGCTCTTCTTCATCGCAGTCTCCAGAAACCTCGCTCGTCCTCGGCTACGGCCGCACGTACATCGACTGCACCGACGCCGACGTGCTGGCGTTGGCGCCGAAACCGACTGCGGTAATGCGGTACACGGTCAGGCTGGTCGGCAGGCTGCCCGCGACCCGGACCTCGGGCGGCACCTCGATGTCGATGACCTGCTCGACGATGCAGCGCGGCTGGATCGACACGTCCGGCAGCGGCGTCGGGATCGTGCGAACCTTCGCGGCGTTCTTCCAGTCCGTCATCGACATCTCGAACTGCTGCGGCTGATCCGGGGCCGGCGCCACATACATGCCATTGGTGCCGTCGAACACGGGCAGGCCGCCCCCGAGCGGCGCCAGCAGCGACTCGCAGTCGCGCAGCGACGCCTCGGCCGCCTCGAAGGCGCGGATGCGATCGCGCGTGTTGCCCGACATGCGCTCCTCCTGCGTGGCGACCGAATACGCGGCCACCCCCATCAGGCTGAGCATCGCGAGGAAGATCAGCCCGACGACCAGCACCGCGCCGCGCTCGCGCGCGCCCCGCGGGCCACCGATCGGGCAGATGAAGAATTTCGCGCTCATGCCGGCTTCCTCAGAGCACCCGGTTGCGCAGCGCGACGGTCGTGGTGAAGATCTGGCGCAGCCGGCGGTCGGGCGCGGTTTGCGTTTCGGGCACGCCGTCGCCAGTGGTGTCGCGAAACGCGTAGGTCTGCGCGTTCGTCGTGATGTTTTCCTCGGGACCCACGACCAGCAGGCTGATACGCACGCTGACGACCTGGCGCCAGTTCGGGACGGCGGGGGCGGCGGCGAACGCGTCGGCGCGCACGTAGGTGTCGGCGACGTCGTCCGGCTCCGGCATGCCGGTGTCGACGCCGTAGACGATGTCCATGTCCTCGACGTTGTCGACCAGCTCCTCGATGCCGTCGGCCGACACGCGGTACAGGCTGCGCCGGCCGGCCGGATTGGTGCCCACGAAGTAAGTGGTCTCGATGAAGCGCAACGCGCTCGCGCGGCTGCCTTCGGCGAAGTCCGCGCCGGCCGGCGTGATGACTGCGGCATTGCCGAGCGACCCGTCGAGTCCGCCGCCGCTGACGCCGAACGCGAGCACGGTGGGATAGTTGCCGACGCCGGTCGTCACGGGGTTGTTCGTGACGCGGAACATCATCGCCTGCCTGCAGTCGCCCAGCACGACGAGATCGCCGTTGCGGATGCCGGCGGCGTTGTGGCGCAGCGTGACGGTGCGCGCCACCGGGTCCGAGCTGCCGACGATGCTCGTCTGCAGGCCCGCCGACCGGCGCACGGTCAGCACGTCGCCCGCCGCGCGCGCGATCGGCGTGGCGGTTGTGAGCGTCGGGTTGACCCAGCCCGCGCCGTCCTCGTACCCGATCACACCGTCGCCGGCGCCGTTGAAGGCGACCTGCGGCTGTGTGATGTTGTAAAAGGTGCCTGCGTCGGCCGACAGGCTGCGCGAGCGGCAGCCCGTGTAGCTGGTCATCCGCAGGTCCTGCGCGATGTAGTCGAGCGCAAAGCGGCCGCCCTCCTGCACGCGCGCCAGGTTCTCGTTGGCGCGATATGCGCCGCGCGAACCGAGGTAGACGTACGTGATCGCGCCCATCACGACCAGCGCGATCGTCATGCTGATCAGCAGCTCGATGATCGTCAGCCCGCGCGCGTAGCGGCGCGGCGCGCGCAAACCGGCCCGGCGCATCAGTTGTTCCATAGCCGCGTCACCACCGTGTAGTTGGCGTTGGCGGGGCCGCCGGCGCGCGTGTCATCCCACTGCACGGTGATCGTCACCAGGTTGTTGGCGAGGTCGATCGCCACCGCACCGTCACCGCCCGGCAGCGTGCGCAGCTTGGCGAGCCAGTCGGCGAGATCGCGGTCGCGCACCGACGTGCCGGTCGGCGCCGAGTCCGACAGCGCCAGGCCATAGCTGCGCGCCTGGCCCAGGTTCGCGCGCATGCGCTCGGCCATGTCGTCGACGTACTGCGCGGCCTGTGCGCGATAGAACGAGCCCTGGCTCGCGCGCAGGCTGGCGGCCTGCAGCCCCGCCATGCCGAGCAGGCCGAGCGAGAGGATCACGATCGCGACCAACACCTCGAGCAGGCTCAGGCCGCGTTGTTGGCCAACGCGCGCGACGGAAGGGATCATGTTGGGGCGCTCCGGCGGTGCTCGTCTCTACGGATTGGTGCAGCTCGCGACGGCGCCGCTGTCTTTCTCGGGCACGCCGTCGCCGTTCGCGTCCAGGCCCAGACGCACGCGCCCGGAACCGTTGACGAGCACCGCGCGCGAGCGCGACTGGCCGTCTTCGACGAGGTTCGCGCCGTGACAGATCACGAAGGCGCCGCCGCCGGCGGTGGTCAGCCGGCCGCTCGCGTCGAAGGCGATGAAGTTCGCGAAGTTGGCGTTGCCGTACAGCGTGAGCGGCGCTGCCAGCGGTGCGCCTGCACGCAGCGTCTCTTCGCCGGCGCAGGCGTTGTCGCGGTTGCTGTCGACGCACATCGTCCAGCCCGCACCCCAGTTGCCCGACCCGGCCGCGCCGCCGTGCACGAGCGTCACCTGCGCCTGGCGCCGCACCGCCTCGCTACGCGCAAACTGCAGCGCGGTGTAGAACTCGTGCGTGCTCGAAGCGAGCCGGTTGTTCAGGATGAAGGTCTGCATGTTCGGCACACCGATGCCGAGCAGGATCGCGGCGATCGCCATCACGATCAGGACCTCGATCAGCGACAGGCCGCGGTTCGCGGTCGGTGCCCGACGCCGTAGCTTTCCGAGATCCATTGCCGCCCTCCTAGGCCGAACCGGCCGCGTCCGAACGTGGATTCGGACGGGCTGGCTGGCGCTAAAGGTAGGCGGCGGTAGCCGGCGCGTAAGCGCCGATAAGCGGCGAGAATCTCAGGCGGCTACCGGCCGCTCGTGCCCGATCGGCGGCAAGGCCGTCAGCGACAGGGCGAGTCCGGTGCGAGGATCCGCACTGACCCGTCGATCGCAACGCACACCCGGCGCGACGCCTCGCCGCCGCCCGAGGCGAGCGCCAAGACGACCGGTGTGGCGTGATCGAGCGCACCGACCGGCCGGAAGCTCACCGCGGCAAGCGGCGCGGCGTGCGCGACGACGGATGCGCTGACATCGACACCGCGCGCGGACTCGACGTGCAGCACGGTTTCGCCCGCGTCGATGCGGCCGTTGCGATTGGTGTCTTCGAAGACGGCCCAGCCGCGCGTCCAGCGCTGCGCTTCGACGCCGCAACGGACTTCGCGTATCGGCCGGTCGCCGCTGCGCTCGTCGATGCCGCACACGGCCACCGGGACGCGCCGCGCGACCGCCGCGGTGCGGGCGAACTCCAGGCTCGCCGCCAGCGCACGCGCGCTCGCGGATTGCCGTTCATTGAGGGCGAGCGCCAGCACCGAGGTCGTGCCCAGCCCCAGAACGAGCGCGCCGATCGCGACCGCCACGAGCGACTCGACGGCGGTCACGCCGCGCTGGCGGCAGGCGAACGAACAGGGGGGGCGGGCGCGGCGCACGGCGAAAACCTCTACCCGGGTTTTCGGTGCGCACCTCGATCGCTTGAGTGCGGGCGATGCCGCGGGGCGCTGTAGGCGTTTGGCCTACACGATGCGGATGGGGTAGCAGTACACAGCCCGTGATCGGTGCGAGCGCCGCGACGTCAGCGCCAGCATTCGTTCACGGTGCGCCCGGCCGTCTGATTGACGATGCCGCGCTCGCCCGTGTGCCTCAGCGTGAGGTCGCCACATTCGTCGCCGACCATCGTGCCGGTGCGTGTCGCAGTGAGGGTAAAAGTCGTTGAGCCCGCGCCGCCGGCGGTGATCGCGATGTTGTACTTGGCCGCCGCCGGTGTCGGCGGACTCTGCGTGAAAGCCCCCGGCAGCGCGCAGTACGCGTTGTTCTGCGTGAAGCAGCGCTGCAGGAAGGCGGCCGCCTCCAGCAGCGTCTGCTGCGCTTCGTTGCGGTTGGCGCGCTGGACGTACTGCGTGTACGACGGAATCGCGATCGCGGCGAGGATCGCGATGATCACGACGACCGCCATCAGCTCGATCAGCGTGAAGCCGCCGATGCGCCCCGGCCAGCGGCCCTGTCGCATTGAATCCGTGCCGCGCATCATTGAATGATCTGCCGCCAGGTTCGGGCCGCACCGATACCGCCGCGCGGCACGCAGCGGCCGGAAGCCGAACCGTCGATACCGGTGGACAAGATGTAGTCGAATCCCACCGGGCAACTGCAATTGGCTCCAGGCGGGCAGCTTGGGGGAACAGCGCCGCCATCACCGCCTGGCGTCCCCGGCGGACTGCTTGCGCCGGTGCGCGAGAGCAGCGGCAACATGCCGAACGATCCCGGAATCTGGATCGCCCCCGAGTCCACGTCACCGAAGCTGCGCGTGCCGAGGAAGCTGCCGGTCAGCGGATCGAGCCGGTACAGAAAGGAGTCTCCGCCTGCGCTGCACGGGTCGGTCGGCGGAACGAACGACTGCGCGAGCAGATTGACGCCCAACTGGATCGGCGAAACCACCATGCGCTCGCGCGGCGTGACCACCTGCGCACTCGCCGAATTCAGGGCCGAGCCCGCGACGGTGTACTGCACGCCGAGATCCAGATACCAGCCGCGCTTTCCGGCGCCGTAGTTCACCGGGAAGTTGGTCAGCCGGTAGTTCGTCGGCTCGTCGCCGACGATCGATGGGTCGAACAAATCCTTCTGCGTGATCGCCTGCTGCACCATGTCCGTGCCGCTGCGGAAGTTGTCATCGAGCGGCGCAGCCGACGGCTTGTCCCACACGCCGTACAGCGTCTGCACATCGGCGTTGTCCTTGTCGCCCGGAGCGAAGAGCTTGCCGGTGCCGAAGATCACCATCGCACCGCCGTTCGGATGCCGGCGCAGCAGCGGACGAGCGAAGATCGGCTGGCGTCGCCCGGCGGGATTGCGCGCCTCGAACAGCGGCTTGCCGCCGAACGCGACGTTCCACGACGCCGCGTCGGTGCTGCTCAGGTCGAACTTCCACAGGTTGCCGCGCAGGTCGCCGGCATACACGCCGATCAACTGCTGGTTGGCGTCGAACGCGGGAGCGGGCGTGCTCAGACCGTTCGGCTTCGAGCTGTCGCCGTCGCCCGTGTCGATGATGCGGATCGGGTTGCCGGTTTCGAGGTCGACGATGAACAGCGCCGCACGTTTGTGGTCGCTTTCCGGGCCGTTGCCGAACACGGCGACCCACTTGCCGTTCTTCGCGCGGGCGGTGAACGCCGGTCCAAACACGTGCCCGAGATACTGGTAGCTCGAACTCGACAACGAGGTCTCGTCGAGATCCCACATGACGCTGCCTGCGCCCAGTGTCGCGGGGTCGGTCGCATCGATCGCGAACACCGAACGGCCGCCTGCGCCGAGGGAGCCGATCACGACCGTGCGCCAGGAAGCGGAGCCGATCCCGTTCGGCGCGATGTAAGCGTCGCCCGACGCCGGTACGCCGTCGACCAGGTAGCGGTGCTTATAGTCCGGCTTCGTCAGCTCAGGCAGGTTGCGAATGATCGAGCGCGGCACATAGGCGAACACCTCGACACCCGTGTCCGCGTTGAACGCGTGGAACATGCCCCCGTTCGATCCGACCCAGATCAGCGGAGTACGCCCGGGGCCGCCGATGCCTGCGTTGCTGCGGACGAACGCCTGATACGTGTCGCGCCCGGGCGTTCCAGTGGGTAGCAGGTCGAGCGCGAAGTCATCGTCCTTCACGTAAAGAGGGCTGGAGTTGACGATCGAGCCGAGCACGTTGCTGTTGGCGCCGCGCGGGCGGTCGCGCAGGTTGCCCGGCGGCGTGGCGGATTGCTCCTTGCTTCGCTCGCCGCGCAGGTAGTTGATCACGTCGGCCGGCGTAGCCACCGGACTGCGATCGAGTTCGGCCATCTGGGACGCGGACACGCCTGCGGAGCCGCTCTCGGGCAGAAACTCGACGCGCGACCCGTCCGGCCGCAGCGTAAAGATCCTTCGTGACGCCGGCGCCGGCAGCCGATCCGACGCGCGCCAGACGTACGGCTGGCCATTGCCGTCGCGCGACAGCGCTGAGCCGTCCGCCGCCGTGCCCTTGAACGTCAGGGTCCCCAAGTCGATCTCGCGGCGATACAGGTTGCCGGACCACGCCCCCTGTGTGACCTCCGTGGTGAAGACGCCGTTACCCGTTTCCAGGAAGGCCGTACTCGCCGTGGCAGCCGCCCCGACGACGGCGCGCTCACCCACGATCTCCCGGACGATGCGCGCGAAACCGGCAATCAGCTCGGACGGGCGCTCGGCGCTGAACGCCAGCCCGCGGCTGTTGATCGCCGCGTGCCAAAGGTCGTAGACGCGACCCTGCGCGCTGGCCGGATCCGTGCTACCGGCAGACCACGTCGACGGTGCTCCCGTGCTGGGCCAACTCGCGGCCCCGGTGAGCAGGTTGTTGAACCCCGCTCCGCCGTGTGTGTCGCCCTCCCACTGCAGGCCCGGCAGCGTCATATTGGCCGTCAGCCCGAGACCGACCGTGAAGTTGGTCATGCGCTGCCACGTCGCGGGGTCGTTCCTCGGGTTCCAGTACTGCGCAGCCGCGCCGCCGGTTCGGTCGGTGTAGTACGGAGCCTGGTTGTTGGCGAGATCGGGACGCAGGTCGGTGGCCCAGTAGTGGAAGGCGACGTCTGCAAGGCTGTCGGCGTTCGCATCGCGATAGATCGATGTCAACGTGTAGTCCGCATCCGACGCACTCGAAGGAAACACAGTGCCGTCCGGCAGCGTGCGGGCGGCACTGTCGGCGTTACCGCAGGCCGACCCCGAACAGAAGCTGCTCGTCGTGTCCTTGTCGGAGTTCCAGAAGCCGTCCGTCATCAGGATGTGGAAGTTCGGTCGGCAGCTGTACTCGGTGCCAAGCGAGACCTGCGGATCCTGCGCGTAAGGGCTGTTGACGCCGCTGCCACGGTAGTACTCGCCGGCGCGCATCATCGCAGTGCGCAGCGGCGTGAACCCGGACGCAGGCAACCGGAACAGCCACGAGTAGAAGGCGGATCGATGATTGACGGTGAGCGGATCGTCGGCGAAACGGCGGATTCGGTTCTCGACGGCGCCTCCGCTCCAGCCCGTACAGGCTGTTCCGAAGGTGTCACAGGTGGTCAGCCCCTGCCATGCGAGCCGAACCGAATCGGGAAGGGCCGCAAAGGCGCGGCTGGCGGCTGTCGCAGTGAGCAGATTGCGTGTCCGGTAGTACGAGTACCAGTTCGCGAAGTTTTGGCGTTCGTCCGCACCGATCGCCGGATTGGTGCCCGAGGTCGCCGACACGATGATCAGCTCGTAGCAATCATCGTCGTTGACGGTGCCGTCGCAATCCGGCAGCGTGGCCTTGAAACGGTAATAGTAGGCGGGCCCTGGCGTGTCGGTATTGAAGGGGCTCACCGGCGTGCCGCCATTGGCTACGCGGCCAGCCTGAAGGGCAGCCAGATCCGCTGCAATGTTGGGGTGGGCAGCAAAGTTCTGGGACGTCGAACTCGGGTTGTACGCCAGCGTCGGCCGGTAGTCGGTCGCGAGACTGATGCTGCCGTTGTTCGGGCGCCCCGCCGCGCCGTCGGCGAAGCCGTTGATCCAAGCATTGGTAAAACTCGTCGCGAGCGGAACGCCGTTGGCGTCAAGCGGCGGCAGGTAGACCGTGTTGGGGTCGTAGTAAAGGGGGTTGAAAGCCGAGGACTTGTAGCGGCGCGTGGCGTGACTGGCCCCAAGCTCGTCCGGCACATGGGCCTGCGCCATCGAGCCGGAGTCATCCAGCGTGACTACGACGTTGGGCGGCGGCGGTGTCGGAAGGAACTGCGGCTCCTGTGCCAGCGACGCCGGCGGGGTCGTCGGCGCGGCGAAAGCGGCCGGCGCCCACGAGATCGCCACGTAGATGCCGAGCACCTGCGCACACAGCAGCCGGCGCGCCGCGTGCGGAATGGACTGTGCGGACGGTGTCATCGAGGGCCTCGCCGTCAATCTCGTCTAGGGCGCGATCGGGTTCGGACGCAACTGGCTTTGGACAGTCGCTGGGAAGTTCGTCGTCGAGCCGTCGCCGAAACCGCGCGCCGTGACGACGTACATCGTGGGCCGCGTGCCGCGCGCGAAGCGGATCGTGTAACCGCCGCTGTCGCCCAGTGCCTCTTCGATCATGCAGCGAGGCACCGCCAGCCCGGTCGGCACGTTCGGCGGTGTGAGGCTTCTCGCCGGATCGGCCCAGTTGGCATTGGCAGGCGACGGCGGATCCCAGCGCGTGCCCAGCGGCGGCGACTCGACGAACTTGACCGCGTCCAGCTTGATCGTGCCGGTCGGATCCTGGCCGTTCCAGACGATGTCCTCGCAGTGGCGCAGTGCCAACTCGGCCATCTCGAACCCCACGGCGGACGAGCGCAGGTTCGCGGCAATGCGCTCCTCGGTCGTGACGCCGCGGATCGCCACCACCGCCAGCAGCGTGACCATCACGAGCATGACCAGACTGAGCGGCAGGACGATGCCGCGGTTGGCGCGGATGCTGACCGCAATGCGTTTCATGTTCATCCTCACAGCACGCGGTTGCGCAGGGTGACAACCTGCGTGAAGGTCCGACGCAGTCGTCCGTCGCTCGGGTAGGCGTTACCGCGGCAGTCGACGCCGAGCTGCGGATCGGCCGTCAGGCCCGCACTCTCCGACACGACCTGCACGCACAGCTCTACGCCCAGCACGCGGCCCCATTGCGCCGCGGTCCAACCCGCCGCCGACTGCGGATCGACGACCCGCTCGGTGCGCGAGAACGGATCGCCCACGCGCAGCCGAATCTGCAGGTCTTCGACGTTCGGCACCAGCGGCGCTGCGACACCGTCGTTGCCGACGCACATGAGTGTCGGAACGCCGCCGGAGCTGGCCACATAGAAACGATTTCGCGTCGCCAGCTGCGGCGCGATCGGCGAGTTCGCTGCGGTGATCGCCGCGCCGAGGCAGTCGCGACCCTCGCCGGAACCGGTCGCCGCCGCGCCGCCGACCAGATAGGAAACCGCCAGCGCGTCCGCCTGCGTCGACACGTTGTTGCAGTTGGGAGCGGCCGCCGTCGGATCATCAAAACCGCCCGAGCAGACACGCAGGGCTTCGCCCGCGAAATTCGACGGATTGCCGACCAGCCAGAAGTCCGACGAGCTGATCTGACCGTAGCCGGCCATACGCAACTGATACGCAAGCCGGTCGAGCGCGAGCTGCCCCGCCGCCTGCATCCGTTGGACGTCGGCGCTGGCGCGATAGGTCTGGCGGTTGGCGCCGTAGATGGTGATCACGCCGGCCGTGATCATCAGGCCGATCGTCATCGCGATCATCACCTCGATCAGCGTTCGGCCCCGCTGCGGCCGCGGCGGGCGAAACATCCTCATGGCCGCACCACGATGCGCATGCATTCGACCTCCGCCGGCGTCGCGTAACCCAGGCCCGCCGGGGGGAGGGCCGCAGCATTGCACGACGAGGCGAGCAAGCCGCGTGCGCGCAAACCGGTTTCGCTCCACAGCAACGTGACGTTCCACGCGCGATTGCCCGTGCCGCCGATCGGCTCCACGTGCGCCCAGCCGCCGGGCAGCGCCTGTGTCACGCGCGTCAACCAGCGAGCGCGGTCGAACTGGGCCTGCTGCGCCTCGTTGCAGACGCCGGCCTCGCAGTCCGCCGAGGCGGCCGGAAGCGTCGGCGTTCCGGTCGGATAGGCGGCCGTGAACGCATACTCGACCGGCGGCGTCAACGCTCCCGGCACGCGGTTGGCACGCATGCGATCCGCCAGATCGAGCGCCAGTTGCGTCGCGATCGCGCGGCCGTGCGCGTCCTTCTGGATCGAAAGCCCGCGCACCTGCAGCCCTGCCAGTCCGAGCAGGCCGACGGCCACGATGACCAGCGCGACCAGCACTTCGATCAGCGTCACGCCGCGCACTCGGCGCGAAAGGCAAAGGGTCGTGGGTTTCATGCGCAAGAATCCCAACTGGTCGAAACGCGCGCGCGTCCCGTCGCATTGATGCACACGGTGCGGCGGTTGGCGTTCTCGGAGCCGGCGAAGTTGAAACGCAGCGGATCCGTCGTGCCCATCGCCCCCAGCGGCGTACTGGCGCTGTCGAACACGGTGCCGTCGCTCGTGACGTAGATGCCGGCGAGCGCCAGGTTCGGCGTCACCGTGATGCCGCTGGCGCCTGACGTATGCACGCGGATGATCTCCTCGCCGGCGTCGCGCGTGCCGACCGTCGAGCCACTGTCGACGTACACGATCCAACCGGTCCCCCACGCCCCCGCAGCGCAGGTCGCACCGGACGCCGTCGGATTCGCAGAGGCGCACATGCCGACCCGCCCGCGCCGCGCCAGCGCCTCGCTGCGCGTCAGCGCCAGGTCCGCGATCAGCTCGTTGACTTCGGCGGCCACGCGGTTGCGGTCGACGAAGGTCGAGAACATGGGCACGCCGACCGCCAGCAGGATCGCGGAGATCGCGAGCACCACCATCAGCTCGATCAGCGTGACGCCGTGCTCCGGTGAATCGGCGGGCCGAACGCCCATCGCGCGAGTTCCCCTGTCTTGATTGAAGTGCGCCGGTTCACGCCGGCTTCGTTTGCCGGCCGATTATTCAGACGCGCTCGGTCGAAACCGAGAGCAGAAGGACCCGCCGGTTGGATGCGCCCGACAAGCGGGCCTCAAGGTTCGCGATGGTAGTTCGGGCGGATGAGTGCCCGGGATCGGGCGGGGTGAGCTCCCTCGCGGATTTGCGTGATGCGCTGTTCCTCATACGGCGGGGGCGCAGATTCGACATCGGCAGCGGCGAGTGTTCGGCAGCCGCAACTCGGCGCGCTCGCGAGAATGCGCCGCATCGCTTTCATCGACTCGCAGATCGAGAAGACGCCATGACCCAGTTGCCCACCGGCCGGCCGCGACGCCAGCGCGGCGTCACGCTGCTCGAAACCGCGACCGCTGCGTGCGTCTCGGCGGTGCTTGCCGCCAGCGCGCTGCCGTCGATGTCGGCCGCGCTCGACGGCCATCGGCTGACCACGGCGACCAACGATCTCGTGCTTGCCGTGAATCTGGCGCGCTCGACCGCAACGGCGCAGCGCACGCGCGTCGTGCTGGCGCCGCGCCGCGGCGCCGACTGGACGTCGGGCTGGCGCGTTTTCGTCGACGGCAACAACAACGGCCAGCTCGATGCCGGCGAAGCGGTCGTGCGCGAGTTTGACGCCGCCCATAAGGGCCTGTCGATCACGCCGCACTTCGGCACGTCGTACAGCGGCGCCTACCTGAGCTTCGACAACATGGGCAACGTGCGCCGCCTCAGCTCGGGCGGCTACGTGCTCGGCCGCCTCGTGCTGAGGCTTGGCGGCGATGCACGGTCGCTGTGCTTTTCGGTGCTGCAGGTGCGCGCCGTCCGCGACGACGAGTGCACCTGACGCCGAGCGCGGGCGGCTTGCGATCGAGCGCTGTGAGATGGCGCGCCTGGCGGGACTCGAACCCACGACCCCTGGCTTCGGAGGCCAGTACTCTATCCACTGAGCTACAGGCGCTTTTCTTGCACGCGCCGCGGCCGGTCTTCGCCGCGGCACATGTGACCGCGCGTCGGTCGTGACCGAGATGACGCGCGCGGGGCGGCGAAGAATACGCCGATCGACCGCGAGCGTCCAACGCGCGCGGGTACGGCGCAGGCGGCGGATATAATCCGGCCCCGATTTCCCACACGCCTTCCATCGCCTTCCATCGTGCGGACGCGCATCGTCGATGCGTCACGACGCCGCCGCGGAGCTCCACATGTCCGAGCAGCACAACTCGCCGATCAAAACCCCGCAGCAGTTGATCACCATCGTCGTTCTGGCCTTCGTCGTACCAGTGCTGATCATCGTGCTGCTGGTCAAGTACGTCGCCGGTGCCAAGCTCGAGGGCGCGGGCACGGCATCGATGACGCCGGAGGCGATCGCCGATCGGCTGCGGCCCGTCGGCGCCGTCGTCCTCGCCGAGGGGAACGGCGCGCGTGCGCTGCAGTCGGGCGAGGCGGTCTACAAACTTGCGTGCGGCGCCTGTCACGCAGCGGGCGTCGCCGGCGCACCGAAGACCGGTGACGCCGGTCAGTGGGCGCCGCGCCTGGCGCAGGGCTACGACACGCTGGTCAAGCATGCGATCGAAGGCTTCAAGGGGATGCCGCCCAAAGGCGGCAACGCGAGCCTCGATCCGATCGAAGTCGCGCGCGCGGTCGTCTACATGGCAAATCTCGCCGGCGGCAAGTTCAAGGAGCCCGAAGCCGCCGCGCCGAAGACTGCGGAAGCGAAGTTCGGCGAACGCACCGGCGAGCAGGTCGTCGCCGCGGCCTGCTCCAAGTGCCACGAAACGGGCCAAGGCGGCGCACCGAAGCTCGGCGATTGGGTCGCGTGGAAGCCGCGCGTTGAAAAGGGCTTAGCGAAGCTGACCGAAGCGGCCGTCAAGGGGCATGGCGGTATGCCCGCGCGCGGCGGCATGGCCGAGTTGTCGGATGCCGAGGTCAGGCGCGCGATCGAATACATGTTCAACGTCGGCAAGCAGTCCGCGCCCGCGCTGGCCGCTGCCGCCGCCGCGGCAACACCGGCCGCAGCCAAAGCGGACGCGGCGGCCGGCAAGAAGCTATACGACAGTGCATGCATGGCGTGCCATGCGACGGGCGTAGCCGGCGCGCCGAAACTCGGCGACAAGGCCGCGTGGGCGCCGCGGATCCAGGCCGGCGTCGACGCGCTGACGTCGAGCGTGATCAAGGGCAAGGGCGCGATGCCCCCACGCGGCGGGTCAACCGCGACGGACGCGGAGCTGCGTTCCGCCGTCGAATACATGGTCGCCGCCGCGAAGTAGCGCGGGCCGGGACTGCGCGCCTCGGCCGAGCCGCGTGGCCGGCTCAGGGGTTCAACTGCTGGTAGACAAGGCGCGCCACGGAGGCGAGCGAGTCTTTGTCGAGATTCCCGGCCAGCGCGTAGCCGAACGGCCCGTCGATCCAGTAGAACACGCCCGTCTCGCCCGACTGCGAGAAGCGGAACGCGGTATCGCGATTGGACGACTCGCGGCGCACCAGCAGCGACAACCGCCTGCCCTGCGCGTTCTCGTACATGAACAGCGCCACCGGCGCGTTGCCGACTTCGCCCGCAGCAGGCAGCAAGCGGCCACCGAGCAACTGGTAGCCGGCCGCGGCGAGCGACGGCGCCCGTACCGAGGCGCCGAGACGCTTGGACAACCAGCCGACGAGATGCTGCTCTTCCGCTGCCACGACCTCGACCGGGTGCCGCACCTCGGGCAGATAGGTTGCATGCGCGAGCACGGCCTGCTGCGCGATGCCCGGTGCTGCCGGCGCGACGCCGCGACCGAACTGCCCGCGCGCGACGTAACCGATCGCGATGCCGAGCGCCAGAGTGGCGGCGATGCCGCCGAGCCGGCGCCACGCGCGTGCGGCGTCGGCAGCCCGCGCGGGCGAACCCACCCGCAGTGCGTGCGGTTCATCGAGCACCGGATCGAACAGCCGGTGCAGCATCTGGTTCTGAGCAACGTAGGCACGTACGCGCGCGGCCTCGTCGGGGTGCGCGGCCAGATAGGCATCGACTGCACGGCGCTCTTCGGCGTCGAGCGCGCCATCGACATACGCGTGCAGCTTGTCTTCGTTGACGGTCTCTGTCATCACTTGACCCGGCGCAGTCCTTGCGGTCCTGCGCCGCCCTCGTCCAGCAGTTGCCGCAGGCGTTCGCGCGCGCGCGACAACCGCGACATCACCGTACCGATCGGCACCCCCAGCGCCTGCGCGGCCTCCGCGTAGGAGAGCTGCTCCAGTCCGACGAG
>JBFMFC010000006.1:67630-88572 GCA_040752195.1 Pseudomonadota bacterium | reverse complement strand
CGCCGCCCTCGTCCAGCAGTTGCCGCAGGCGTTCGCGCGCGCGCGACAACCGCGACATCACCGTACCGATCGGCACCCCCAGCGCCTGCGCGGCCTCCGCGTAGGAGAGCTGCTCCAGTCCGACGAGCAGCAGCACTTCGCGCTGCTCCTCGGGCAGGCGGCGCAGCGCCGCGTGCACGTCGCTCAGCGCGGCGTCGGTTTCCGCGCTGGCACCCGCAGACACCGGCTCCGCATGCGCGTCGGCGAGGTCATCGAGCGACTCGAACTGCCGCGTTCGCTTCACGCCATTGATGAACACGTTATGCATCACCGCGAACAACCACGCGCGCAGCTTTCCATCCGGGCTGCCGGTCTGCTCGCGCCACAGACCGCGCTTGATCCATGCGCGCTCCAGCGTGTCCTGCGTCAGGTCGTCGGCCGCCTCGCGCGACCCGGTCAGCGCGCGGGCGTACCGCCGCAGGCGCGGGATGTGCGCCTGGAGCTGCTCCGCGGTGAATCCACTGCTCATCGGCGTGCGCGCGTCGCCGGCGCCAAGACCGGGAACACAGCGTTCAACAGAGCCGTTCCGTTCGTTATTCCCGTAACCGACAACTCAGATCTCCTGCGGATCGATCTCGATCTGCCAGCGCACACGTGGGGCGCCTTGGGGCGGGGCTTCGCGCAAGCCCTGCAGCCAGCGCTTCAGGAAGCTCTGCAGCGCGGGACGCCGTTCGGCTTCGACCAGCAGTTGCCCGCGGTGCACGTCGGCCACACGCGCCAGCGGCATCGGCACCGGATCGTACAGCCGAACACCGGGCGGGTCGCCCGCCGCCGAGCGCGCCGCGGCGAGGAAGGCGAGCGCAGCGTCGAGCCGCCGCGCTTCGGCGCGCAGCAACGCCTGGTACACGAAGGGCGGCATCGCCGCGGCGCGCCGCTCGTTGAGCTGCTCGTCGGCGAAGGAAGCGAAGTCGAAACGCGCGAATGCGGAAAACAACGGGTGCGAAGGAAAGCGCGTCTGCACGAGCACGCGGCTCGCCTGCCCGCTGCGGCCGGCACGCCCGCCAACCTGCACCAGGGTCGAGAACAGGCGCTCCGGCGCGCGAAAGTCAGGCGAGACCAGTTGGGCATCGGCGTTGAGCACCGCCACCAGTGTCACGCGGCGGAAGTCGTGCCCCTTGGCGATCATCTGCGTGCCGACCAGCACGTCGACTTCCCCCGCGTGCACGGCGCCGAACGCGCTGCTGGCCGCATCCTTGCGGCGCATGGAATCGCGGTCGATGCGCGCGATGCGTGCACCCGGCAGCGCGGCGCGCAGCGCTTCTTCGATCCGTTGCGTTCCCTGGCCGACGCCGTGCAGGTCCTGATTGCCGCAGGTCGGACAGGCGCGCGGGACCGCGGCCGACCAGCCGCAGTGGTGGCAGCGAAGCGTCGCATCGGTCTTGTGGAAAGCGGCGAAAGCCGCGCAGCGCGGGCAGTCCGACAGCCATCCACAGGCTTCGCAGGCGACCACCGGCGCGTAACCGCGCCGGTTGATGAACACGAGCGCCTGCTCGCCGCGCGCGAGCACGTCGGCCAACGCGGCGCGCAGCGGCGCGGCAAGGCCCTGCGTCGGCCGGTGCACGCGGATGTCGATCAGCTCGACCGCAGGTGGGGCGGCGGCACCGTGTGCGCGCTCCGGAAGCTGCAGCAGCGCATAGCGGCCGGCACGCGCGTGCGACCACGTTTCGAGCGAAGGCGTGGCCGAGCCGAGCACGACCGGAACGTCGGCGAGTTGGCCGCGCTTGAGCGCCAGGTCGCGCGCCGAGTAGCGCACGCCGTCACCGGCCTTGAACGAGGCGTCGTGCTCCTCGTCGACGACGACGATGCGCAACCGCGGCAGCGGCGCGAATACTGCGAGCCGTGTGCCGACGACGATCCGTGCTCGGCCTTCGTGCGCGGCAAGCCACGCGGCCGTTCTCTCGCCGTCGGCCATGCCGCTGTGAAGGACCGCGATCGCCTCGCCGGGGAAACGGCTCCGCAGCCGCGCCTGCAACTGCGGCGTCAGGTTGATCTCCGGGACCAGCAACAGCGCCTGCGCGTTTCGATCCGCGGAAAGCCTGCGCGCGATCGCTTCCAGGTACACCTCGGTCTTGCCGCTGCCCGTCACGCCAAACAGCAAGAAAGCGCGAAAGCCCGAAGCCGCGTCGATTGCGGCCACCGCCGCTCGCTGCGCTTCGTGCAACTGCGGGACCGCCGGTGCGGTCTCGGGCGCGGCGGGTGCGATGCCCGCGCGCAGACGCGTGAGCGTGGCGGCGAAGCGCGGCCCGGGCGGCGCGCGCAGCATCGGCGGCAGGGAGGGAATCGCCGTTTCGCCCCAGGCGTGCTGGTAGTAGTCGGCGGCAAAGCGCGTCAGCGCCAGCCAGTCGCTCGACAAGGGATCGATCTCGTCGAGCACCCGCCGCATCGGGCGCAGCCGCGCGGCATCGACCGCGCTGTGCGTCGAGGTCGAGACGACGACGCCGGTGCGCTCGCGTCGTCCGACGGGAACGACGCACAAGCGACCAGCCACGGCGCCGTCGCATTCGATCGTGTAGTCGAGCGGCTGCGCGATCGGAACGTCGACGATGACCTGTGCGTACATGTCCGTCGCCTGCCGGTCGTTCACGCGGACTTGATTAGCCGTTCAAGTCGGGATGCTAAGTGCATGATTTTTCGGTCGCCAACGCCGCCCGACGGGCTTGTGGACAACTTTGTGGACAACGGCGCCGCGCCTTCCGCAAAGCCGCGCCCCGGCGCGACTTTGCTGGGATGCCCAAGCTTTCAGCGATCGCGGTGCCGGCTTATGAATCAAGCACTTAGCCAAAAAAGCCGGGCGTTTCAGCCGCTACCGCGCCGCGGCCCGCATGAAATGGCGCTGGACGCGATTTTGTGAATAAGTCAAGCGGCGCGAGGCCGCTTTTTGCATTTCCCGCAAAGCCGGCTCCTCGGCAGCCGTCACTTTCCCGGCGAGCCGATCACGTTCGCAGCTTTCGGCTCTGCTCGTGAACAGCGTCGATCAACACCGCCACGGCCTCCGGCGGCGTGAACTGCGAGATACCGTGGCCCAGGTTGAAAACGTGCCCCGCCCACGTACCGTCTGCATTGCGCGGATCGCCGAACGACTGCAGCACTTTCGCCGCTTCGCGGCGAAGCACGTCCTCACCGCCGAACAGCGCCATCGGATCGAGATTGCCCTGCAGCGCGCAGCGCGCGCCGATGCGCGCTCGAGCCTGGCCGAGATTGACAGTCCAGTCGAGCCCGACCGCGTCTGCGCCGATGTCCGCGATTTCTTCGAGCCAAAGCCCGCCGCCCTTCGTGAAAACGATCACCGGCACGCGCTCGCCCTCGTGCTCGCGCCGCAACCGCTGCACGACATCGCGCGTATAGGCGAGCGAGAAGTGCTGAAACGCGCCGTCGGCCAGCACGCCGCCCCATGTATCGAAGATCATCAGCGCCTGCGCGCCGGCCCGGACTTGGGCGTTGAGGTAGTCGGCGACGGCCTGCGCGTTGACCGCGAGGATGCGCCTCAGCAGGTCCGGTCGGGCGTACAGCATCGTCTTGACGGTGCGGAAGTCGTCGGAGCCGCCGCCCTCGACCATGTAGCAGGCGAGCGTCCATGGACTGCCGGAGAAGCCGATCAGCGGAATACGGCCGTCGAGCGCCCTTCGGATTTCACGCACGGCGTCCATCACGTAGCGCAGGGACAGCTCCGGGTCGGGTGCGGCCAGCGCGGCCACGTCCCGCTCGTCGCGCACCGGTCGCTCGAACTTCGGCCCCTCGCCTTCGGCGAAGTGCAGCCCAAGCCCCATCGCGTCGGGAACCGTAAGAATGTCGGAGAACAGGATCGCAGCGTCGAGCGGATAGCGATCGACCGGCTGGAGCGTCACCTCCGTCGCATAGCCCGGCGACTTGGCCAGCCCGAGAAAGCTGCCCGCACGACCGCGCGTGGCGTTGTATTCAGGCAGATAGCGCCCGGCTTGACGCATCAGCCACACGGGGGTGTACTCCGTCGGCTGACGCAGCAGCGCACGTAAGAGGGTGTCGTTTCGTGGTTTCACGCCGAAGCCGGATGACAGGCGAGAAAGTGGATTCTCGCACGCGCGCTGATGCGGACCTGCCACCCTGGGTGAGCGCCGTTGCGGCGGGCGCTGCGGTCGCGTTGCACGTTCAGCCAGGAGCCCGGCGCAGCGCAGTCGTGGGCGTACACGCAGGACGGCTCAAGGTGGCGGTCCAGTCGCCCCCCGTCGAGGGCCGGGCCAACGCGGCGGTCGTTGCGTTTCTCGCGGCGACGCTGGAGGTTACGCGCCGACAGGTCGTTCTCGTGGCCGGCGAACGCAGCCGTGACAAGCGCGTCGAGTTGCAGGGCGTCGACCCCGCGACGGTGGCCCGGGCGCTCGCGCCACCCGGCGGTACCGAGTAGAAAAGAAAGGGGCAGACCGACGGGGTCTGCCCCTTTTTCTTGGAGAAACAGCCGATTACTTCTTGGCTTCGGCTTTCTTCTCTTCTTTCTTTTCTTCTTTCTTGGCGGCCGGCGCGGCATCTTTCTTCGCTTCGGCCTTGGCGGCGGGCTTCGCCGCCGCTTTCTTCTCTTCCTTCTTGGCCTCCGAAGCGACCGCGGTGCCGGCCGCGAACAGCGCGGCGATCAGAGCAGCAAACAGCTTGTTCATGTCACGTCCTGATAACGGTAGGTTGATCACAAGGCAGGGCCCGCACACCGAACGCAAGTCTTTCCGCCTCGGAGGCGCGGGCCTGCTCCGGCTAACGAGTAGCCGACGCGCAGGTTGACACAAGCCGCGCCCGTCGTGGCCTGTTGCGGCGCAGACCGTCCCGAATTCGGGCCGAGACTGACGTATTTTCGCGACGCGCCGAGCCGCGCCTCCGGGGCAGCGCTACAGGGGCCAGTCCACTCCGACCATCCACGACCGCCCCGGCGCGGGCTCAAAGAAGCGGCTGTTCCCTTCGTTGACGATCACGGAGCCGACGTAGCGCCTGTCCAGCACGTTGTCGATGCGGGCGAACACGCGTGGGCGCGCGGCGCCGACTGCGAGGGTCCGCGCCGCGGATACGGCGAGCACCCCGTAGCCGGCCGCGCGATCGGTGTTGCGATCATTGACGAACAGTGCGCTTTGCGCGCGCCACTCCGCCCGGAGATCGGCCCAGCCCGCACGGTACTTCAGCTCGACGAACGCCGTCCGCGCGGGAACTCCCGGCAGCTTGTTGCCGGCCGCGACAGGCAGCGTCGGCGTCGTGCACGGCGGCGGGCCGCAGGTCAGGAAGTCGGCGGCGAAGCGGGCGTCGATCCACGCGACGCTGCCGTATAGCGCCCATCGGGCCGCCGGTCTCCACTCAAGCGACGCCTCGGCGCCATTGCGCCGCGTCTCGGCCACGTTGGCGAACGAGGAACGGCCGCCGGCGTTGGTGCGCACGACGATGTCGTCGGTCGTCCGGACCGCAAAGACAGCCACCGCGCCGCGGAGCGCGGGCGCAAGCGCGAACTTCGTGCCGAGCTCGACGTTGTGGCTGCGGCTCGCGCGCAGCGCCGTGTTCAGCCCCGCGCTGCCGTCGGGCCGATACGCGAGCTCGTTGAACGTCGGCGTCTCGAATCCTCGGCCATAGGCCGCGTAGTAGGACATACGCGGCGTAGCGCGGTAGACGACACCCGCGGTCGGGTTCGCCGCGCGGTAGTCGGTCGAGCCCGAATCGTCTCCGTTGGCGAGGAAGCGGTCGCGCGTGCGGAAGCGCACCTGCGGGATGCGCACACCCGCCAGCAGGCGCCAGCGCTCCCCGGCGCTCGCCTCGGTCTGTGCGTACGCGTCGATCGATTCAATGCGGTTGTCCTCGGCGCGCCGCAGGTCGCCGAGCACGCCGACCGCGCTCGGCGCCGCCGCGGGTCCGATGAAGTTCTGATAGCCGCGCCGGTCTTCGTCTTCGCGCTCGAACGCGAGTCCGGCGCTGCTCGTGAAAGCCCCTGCCTGCCAGGTGACACGCAGGTCCGCTCCGCCGAAATTGCGATCGAAGTCGATGACCCCGCCGGGATGGTTGATCGGCGTCTGCGCGGTCGTCGGGATCGCCTGGAACTGCGTGACGCTGCGTCGACCGAGCCAGGCGACCGTGTTGAGCACGGATGCGTCGCCGAGCCTCGATTCGAGGTCGGCGCCGGCGGTCGCGTGCCGCGTCGACTTGCGCGTGTTGAACTGCAGCGCCGCAGGCGAGGCCCGCGTCGGATCCGCCTCGAGCTCGTCGCGCCTTAGTCCGAGCGGATCCTGCGCATCCGGCATGTCCAGCGCGTTCAGTGAGATGCGCGCACGGCCGAGCGGCGAGTCGAGAAACGCCGTGCGAATCAACAGCGTGTCGCGCCGCGCCGCGCTGTGCTCGCGGCTGCCTTCGGTCCGAAAACGGCCGGCGTCGATCGCAAACGCGTAGGGCGCTTCGCCGCCGACCGCGTTCAATCCGGCGCGCCAGGTGCGGTTGGCGCCGAACGCTGCGCTCGGCTCGAACCGCTGTGGCTGCGGCTTCAGCTCGGAGGTCAGCGCGACCACGCCGCCCGAGGAGTTGCCGTATAGCGCCGAAAACGGGCCGCGCAGGACTTCGATGCGCTCAGCCGCGGCGAGCGGGAAGTGCGACACCTGCCCCTGCCCGTCGGGAAAGGTCGCCGGGATGCCGTCGACGTACAGGCGCACGCCGCGGACACCGAAGGTCGAGCGGCTGCCGAAGCCGCGGATCGAGATCTGCAGGTCCTGCGCGTAGTTCTGCCGGTTCAGCACGACGAGCCCCGGCACCCGGCCGAGCGACTCGGACAGGTTCACGCGCAACTGTGCGTCGCGCAGCGTTTCACGCTCGACCACGTCGACCGAAGCGGGCACGTCGAGCGCGCCGCGCTCGGTGCGCGTGGCCGTGACGACGACCGGCGCGAGACTGTGCGTTTCCGTCGTCTGCGCGATCGCCGCGGTGGCAAGCAGTGCGCACAGCCCAACAAGACAGCCGATGCATTCGTTTACCGTGAGGCCCGCTCCTCGTGTAGGGACAGAGTCCATGAGTTCCCCCGCAGCACAGACAATGCGATCAGCGCGATGTCATGAGAATCTTGCGCGGCTGCAGCGCTCAGGGCACTGACTTGATCTGGATTTCAATCGCGGCGAAGTACGCCGCGAGATCGCGGATGTCCCCGTCGCTGAGCGTGCGCGCAGCCAGCGACATGACTTCGTTGCGGCGCTCGCCACTGCGGTACGCGCGCAGCGCACGCTCCAGATAGGGTGCGGGCTGCGCCGCGAGATGCGGGGCGTCAGGGAGCTTGGCCAGCCCGTCGAGGCCGTGGCAGGCCTGACAGGCAACCGCCTTGCGGCGGCCCGCGGCGACATCCTGCGCGGCAGATGGAGTCTGGGCAAACACCGCCGCCGCGGCGAGCGCGGCGGCGGCGAGCCGGTGCGGACCCATCCGCTCAGGGCTGGTACGAGATGCGATACAACGCACCCGCAAAGTCGTCGGACACGAGCAGCGATCCGTCCTTCATGACCGCGACGTCGACCGGGCGCCCGCGGTACGTGCCGGTGGCGGGGTCGAGCCAACCCTCCGCAAAGACCTCGGACTTGTCGGCGGTGCCGTCGGGCTTGAGCGAGACGAAGTCGATGAGCGCACCGGTCGGCGTGGTGCGGTTCCACGAGCCATGCGCCGCGACGAAGATTCCGCCCTGGTACTTCGCCGGGAACATCTTGCCCGTGTAGAAGGTCATGCCGAGCTGCGCCTGATGCGCGGGAAACTCGATCTGCGGCGGCGTCCAGTTCGCCGGCGCCTTCAGATCCTTCAGGTCAGGCGCGGCGGCCGTGCCGGCGATCTTGACGTTGCGCCCATGGATGAACGGGTAGCCGAAGTGCTCGCCCATCTTGGTGACACGGTTCAGCTCGCCCGGCGGCGTGTCGTCGCCCATACCGTCGGTCTGGTTGTCCGTGAACCACAGCGTCTTGTCCTTCGGACTGAAGTCCTGGCCGACCGAGTTGCGGACTCCGACCGCGACCACCTCGCGCTTGCTGCCGTCGAACGGATTCATCCGGATGATGCCGCCGATGCCGAGCTTCTCGTACAGGGCGACCTTGTCGCGGGGCTGAACGTTGTACGGTTGGCCGAGCGTGATGTACAGCATGCCGTCGGGGCCGATGCGGCAGGTGCGTGCGCCGTGGTTGAACGACTCCTCCTCGACCGGAACCAGCCCGCCCTGCGGCACGACTTCGATCACCGCGACGTCCGGGCCCTCGTAGAAGAACTCGGCGGCGGGGAAGTTGAGCACGCGGTTGTGCTCGACGACGATCAGGAAGCCGTCCTTGGTCCAGCACACCCCGTTGGGAACGGTGAACTTCAGCGAAGGCGCGAACGGCTTGACTTCGTCGGCGACCATGTCGCCGTTGCGGTCGGTCACCGCCCATACGGTCGTCTTGCGCGTGCCGACGAACAGCATGTTGGTGCTGGGCGCCACGGCCATGTGGCGTGCGTCCGGAACGACCGCGTACAGCTCGATCTTGAAGCCGGGCGGCAGCTTGATGCGCTTGAGGTTCTCGCGGATCGCGTCCGCGTTCTTGCCTGTCTGCGGAACGACCGGGATGTTCAGGTCGGTCCCGGATACCTTGAACTGCTTGAGCTTCTCGAGATTCGGTTGCGCCTGCGCCGGCGCAACCGCGGCGAGCGCAGCCGCGACGACCGCCGCCTTCAACATGCTACGCATAGATGTCTCCTGTCCGGTTTATCGTTGTGTTCTGTCGATCACGCCGTGCAGCGTGACGCGGCGAGTCTAGGCAGCGCCCCGACATCCGGCAAGCCGGCCGCGCACCCGGGCACCGCCGCGCATCCCGCGAAGGCGCGAGCGCGCTCAGCGCACGACGAGTACCGGGCAGTCGGCGTGGGTCAGTACGCGCTGCGTTTCACTGCCGAGCAGCACGGCGCCGAGCCCGCGGCGGCCGTGCGAGGCCATCACAATCAGGTCGCAACCGGTGTCGCGCGCGGCGTCGATGATCGCACGGTACGGCGCCGACGACTCGGCCATGCGCGATTCGTAGGCAATCCCGGCGGCGCGCGCCGCGCGCTCGACGGCCGCGAGCCGGTCGTTGGCCAGCGCGGCCGCGTGCGCCTGGAAATCGTTATACGCGGCCGGGCTGAATTCGCCGACCGCCGCGTACGGATAGGCCTCGACGGCAGTCATGCCGACGATGCCCGCGCCGACGGCCTTGGCGAGCTGGACCGCCACGCCGATCGCCTTGTTCGACAGGTCGGAGCCGTCGGTCGCGACGAGGATCTTCTTGAACATCGCTGCCTCCGCAGAAAACTGCCGGACCTACGATGCCTTCTGCCGTGCACGCGCGCTTGACGGCGGTCAAGCGTCGCAGCGTGCGGCCCAATGCAAAGGGGCAGCGCCTGCTGCCCCTCGCGATCGTACCCCGGCCCCGCGTCGCGTTACTTCCCGCGCAGTCTTCGAATCGCGGCAAGTTGCGCGGCGAGCGCGGACATCTCGGCCTCGACCTTCGCGATCTCCAGCTCGCTGGTGGCGTTCTTGCGCGCCTCCTCGGCGCGCTTGAGCGCCTCCTGCGCCTTTGCCTCGTCGAGATCCTTGCCGCGGATCGCCGTGTCGGCGAGCACGGTAACGACGTTCGGCTGCACCTCGAGGATGCCGCCGGCGACAAACACCTGCTCCTCCTCGCTGCGGTCCGCGGTCTTGATGCGGACCACGCCGGGCCTGATGCGCGTGATCAAGGGCGCATGGCGCGGGTAGATGCCGAGCTCGCCGGCTTCGCCCGGCAGCACGACGAATTCCGCTTCGCCCGCGAAGATGCTCTCTTCGGCGCTGACGACGTCGACGTGAATGGTGGCCATGAGAGTCCTTCGCCGCCTACTGCAGCTTCTTCGCCCGCTCGAACACCTCGTCGATCGTGCCGACCATGTAGAAGGCCTGCTCCGGCAACGCATCGCATTCGCCGTCGACGATCATCTTGAAACCGCGGATCGTCTCTTTCAGCGGAACGTATTTGCCCGGCGAGCCGGTGAACACTTCGGCGACGTGGAACGGCTGCGACAGGAAGCGCTGGATCTTGCGCGCGCGCGCCACCGCCAGCTTGTCCTCCGGCGACAGCTCGTCCATGCCAAGGATCGCGATGATGTCGCGCAGTTCCTTGTAGCGCTGCAGCGTGGCCTGTACGCGGCGCGTCGTGTTGTAGTGCTCCTCGCCGATGATGTTCGGGTCGATCTGGCGCGACGTCGAGTCGAGCGGATCGACCGCCGGGTAGATCCCCAGCGCGGCGATGTCGCGCGACAGCACGACGGTGGCGTCGAGGTGGCCGAAGGTCGTCGCCGGCGACGGGTCGGTCAGGTCGTCCGCGGGCACGTACACGGCCTGAATCGAGGTGATCGAGCCGGTCTTCGTCGACGTGATTCGTTCCTGCAGTTTGCCCATCTCCTCGGCCAGCGTCGGCTGGTAGCCCACCGCCGAAGGCATGCGCCCGAGCAGCGCGGAGACTTCGGTGCCCGCCAGCGTATAGCGGTAGATGTTGTCGACGAAGAACAGGATGTCGCGGCCCTCGTCGCGGAAGCGCTCGGCCATCGTCAGGCCGGTGAGCCCCACGCGCAGCCGGTTGCCCGGCGGCTCGTTCATCTGGCCGAAGACCATCGCGACCTTCGACTTGGAAAGGTCCTCCTGCACGATGACCCGCGCCTCGGACATCTCGTGATAGAAGTCGTTGCCCTCGCGCGTACGTTCGCCGACGCCCGCGAACACCGACAAGCCCGCGTGCTCCTTCGCGATGTTGTTGATCAGCTCGAGCATGTTGACGGTCTTGCCGACGCCGGCGCCGCCGAACAGCCCGACCTTGCCGCCCTTGGCGAACGGGCAGACGAGGTCGATGACCTTGATCCCGGTCTCCAGCAGCTCGATCGAAGGCGACAACTCGTCGAACCTCGGCGCCGGCTGGTGGATCGGCCGGAACTCGTTGGTCTGGATCGGGCCGCGTTCGTCGATCGGACGGCCGAGCACGTCCATCACGCGGCCGAGCACGCCGGGGCCGACCGGCACCTTGATGTTGTCGCCGGTGTTGCGCACCCTCATTCCGCGCTTCAGCCCGTCCGAGGAGCCGAGCGCGATCGTGCGCACCACGCCGTCGCCGAGCTCCTGCTGCACCTCGAAGGTCAGCCCCTGCTCGACGAGCTTGTTGCCCGGGTCGACCTCGAGCACCAGCGCGTCGTAGACCTTGGGCATCTGCTCGCGCGGGAACGCCACGTCGACGACCGCGCCGATGCATTGAACGATGGTTCCGGTTGACATGTTCACCTCGATCCTCAAAAACCCTTGCTCACCACGGAGACACGACGAACATCGAGCGCCGCATGGCAGCGGTTCTCTCGGTGTTCTCTGCGTCTCCGTCGTTGATTCATCCCTACTTCACGCCACGGCTGCCGCACCGCCGACGATCTCGCTGATCTCCTTCGTGATGCCGGCCTGGCGCGTCTTGTTGTAGACGAGCTGCAGCTCGTCGATCAGCTTCTTCGCGTTGTCGGACGCGGCCTTCATCGCGACCATGCGCGCGCTCTGCTCGCTCGCCATGTTTTCGGCGACCGCCTGGTAGATCAGCGCCTCGACGTAACGCGTCATCAGCTCGTCGATCACGCGCTGCGCGTCGGGCTCGTACAGGTAGTCCCACGCGTACGCGCGCTTCTCCTCGTCGCTCTGCGCCAGCCTGTCGGCCGACAACGGCAGGAGCTGCTCGATGATCGGCTCCTGCTTCATCGTGTTGATGAAGCGCGAGTACGCCAGGTACACCGCGTCGAGCCTGCCTTCGGCGTAGGCGTCGAGCTGCACCTTCACCGGCCCGATCAGCTTCTCCAGGTGCGGGCGGTCGCCGAGCTGCACGACATGCGACACGACGTTGGCGTTCAGCCGCTGCAGGAAGCCGTAGCCCTTGTTGCCGATCGCGGTCGCCTGGAACTTCACGCCGTCGGCCTCCCACTGCTTGATCCGCAGCAGCGCGGCGCGCTGGATATTGGTGTTCAACCCGCCGCACAGACCCTTGTCGGTCGACACGAGAATCAGGCCGACATTGCGAATCTCGTCGCGCCTGACGACGAAGGGGTGCCGGTACTCGGGGTTGGCGGTCGCCAGGTGCGCGACGATGTTGCGGATCTTGTCGCCGTACGGACGCGCGTGACGCATGCGGTCCTGCGCCTTGCGCATCTTGCTGGCGGCGACCATCTCCATCGCCTTGGTGATCTTGCGCGTGTTCTGCACGCTCTTGATCTTGAGGCGGATCTCTTTGGTGCTCGGCATGGGCGTTCTCCGTCGGACGGCGCGCTCTCAGTACGCGCCCGACTTCTTGAACTCCTTGATCGCCTCGTGCAATGCGGCCTCGTCGTCCTTCGACAGGTCCTTGGTCGACTCGATGCGGTCGACCAGCGCCGTGTGCTTGCTCTTCAGGTAGTCGCGCAGGGCGCGTTCGGCGGCGAGCGCGTTCTTCACGTCGATGTCGTCGAAGTAGCCGTTGTTGACCGCGAACAGCGTGATCGCCTGCTCCCACACCTGCAGCGGGTGGTACTGCGGCTGCTTCATCAGCTCGGTGACCATGCGGCCGCGCTCGAGCTGCTTGCGCGTGGTCTCGTCGAGATCGGAGGCGAACTGCGCGAACGCGGCGAGCTCGCGGTACTGCGCGAGCGCGAGCCGCACACCGCCGCCCAGCTTCTTGATGACCTTGGTCTGCGCGGCGCCGCCGACGCGCGACACCGAGATGCCGGCGTTGATGGCAGGCCGGATGCCGGCGTTGAACAGGTCGGTCTCGAGGAAGATCTGCCCGTCGGTGATCGAGATGACGTTGGTCGGCACGAACGCGGTGACGTCGCCCGCCTGCGTTTCGATGATCGGCAGCGCGGTCAGCGACCCCGTCTTGCCCTTGACCTGACCCTTGGTGAATTTCTCGACGTAGTCCTCGTTGACGCGCGCAGCGCGCTCGAGCAGCCGCGAGTGCAGGTAGAACACGTCGCCGGGATACGCTTCGCGACCCGGCGGTCGGCGCAGCAGCAGCGACACCTGCCGGTATGCCCACGCCTGCTTGGTCAGGTCGTCGTAGATGATGAGCGCGTCCTGGCCGCGATCGCGGAAGTACTCGCCCATCGTGCAGCCCGAGTACGGCGCGATGTACTGCATCGCCGCCGACTCCGACGCGCTGGCCGCCACCACGATCGTGTACTCCATCGCGCCGTGCTCCTCCAGCTTGCGCACGACGTTGGCGATCGTCGATGCCTTCTGACCGATCGCGACGTAGATGCAGGTTAGGTCCTTGCCTTTGGAGTTGATGATCGTGTCGACCGCGACCGCCGTCTTGCCGGTCTGACGGTCGCCGATGATCAGTTCGCGCTGGCCGCGGCCGATCGGCACCATGGCGTCGATCGCCTTCAGCCCTGTCTGCACCGGCTGCGACACCGACTTGCGCGCGATCACGCCCGGCGCGACCTTCTCGATCACATCGGTGAGCTTGGCGTTGATCGGACCCTTGCCGTCGATCGGCTGGCCGAGCGAGTTGACGACGCGGCCGATCAGCTCGGGGCCCACCGGCACCTCGAGAATGCGCCCGGTCGCCTTGACCGTGTCGCCTTCCCTGATGTGCTCGTAGTTGCCCAGCACGACGGCGCCGACGGAGTCGCGCTCGAGGTTCAGCGCCAGGCCGTACGTGTTGCCCGGAAACTCGAGCATCTCGCCCTGCATCGCGTCGGACAGGCCGTGAATTCGGCAGATGCCGTCGGTCACCGTGACGACCGTGCCCTGCGTACGGATGTCGGCGGTGGCCGCGAAGTTCTGGATCCGGCTTTTCAGCAGTTCGCTGATTTCAGATGGATTGAGTTGCATGTCCCAACTCCGAGTTCGTATCTAGGCGGCGGTCAGCGTGGCGTGCATCTGCGCCAGTCGCGTCTTCACCGTGGTATCGAGCACGTGATCGCCGACGGTCACCCGCACGCCGCCGATCAGCTCGGGGTCGACCTTGACTTCCGGTTTGAGCTTCAGGCCGAACTTGCGCGACAGCCCCCATAGCAGTTCGTTGACCTGTTGCTCGCTGAGCGGGAAGGCACTTTCGATGACGCAGTCGGCCGCGCCTTCGGCCTCGTTCTTCAGTCGCCTGAACTGGCGCGCGATCTCGGGCAGCGCGGCGATGCGGTCGTTGTCGATCACGAGCTTCAGAAAGTTGCGGACCGGCTCCGGCAGCGGCGACTTCACGAGGCCCGCCAGCAGTTCGTAGACCTGCTCGTTCGTGAGCTTCGGGTCGCGCACGGCCTGCGCGACATCGGGATGCGAGGCGACGGCGGCGATCTCGTCGAGGACCGCAAGCCAGCGGTCGAGCGCGCCGGCGCCGGACTGCTCTGCGCGCGCCGCCGCAAACAGCGCGTCGGCATACGGGCGGGCGATCGTTGACAGCTCGGCCATGGCTTAGAGCTGACCCTTGAGCTGCGCCAGCAGGTCGGCGTGCACCTGCGCGTTGACCTCGCGCCTGAGGATCTGCTCGGCGCCGGCGACCGCGAGCCGGGCGACTTCGTCGCGCAGCGCGTCTTTGACGCGCTCCATCTCCTGCTCGGCCTCGGCCTTTGCCGCGGCGATCAGCCGGTCAGCCTCGATCTTGGCGGCCTGCTTGGCCTCGGCGACGATCGCCTGCGCGCGCTTTTCGGTCTCGGCGACGATCGCCTGCGCCCGGGCGCGCGCCTCGGCTTCGAGCTGCGCGACCCGCTTCTGGGCTTCGTCCAGGCTCTTGGTGCCGCGCTCGGCGGCGGCGAGTCCGTCGGCGATCTTCTTGGCGCGCTCGTCGAGCGCGTTGCGCAGCGGGGGCCAGATGTACTTCATCGTGATCAGAACCCCGATGAAGAGAACCACCGTCTGGACGAACAGCGTTGCGTTGATGTTCATAGGAAATCCGGAAAACGCCGATCGCGCCCGGCGGCGCGTCGGCAGTTTCAGTCACGGGTCGGCGGCCGTTCGCGCGGCTAGGCAGCGGCGAACGGGTTGGCGAACGCGAACATCATCGCGATGCCCACACCGATCAGGAACGCCGCGTCGATCAGACCGGCGAGCAGGAACATCTTGGTCTGCAGCGTATTCATCAGCTCGGGCTGGCGCGCCGCGGCCTCGATGTACTTGCCGCCCATGATGCCGATGCCGATGCAGGCGCCGATGGCTCCGAGGCCGATGATCAGACCGCAAGCCAGCGCGACGAGAGCAACGTTGGTCATTTATGACTCCTTGGGTTCAGTGAGGTTGCGAATGGGGTTGGGGATCAGTGGCCTTCGTGCGCCTGGCCGATGTAGACCAGCGTCAGCATCATGAAGATGAAGGCTTGCAGCGTCACGATCAGTACGTGGAACAGCCACCACGCGAGTCCGGCGATCACGTGTCCGACCGCGAGCAGGATCGAGCCGTCGAGGCGCCACGCCCAGAAGCCGCCCATCAGCGCGATCAGGAAGAACAGCAGCTCGCCCGCGTACATGTTGCCGAACAACCGCATGCCGAGCGACACCATCTTGGCGACGTACTCGATCAGGTTGATGCCGAGGTTGGCCACCCCGAGCAGCAGCGCAAAGATCGGGTTCTTCGACGTGCCGAACGGGGCGCACACCAGCTCGTGCAGCCAGCCGCCGAAGCCCTTGACCTTGATGCCGTAGTAAAGCATCAGCAGCAGCACACCGAACGACAGCCCGATCGTGCCGTTGACGTCGGCGGTCGGCAGCGGCCGCAGGTACTGGATGTGAAAGACGTTGTGCGCGATCCACGGGAACCACTCGACCGGGATCAGGTCGATCGCGTTCATCACGAAGATCCAGACAAACACCGTCAGCGCGAGCGGGGCGATGAAGGTGCGGTCGCCGTGGACGATCGACTTGCTCTGCTCTTCGACCATGTCGACGATGATCTCGACGAAGGCCTGGAAACGCCCCGGTACCCCCGAGGTGACGCGCCGGGCGGCCGCCCGCAGCACGAGCAGCGTCAGCAGCAGACAGGCAATCGAGAAGAACAGCGTGTCGAGGTTGATGACCGAGAAGTCGACGATGAACTTCTGCTTCTCGGTCGCGTTGTGCGTCAGGTGATGGACGATGTACTCGGTGGCGGTGGGTGCCTGGCTCGCAGCCATTTTTCGTCCCGTCGTTCAGCGCCAGACAAAGGCGATCAGATAACTCTTCAGAGCGGCGATGACCGCGACGATCAGCGCCAGCCAAACCACGTCGCGGTACGCCCAGGCGATCAACGCAAGCAGCGCGATCGTCGAGCCCACTTTGACGAACTCGCCAACGAAAAACGTGGCTGCGCTGGTCCCCTGCGGACGTCGGCCGGCGATCGCCAGCCGCAGCGCGAACAACCCGTTCGGAACGAAACAGGCGGCTCCGCCCAGCAACGCCGAGAACGCGGCCGCGCTTCCCCCCAGAGGCCACGCCGCCAGCGAAACGACCGCGGTCGCGAGGATCTGCAGGCCGACGATCCGGAACATGCTCATCCGCCCGTGACGCCCGACGAACTCACCGTCGAACGCGCAGGACCCTGCGTCGCGTCGTGCTGCGCCGCTTCGTTTTTCGTAAAGGCGCGGGATTCTAAGGGCCCCGACGAAGCAAGGTCAAATTGACGGCCGGGCGCGAGCGTCTACTTCCTGAGCCTCTGAACGATGCCGTCAAGCTGGTCGAGCGAGGAAAAGCGGATCTCGATCGCGCCCTTGCCCTTGGCATCGGCGCGCAGACGGACGACAGCGCCGAGTGCGTCCGCAAGCTCCTCTTCGAGCCGCTCGATATCGCGATTGCGCTGCGCGGCCCTTGCCGTCCGGCTCTTGCTTTCGCCCTGCTGTACGCGCGCGACCAGCGCCTCGGCCTCGCGCACGCTCATCCCCTTGACGACGATCTGATGACCGAGCTGCACCTGTGTGGCCGCATCGACCGCGAGCAGCGCGCGCGCGTGCCCCATGTCGAGCTTGCCGCCCATCAGCATCTCCTGCACGGGCGCAGCCAGATTGAGCAGCCGCAGCAGGTTCGATGTGGCGCTGCGCGAGCGGCCGATCGCGGCCGCCGCCTGTTCGTGCGTGAAGTTGAACTCGCGGATCAGGCGCTGCACGCCCTGCGCCTCCTCGAGCGGGTTCAGGTCCTCGCGCTGGATGTTTTCGATCAGCGCCATCGCGAGCGCCGCGTCGTCCGGAACGTCCTTGACGAGGACCGGCACTTCGTCGAGCCCGGCCATCTGCGCGGCGCGGAAGCGCCGCTCGCCGGCGATGATTTCGTACTGGTCGACGCCGACCGCGCGCACGAGGATCGGCTGCATCACGCCCTGCGCCTTGATCGACTCGGCGAGCTCGGCGAGCGCCTCGGCATTCATCCTCGTTCGCGGCTGGTACCTGCCCGCGCGCAACTTCGCGATCGGCAAGCTCGTCGGCGACCCTGCGGGCGCGGCGGCCGGCTCGCCGCCGAGCAGCGCGTCGAGGCCGCGGCCCAGGCCGCGCACTTTCTTCATGACCACGTCTTCCCCGAGTCCGTCACAGCGTCTTCACGCGTTCGATCATCTCCGCGCCGAACGACAGGTACGCCTGCGCCCCGCGCGAGCTGCGGTCGTAGGCGACGCCCGGCAGACCGTAGCTCGGCGCCTCCGCAAGCCGCACGTTGCGCGGGATGATCGTCTTGAACACCTTGTCACCGAAGTGCCCTTCGAGCTGTTCCGACACCTGCTGCTGCAGGGTCATGCGCGGATCGAACATCACGCGCAGCAGCCCGATGATCTTCAGGTCGGCATTCAAATTGGCGTGCACGCGCTTGATCGTATTGACCAGATCGGTCAGCCCCTCGAGTGCAAAGTACTCGCACTGCATCGGAATCACGACGCCGTGCGCCGCGCACAGCCCGTTCAACGTGAGCAGCGACAGCGAAGGCGGGCAGTCGATCAGCACGAAATCGTAGTCGGCGTCGACCGCTGTGAGCGCGGACTTCAGCCGCGTCTCGCGATCGTCGAGGTCGACCAGTTCGACTTCCGCACCGGCCAGATCGCGATTCGCGCCGAGCATGTCATAGCCGCCGGCCTCGGATTTCACGCGCGCCTGCGCCACGGTCGCCAGGCCAAGCAGCACGTGGTAGACGGAACGCGCGAGTGAGCGCTTATCGACGCCGCTGCCCATCGTCGCGTTACCCTGCGGATCGAGGTCGATCAGCAGCACGCGCTGGCCCTGCGCGGCGAGCCCTGCGGCCAAGTTGACGCTGGTCGTCGTTTTGCCGACGCCGCCTTTCTGGTTCGCGATACAGAAAATGCGCGCCACGGTCCAATCCGTCACAAGCTCGGCCGCGGCCGGCAGCACGCGGGCATCAGGGGCGCAAGGGTTCGGCAAGCGGCAACGCGCAGCATCAGCAGGGCTCGAGAATGATCAGGTGCCGCTGCGCGTCCAGCAGCGGGACGCGGAGTTTAACCGTGCGCCGCACACGGGCATCCTTGGGAAGCGCGGCGATCTCCCCGTGCGGGACAGCCCCCTTCATCGCGAGCCACACTCCGTCCGGCGCGAGTAAGTGGCGCGTGAGCGCGACCAGATCGGCGAGCGATCCGAACGCTCGCGAGACGATCGCATCAAAACGCTCGGCCGCTTGCCACGACTCGACCCGCGCGTGCACCACTTCCAAGTTGGCGAGCCGCAGCTCCGCCCGCACTTGCTGCAAGAACGCCGTCTTCTTCTTTACCTTGTCGATCAGATGGAAGCGCCACTGCGGGCGCGCGATCGCGAGCGGAACGCCTGGCAATCCGCCGCCGGCGCCTACGTCGAGCACGCGCAGCACCCGTACGTCTGCCAGCGCGTCGAGCTCCGGGAGGATCGACAGCGAATCCAGCAGATGCAAGGAGACGACGTCGCCGGGCCGGTCGATCGCGGTGAGGTTATGAACGGCGCTCCACCTGATCAGCAGCGCAGCGAAGTGCGCGAGGTGCTCCGCCTGCTCGCGGCCAAGCGCGATGCCGAGCTGCGCCGCGCCGGATGCAACCGCGTCCGCCAGCGCGCCAGCGTCAGGCGGCAAGCCGGCCCGCGTCACGTTTGTTCAGTCGCTTCAGGTAGACGAGCAGCAGCGAGATGGCCGCCGGCGTAATGCCGGAGATGCGTGCCGCTTGGCCGATCGTTTCAGGACGATGGGCCTTGAGCTTCTGGCGCACTTCGATCGACAACCCGCGTACGGCGTCGTAGTCCAGCGTCTCCGGGATGCGGGTGGTTTCGCTCGATTCGTGCTTCGCGACCTCTTCCTCCTGACGCGCGATATAGCCGGCGTACTTGATCGCGATCTCAGCCTGTTCGGTGACCTGCGGATCCTCGGCGCCTGGACCGCCGAGCGGACCGCCGTCGGCGCGGCGCAGCGTCATCAGGCGCTCGTAGGTGACGTCGGGTCGCCGCAGCAAGTCGGCAAGCGTGTACTCGCGCTCGATCGGTTTGCCCAAGACCCGCACGGCTTCGGTCTCGTGAAGAATGCGTGGGTTCACCCACGTCGACTTCAGTCGCTCGATTTCGCGTTCGACGGCGTCGCGCTTGCGGCAGAACGCGCCCCAGCGAACGTCGTCGATGCAACCCAGCTTCCGCCCGACCTCGGTCAGACGCAGATCGGCGTTGTCCTCGCGCAGGCTCAGCCGGTACTCGGCCCGCGACGTGAACATCCGGTACGGCTCGGAGACGCCGCGCGTTATCAGGTCGTCGACGAGCACGCCAAGGTAGGCTTGGTCACGGCGCGGGCACCACGGCTCCCGCTCCTGCACCTTGAGGGCGGCGTTGATGCCGGCCAGAAGACCCTGCGCCGCCGCCTCCTCGTAGCCGGTCGTGCCATTGATCTGACCGGCAAAGAACAGGCCTTCGATGGCCTTCGTCTCCAGCGACGACTTGAGCGCGCGCGGATCGTAGTAGTCGTACTCGATCGCGTAACCCGGGCGCAGGATGTGCGCGTTCTCGAGCCCCTTCATCGAGCGCACGATCTGTAGCTGCACGTCGAACGGCAGCGAAGTCGAGATGCCGTTCGGATAAAACTCGTGCGTCGTCAAGCCTTCCGGCTCGAGGAAGATCTGGTGGCTCGGCTTGTCGGCGAAGCGATGGACCTTGTCCTCGATCGAGGGGCAGTAGCGTGGTCCCACGCCCTCGATGACGCCCGAGTACAGCGGACTGCGGTCGAGGTTGGCGCGGATGATCTCGTGCGTACGCTGGTTCGTGTGGGTGACCCAGCACGGCAGTTGGCGCGGATGTTGATCGGCGCGTCCGAGAAACGAAAAAACAGGCACCGGATTCAGATCGCCGGGCTGCTCCTCGCACTGGGCGAAGTCGATCGTCCGGCCGTCGAGCCTGGGCGGCGTGCCGGTCTTCAGCCGGCCCTGTGGCAACTTGAGCTCCCGCAAGCGGGCGGCGAGCGAGATCGCAGGTGGATCCCCTGCTCGGCCTGCCGAATAGTTCTGCAAACCGATGTGGATCAGACCGTTCAGGAAGGTTCCTGCCGTCAGCACGACGGTGCGGCTGCGGAAGCGAATGCCGGACTGCGTAACGGCGCCGACTACACGCTCCCCTTCGACGACCAGATCGTCGACGGGCTGCTGGAACAGCCACAGGTTCGGCTGGTTCTCGATCCGGGTACGGATCGCGCGCTTATAGAGCACCCGGTCGGCCTGCGCGCGCGTGGCGCGCACGGCCGGGCCCTTCGACCGGTTGAGTATTCGGAACTGGATGCCAGCCTCGTCCGTGGCGCTTGCCATCGCGCCGCCGAGGGCGTCGACCTCCTTGACAAGATGCCCTTTGCCGATGCCGCCAATCGACGGGTTGCACGACATCTGGCCCAGCGTCTCGATGTTGTGCGTCAGCAGCAGGGTCTTGCAGCCCATGCGTGCGGCGGCGAGACACGCCTCGGTCCCGGCATGGCCGCCACCGACGACGATCACGTCGAATTCGGTCGGGTAGTCCATGGCTGGAAGCGTC
>JBFMFC010000006.1:0-67530 GCA_040752195.1 Pseudomonadota bacterium | reverse complement strand
CCGAAGGCGCCGCTCAAACTGTAGTTGTCGACCTCGATCAGGTTCGTGCGAACGCGACCGGTCGCGACGACCTCGGTCCAGCGGGCAGCCGGACCGACGGGCAGAGCCCAGTTTGCCGCATCGAACTGGAACTCGACCACGTCACCCCAATCGCGATCATGGCGGGCGGCCACCGTCAGCTTCATCCGCCCTTCGACGCCGATCTCGCTCAGGCTGGCCGGCGCGAAGCGGCCGTCCGGGCCGCGCCGTACGACGACCTCGTACTTGCTCGGCAGGAGCGGCAGTCCCGCCAGCTCAATCGACTCAAAACGGATCGTCGAGATCGTCGGCGGGATCGCGGCTGCGGCTGCATCGAGCGACTTCAGAAGCGCGAGCCCCTGCGCGGCATCGAGCTTCAGCGGCGCCACCGCGGCCTCGCCCCAGATCCAGCTTCCGCCGCGAAGAGCGCGCAGTGCATCGTCCCAGTTGAAGTGCAGCGAAACTTCACCGAGCCGATACGCGCCCTCAACGTCGACGCCCGTGACGACCAAGCGGGGCGTAGGGGTCAGGCGAAACTCGGCATTGGCGACTCGCACCGGCCGCTCAAGGCCCTGCGCGAGACGCGCTGCGATCCCCGTAGCCGACACATCGTCGCGCAGCGGCAGCAGCGCGAGATAGGCGAAGTGGGCAATGGCACCGAGGATGCCGACCACGAGTAGTCGCTTGAACCAGACCCTCAGCGCGTAGGTGTCAAAAACCAGCCGCCGACGCGGCGCGTCGTCATCCTCGTCGGCGCGCGCGCGGACCTCCTGCAGGTCGAGCCGGTCGGGAACGTTGACCGTGGTGATTGCAAAGTCGGTCGCTCGTGTCGGCTCCCACTGCTGCGCAGTGTCTGCAGGCCGCCTGCTAGATTGTGAGCGCACACTCGCTCCCGTTACTCAGTTCCGCCGCGCGCCCGCCCCGCTCGACGGCGCAAGTCGCGGCCGCAAGGCCTGGTCCGCTGACGCCGCGCGCTGCGGCCGCACGCGCGCAGCACGTGCGCGCGGTGTCCGCCCCGCTCGCCCAAAGGTCGACGGCAGTGAAGGCTGCCGGACGGTGGGCGGCATCATCGCGGCAGCCCGACGCCCTCGTCAATGCATGGTCGGCGCGGTGGTGCGCATTCGCGCGATGCGCCTGGTGGCCAGATCGCTCTCCTGTGCCTCGCGCCGGACACCACTTGCTCGATTCTATCGACGGCATCGCCGCGACACGCGCGCGCAAACGCGCTGCCCGCGCGGCGCTATTCGAACGACCCGCGCGCGCTAGCATCCGCGAACGGACCACGCGACGGAGATCACGACGATGGCGCAAGCCGATCGCTTCAAGCTCACGTACTCCACGATGTTCAACCCGCCCGCAACGCTGCACGAGCGATTCGATGCGGCGCTCGCGCGCGCGAAACAGGCGCTCGCACGCGAGTATCCGCTGTGGATCGACGGGCGTGCCCGCCCGGCCGCGCGCAGCTTCGAAGTGCGCTCGCCGATCGCGCGCGACTGGCTGATCGGTCGCTTCGCCGCCGCGACGCCGTCCGACGTCGATGCCGCCGTGCGCGCCGCGAAAACGGCGTTTCCCGCGTGGGCGGCGACGCCGTGGCGCGAGCGCGTCGCGCTGCTGCGCCGCGTCGCCGCGTTGATCGAGGAGCGCGTGTACGACATCGGCGCGGCGGTCGCGCTCGAGGTCGGCAAGAACCGGATGGAGGCGCTCGGCGAAGTGCAGGAAACCGCCGACCTGTTCGCTTGGTACTGCGATCAGATGGAGGCAAACGACGGGTTCGTGCGCGAGTTGCCGAACGATCCGCTCACCGGCTGGGTAAGCCGCAATCGTACCGTGCTCAAGCCGTACGGCGTGTGGGCGGTCATCGCGCCGTTCAACTTCCCGTATGCGCTGGCCGGCGGCCCAGCAGCCGCTGCGCTCGTGGCCGGCAATACGATCGTGTTCAAGACGGCGAGCGACACCGCGTGGAGCGGCTGGCTGCTGCTCGAAGTGCTGCGCGACGCGGGCCTGCCCGCCGGCGTCGTCAACTACGTTACCGGCAGCGGTGCCGAAGCCGGTGCGGCGCTGGTCGACCACCCCGGCATCGCCGGCATCACATTCACCGGCTCCTATGACGTCGGCATGGCGATCCTGCGCAAGTTCGCCGATGGCCGCTGGCCGCGTCCGTGCATCGCCGAAATGGGCGGAAAGAACGCCGCGATCGTCAGCCGTCACGCCGACGTCGAGCGTGCAGCCACCGGCATCGTACGTTCCGCGTTCGGCCTGCAGGGACAGAAGTGCTCCGCGTGCTCGCGCGTCTACGTCGAGAAACCGATCGCGGCCGCGCTGAGGGAGCGCCTGGTCGAGCTGACGCAGAAGATCGCGATCGGCGACCCGACCCAGCAGCCCAACTGGCTCGGGCCGGTGATCAACGCGGCCGCCTACGAGCGCTACGAACGATGCGTCGGCCACCTGCGCGAGCACGGCCGCATCTTCATCGGCGGCGAGTTGCTGAAGCACGGCGCGCTCGCCCAGGGCTACTTCGTCGCCCCCACCGTTGCGACAGCGCCGTTCGACTACCGCCTGTGGAGAGAGGAGAAGTTCCTCCCGCTCGTCCTCGTCGGCGAAGTCGAATCGATCGATCAGGCGATCGATCTGGCGAACGCGTCGGACTACGGACTGACCGCGGGCTTTTACGGCGCGCGCGACGAGATCCCGAAGCTCCTCGACCGCATCGAAGCCGGCGTCACTTACGTCAACCGGCCGCAAGGCGCGACTACGGGTGCGTGGCCCGGGTATCAGCCGTTCGGTGGCTGGAAGGCAAGCGGAACGACCGGAAAGGCGATCGGGTCGTTCTGGTATCTGCCGCAGTACCTGCGCGAACAGTCGCAAACGATCGTGGACTGACGCTCGAACTTCCGATTCAGCTCAGGATGCAGGCCGCGATCAGCCGGCGGGTGTCGTCGGTCGCTCGCATTCGCGCGGCACCGACGCTGCCGAAATCATGCGATCGACGCCGGCGCGGCGTCCGTCGCAGCGGCCCTGGTCACGGACGCCGGCGGGCGTCCTCACAAGGGCTTGCGGAGCGCGTGACCGATCTCGCCGATGATGCCGCGCCGGAACGCCAGCACGCACACGACGAAGATCACTCCCTGCACGACGGTCACCCACGCGCCGAGCTGCGCGAGGTAGTTCTGCATCGTGATGATCACCGCCGCGCCGACCACCGGGCCGAAGATCGTCCCGAGTCCGCCGACCAGCGTCATCAGCACGACCTCCCCCGACATCGTCCAATGCACGTCGGTCAGCGACGCGAGCTGAAACACGAGCGACTTCGTTCCGCCCGCCAGCCCCGCCAGCGTCGCCGACAGCACGAACGCGAGCAGCTTGTAGCGATCGACGTGGTAGCCGAGCGAAACGGCGCGGCTCTCGTTCTCGCGGATCGCCTTGAGCACTTGGCCGAACGGCGAATGAACGATCCGGTAGATCAGCAGGAAGCCGCCGATGAAAATTGCGTACACCAGCGCGTACATCGCCCACACGTTCGTCAGGTCGATCAGGCCGAAGAGCTTTCCGCGCGGAACCGCCTGGATGCCGTCCTCGCCGCCGGTGAACGGCGCCTGCAGGCAGAAGAAGAACACCATCTGCGCCAGCGCCAGCGTGATCATCGCGAAGTAAATGCCCTGTCGCCGGATCGCGAGCAGCCCCGCTACCACGCCGAGCACGCACGCGCTCGCGGTGCCGAACAGGATCGCCAACTCCGGCGTGAAGCCCCACACCTTCGCTGCATGCGCGGTCGCGTAACCGGCCATGCCGAAGAACATCGCGTGGCCGAACGACAGCAGCCCGACGTAGCCGATCAGCAGGTTGAAGGCGCACGCGAACAGCGCGAAGCACATCACCTTCATCAAGAACACGGGGTAGATCGCCAGCGGCGCGAGCACGAAGAAGCCCGCCATCGCCAGGAAGGCGATCTGCTGATGGCGCAGCACGCCTGCGCCGCGCGCGATCGGAAGTCCGGGGGCGTTGCTCGTCATGCGGCACCTACTTCTGCGTGCCGAAAAGCCCGGCGGGCCGAATCAGCAGCACGATCGCCATGATGATGAAGATCACCGTGTTCGACGCCTCGGGATAGAACACCTTGGTCAGGCCCTCGATCAGTCCGAGGCCGAAGCCGGTGACGATCGAGCCCATGATCGAACCCATGCCGCCGATCACGACGACCGCGAAAACGACGATGATCAGGTCCGCGCCCATCTGCGGGCTGACCTGGTAGATCGGCGCCGCCATCACGCCGGCTAGCGCCGCCAGCGCGACGCCGAAACCGTACGTGAGCGTGATCATGCGCGGCACGTTGATGCCGAACGCCTGCACCAGTTGCGGGTTCTCCGTTGCGGCGCGCAGATACGAGCCGAGCTTGGTGCGCTCGATCACGAACCAGGTCGCCAGGCAAATGACGAGCGAGGCGACGATCACCCACGCGCGGTAGTTGGGCAGGAACATGAAGCCGAGGTTCTGCCCGCCCGTCAGCTGCTCCGGAATCCGGTACGGCAGTCCGGAGGAGCCGTATTCGTTGCGGAACACGCCCTGGATGATCAGCGCCAGACCGAATGTCAGCAGCAGCCCGTACAAATGGTCGAGCTTGTACAGGCGCGCGAGCATCGTGCGCTCGATGATCACGCCGGTGGCGCCGACCACCAGCGGCGCGATCGCGAGCGACCACCAATAGCCGACGCCGAGCTTCTCCAGCAGCAGGTAGGCGCAGAACGCGCCCAGCATGTACTGGGCGCCGTGCGTGAAATTGATGATGTTCAGCAGCCCGAAGATCACCGCCAGCCCGAGCGAGAGCAGGGCGTAGAACGAGCCGTTGATCAGCCCGATCAACAACTGCCCGAACAGGGCCTGCGTCGGAATGCCGAAGATTTCCATAACCACCGGAGTCGGCGATGTAACCGGCAACGGCTACATCGCCGACGGTCCACCCTACTTGATCAACGGGCAGCCGCCTTCGTTCAACGGCCGGAACGCCTGCTCGGCGGGGATCGTCGCGCGGATCTTGTACAGATCCCACGGATGCTTCGACTCGGACGGCTTCTTCACCTCGACCAGATACGCCGGGTGGATCTTGCGGCCGTCGGCGCGCACCATGCCCTTGCCGAACAGCGGGTCGTCGGTCGGCATCTTCTTCATCTGCTCGATCACCTTGGTGCCGTCGTCGGACTTGATCGCCTCGACCGCCTTCAGGTAGTGCAGCACCGCCGAATACACGCCGGCGTGCACCATCGTCGGGTAATTGTTGCGCGGCGCGTCTTTCGAGAAGCGCTGCGCAAAAGCGCGCGTGGCGTCGTTCAGGTCCCAGTAGAAAGTCTCGGTGAAGATCAACCCCTGCGCGGTCTGCAGGCCGAGCGCCTTGATGTCGGTGATGAAGACGAGCAGGCCGGCGAGGTTCTGGCCGCCCTTGACGATGCCGAACTCGGACGCCTGCTTGATCGAGTTGATCGTGTCGCCGCCGGCGTTGGCCAGCCCGATGATCTTCGCCTTCGACGATTGCGCCTGCAACAGGAACGAGGAGAAGTCCTGGGCATTCAGCGGGTGCCGCACTTTGCCGAGCACCTTGCCGCCGCTCTTCAGCACGACCGCTTCGGTGTCGCGCTCGAGCGCGTGGCCGAACGCATAGTCGGCGGTCAGGAAGAACCAGGAGTCGCCGCCGGTCTTCACGATCGCGCTGCCGGTGCCGTTGGCGAGCATCCAGGTGTCGTAGGTCCAGTGGATCGTGTTCGGCGAGCAGGCCTTGCCGGTGAGGTCCGACGTTGCGGCGCCGGAGACGAGGAGCGCCTTGCCCTTTTCGCGCGTGATCTGGTTGATCGCCAGCGCCACGGACGACGTCGGCACGTCGACGATCACGTCGACCTTGTCGGTGTCGTACCAGGTGCGGGCGATGCTCGAGCCGACGTCCGGCTTGTTCTGATGGTCGGCCGAAATGATCTCGACCTTCATGCCTTTCTTGGCCGCGCCGAAGTCCTCGACGGCCATCCGCGCCGCGACGACCGAACCCGGCCCCGCGATGTCGGCGTACAGGCTCGACATGTCGTTGAGGACGCCGATCTTGATCACACCGTCCGAGATCTGCGCGCCGGCCGCACCGGAGCCGACCGCGAGCGCCGCTCCGACCAGCATCGAGACCAATTTGCGTTTCATCACAACCTCCTTGTAGTTCGGTTCTCGCTGAAAAACTGCGCGCCGTCAGACGCCCAGGTACTCGTGCAACAAGTCCTTCTTCTGCTGCAGCTCGCGCGCCGCGAAACTCTCGACGATGCGGCCGTGTTCCATGACATAGAAGCGATCCGCCAGCGGCGCGGCGAAGCGGAAGTTCTGCTCGACCATCACGATCGTGAACCCCTTCTCGCGCAGCGTGCGGATCGTGCGCGCCAGCGCCTGCACGATCACCGGCGCCAGACCCTCGGAAATCTCGTCGAGCAGCAGCAGCTTCGCGCCGGTGCGCAGGATCCGCGCGACCGCCAGCATCTGCTGCTCGCCGCCGGACAGCCGCATGCCGGGGCTGGTCCGGCGTTCCTTCAGGTTCGGGAACATCGCGTAGATCTCGTCGAGCGACATGCCGCCGCTCGCCACCGGCGGCGGCAGCAGCAGATTCTCCTCGCACGACAGGCTGGCGAAGATGCCGCGCTCTTCGGGGCAGTAGCCGATGCCGAGCTGCGCGATGCGGTGCGGCGGCAGATGAATCGCCTCGACCCCGTTGACCATGATCGACCCGGAGCGCTTGCCGACCAGACCGAGGATGCTCTTGAGCGTCGTCGTTCGGCCCGCGCCGTTGCGGCCGAGCAGCGTGACTACCTCGCCGCGGTTCACGGTCAGATCGACGCCGTGCAGGATGTGCGACTCGCCGTAGAAGGCATGCACGTCCGTCAGGCGCAGGCACTCGACGCCGGGAGCCTTATCCATGTGCGCCCTGCAGCTCGACCTCCGCGCTGCCCATGTACGCCTCGAGCACCTGCGGGTTACTCGAAACCGCCGCGTACGGCCCCTCGGCGATGACCTGGCCGCGCGACAGCACGGTGATCGTGTCGGCGATCGTCTCGACGACGTTCATGTTGTGCTCGACCATCAGGATCGTGCGGTCGGCGGCGACCTTCTTGATCAGCTGCGTGACGCGCTCGACGTCCTCGTGCCCCATGCCCTGCGTCGGCTCGTCGAGCAGCATCAACTGCGGATCCATGGCCAGCGTCGTCGCGATCTCCAGCGCACGCTTGCGGCCGTAGGGCAGCTCGACGGTCACGTGCGCGGCGAACTCGCGCAGCCCGACGGTGTCGAGCAGCTCGAGCGCGCGACCGTTCAACACGTCGAGCGACCGTTCCGACTCCCAGAAGCGGAACGTCCTGTCGGTCTTGCTCAGCAGCGCGATCCGCACGTTCTCCAGCACCGTCAGGTGCGGGAACGTCGCTGAAATCTGAAACGAGCGGATGATCCCGCGCCGCGCGATCTGCGCCGGCCTCTCGAACGTGATGTCGTGCCCGTTGAACAGGATCTTGCCGCGCGTCGGGGTCAGGAATTTGGTCAGCAGGTTGAAGCAGGTCGTCTTGCCGGCACCGTTCGGCCCGATCAGCGCGTGGATCGTCCCGCGCACCACCTTCAGGTTGACGTCGTTGACCGCGACGAAGCCCTTGAACTCCTTCGTCAGCCCCTGCGTCTCGAGGATGATCCCGCCGCCGCTCACGCACCCTCCCCGGTCGCGTCCGAGCGGGACGCGCCGCCGCGCGGCGCACCGGTGCGCCCGACGAACCGCGCTCGCGTGATCCCGTGTGTCGACACCAAGGGCTGTCTCCTCGTGGCCGACGCAGCCGCAGCGCGGATCCGGTCGGCGCCGGGCGTGTGTTTGTTGTGCGCTCGGCGGCGCGACTTTAACGCAGCCCGGTCGACTTGTCCCGTCGGCGGTGCCCCTGTATGTTGCGCGCCTGCCCCCGCTTCGCAACACGAAACGCGCCGTGAATCCCGGTCCGCTCGCGCGCCTGCTGAACGTCGCGGCGCTGCTGCGCCGTCTGCGCGCGCACCGCGCCGACCGCTCGGTTCACGACCCGGCCGACGATCTCGAACTCGCGCTGTACGGAGCGATCTTCGGCAACGACTTCCTGCACTACGGCTACTTCCCGCAGCCGCCCGCGAACGCCGAGTCGATCAGCTTCGCGGACCTGAAGCGCGCGATGGACGACTACGCGACGCTGCTCGTCGAGCGGGTACGCCCGGGCGAACGCGTGCTGGACGTGGGCTGCGGCATGGGCGGGCTGCTCGCGCGGCTCGACGCCGCCGGCGCGCGGCCGGTCGGGGTGACGCCGAACGCCGCGCACGCAGCGCACATTCGCGCGCGCTGGCCGCACATCGCGCTGATCGAAAGCGAATTCGAGCGGATCGACGCAGCGGCGATCGCACCCAAGTTCGACGCCATCGTCAACGCCGAATCGTTCCAGTACATCGATCTGGACGCCGGCATGCGCCAGGTCCGCGCGCTGCTCGCGCCGGAGGGGCGCTGGATCGTCATCGACTACTTCCGGCTCAGCGCCGACGCGAAGAACCGGTCGGGTCACCTGCTCGCCGCCTTCGAGGCAGCGCTCGTGCATCACGGGCTGGCGATTGCGGAGCGCGTCGACGTCACCGAGAACGTGCTGCCCACACTGGCCTACGGAAAGCTCCTCGCGACCCGGTTCGCGCTGCCGCTGGCGCGCTTCGCGTCCGAGAAGTTCTTCCTGCGCCGGCCGTTCGCCGCCCACCTGTTCCAGCCCGCAGTGCGCAGCAAGCTCGACGCGGTCAAGCTCGATACGCTCGATCCCGACGTGTTCCGCCGCGAGAAGCGTTACATGCTGTTTACGCTGAAAGCGGCTTAGGCGCCGAGCCGCCGCGCGAAGCTGCGCTGTGTGGCTGCGAGCTGCTCGGGCAAGCGGTCGCGCAGCTTGTCGAACAGCTCAGAATGCGAAAGCAGCTCCTCGCGCCAGGCCTGCGCGTCGGTCGACGCGATGCGCGCGTACGCGGCCGGCGTAAACGCCAGCCCGTCCCAGCGCAGATCTTCGTAGCGCGGCGAGATGCCGAACACGTGCTCGGCGCCGTTCGCCCGCCCTTCGATGCGGCGGACCATCCATTCGAGCACGCGCATGTTCTCGCCGAAGCCGGGCCAGACGAACTTGCCGTTGTCGTCGGTGCGGAACCAGTTGACGCAGAAGATCTTCGGCAGCCTGGCACCTCCGGCCCGCAGTTTCGCGCCCAACTCGAGCCAGTGGCGGAAGTAGTCACCCATGTGGTAGCCGCAGAACGGCAGCATCGCGAACGGGTCGCGCCGCAGAACGCCCTGCATGCCAGCGGCCGCCGCGGTCGTCTCCGAGCCCATCGTCGCGGCCATGTACACGCCTTCCTGCCAGTCGCGCGCCTCGGTCACCAGCGGCACCGTCGTCGAACGGCGCCCGCCGAAGACGAAGGCGTCGATCGGCACGCCGTCCGGGTTTTCCCAGTCCTCGTCGATCGACGGGCACTGGTTCGCCATCACGGTGAAGCGTGCGTTCGGGTGCGCGGCCTTGCGACCGCAGTCCGGCGTCCAGTCCTTGCCCTGCCAGTCCGTGAGGTGCGCGGGCGCCGGCCCCATGCCCTCCCACCACACGTCGCCGTCGTCGGTCAGCGCGACGTTGGTGAAAATCACGTTCGAGTGCAGCATCGCCATCGCGTTGCGATTGGTCTTTTCGCTGGTGCCGGGCGCCACGCCGAAGCAGCCGTACTCGGGATTGATCGCATACAGCCGGCCGTCGGCATGCGGCTTGATCCACGCGATGTCCTCGCCGATCGTCGTCACCTTCCAGCCGTCGAAGCTCGCCGGCGGGATCAGCATCGCGAAGTTGGTCTTGCCGCACGCGGATGGGAACGCGGCGGCGACGTGGTACTTGCGGCCCTGCGGGGACTTCACCGCGAGGATCAGCATGTGCTCGGCGAGCCAGCCCTCGGCGCGGCCCATCGTCGATGCGATGCGCAGCGCAAAGCACTTCTTGCCGAGCAACGCATTGCCGCCGTAGCCCGAGCCGAAGCTCCAGATCTCGCGCGTTTCCGGAAAGTGCACGATGTACTTGGTCGCGTTGCACGGCCAGGGCACGTCCTTTTCGCCGGGCGCCAGCGGTTTGCCCACCGAATGCACGCAGGGAACGAAGGCGCCGTTTTCGCCGAGCGCGTCGAGTACCGCGCGGCCCATGCGCGTCATCATGCGCATGTTGGCGACGACGTACGGGCTGTCGGAGATCTCCACGCCGATCTGCGCGATGTGCGAGTCGAGCGGACCCATCGAGAACGGGATCACGTACATCGTGCGGCCGCGCATGCAGCCGGCGAACAGCCCGTTCAGCGTCGCGCGCATTTCGGCCGGCGCGATCCAGTTGTTGGTCGGGCCGGCGTCGGCACGGTCTTCGGTGCAGATGAAGGTGCGGTCCTCGACGCGGGCCACATCGCTCGGATCGGACCACGCCAGGTACGAATTCGGCCGCTTGTCCTGGTTCAGACGCCGCAGCGTGCCCGCACGCACCATCTCGCCGCACAGTCGGTCGTACTCCTCCGCCGAGCCGTCGGCCCAGACGACGCGTTCCGGCTGCGTCAGCCGCGCGATCTCGGCGACCCACGCGATCAGCTTGCGGTGCTTGACGTAGGCGGGGGCGTTGCCGCCCGGATTCGACGGAACTGCGCTCATCGATCGGTCTCCCTCCGCGGCGCCGCAGGTTGCCGCAGGAGCTAAGTTCAGGTGCGACTCGGCTTGTGACCGGCACGCGGCGGTGTTCTCGGAGGCGCCCCGATCCGGCGTTGGATCGGGCGTTGTGACCGCGCGGAAACGGGTGCAGTTTACCGCGCGCGCGCAGCGCCGCCCGGCGACGGAGCGGTCCGCGGACAGACGGTGCACCGCCGCCGATCGCAGCCGCGCGTGTTGCGCGCCGCGCGGGCGCAAGGCAAAGTCGGCCGATGCGCATCGCCATCCTCGACGACTATCAGGACGTGGTCCGTCATCTCGACTGCTTTCGCAAGTTGGACGGACACGAGGTGAAGGTCTTCAACCACCCCGCGCGCGGAACCGGGCAGCTCGCCGCACGACTGGCCGACTTCGATGCGCTCGTGCTCATCCGTGAGCGCACCCGCATCACCGACGCGCTGCTCGCCAAGCTGCCGCGCCTGCGGCTGATCAGCCAGACCGGCAAGGCCGGCGCGCACCTCGACCTCGCCGCCTGCGCGCGGCGCGGCATTGGCGTGGCGGAGTCGACCGGCTACCCGCCGGCGACGGCCGAGTTCACCTGGCTGCTCATGCTCGCGGCGCTGCGCCGCTTGCCGGCCTACATGGCGAACCTGTACGCCGGACGATGGCAGCAGAGCGTGCCGGCGACGGCGGCGAATCCGCTCGCCGGTTTCGGCGAATCGCTCCGCGGCAAGACGCTCGGCATCTGGGGTTACGGTCGGATCGGCCGGCTCGTCGCGGGCTACGGGCGCGCGTTCGGCATGCGGGTGGCGGTGCACGGACGCGACGCCTCGCTCGCGCAAGCGAGCGCCGACGGCTTTGACGCGATCGCCGCCAAGGATGAGTTCTTTGCAAGCGTCGACGTGCTGAGCCTGCATTTGCGGCTGGTGGACGCCACGCGGGCGTGCGTCACGGGTGCCGATCTGGCGCGAATGAAACCGACCGCGCTGCTGGTCAACACGAGCCGAGCCGAACTGATCGAGCGCGGCGCGCTCGCCGAGGCGCTGCGCGCGGGCCGTCCCGGCCTGGCGGCGGTCGATGTCTTCGAGCGCGAGCCGACTGGCGCCGACGAACCGCTGCTCGCGCTGCCGAACGCGGTCTGCACGCCGCACCTGGGGTTCACCGAACGACAGTCTTACGAGTCGATGCTGGGCGGCGCGTTCGACAACGTCGTCGCGTTTGCTGCGGGCAGGCCGGCCAATCTCATACCGGGTTGAGCCAAAAAAAAAGCCGGTCCGAAGACCGGCGTTGGAGAAATCCGGCAGCGCTCAGCCGATCGGCACGATCTCGACGGCCTGCGGGCCCTTCTGGCCCTGCTGCACCTGATACTCGACGCGCTGGTTCTCCTTCAGCGTGCGGAAGCCCTTGGCCTTGATGCCGCTGTAGTGCGCGAACAGATCCGCGCCGCCGTCGTCCGGCTTGATGAACCCGAAGCCCTTGGTCTCGTTGAACCACTTCACGGTGCCTGTCGGCATGTCTAACTCACTCGAAAAAACGCGGGATGCGCCCGCGGCGCGCAAGCGACTCGTCGGATGTGGGCATTGCTGCGACAGGGACTGCCAGACGGAACCGGGAGAATGGCTGGAGGCGGCGCCGATGATGGCGAACCGCGCGTGGGACGGACCGGGCGAGCACTGATTGCGAAGTAAAACCACAGCGCAGAATCGACTGCGCTGCCAACGTACACCACAGCCTGCAAAAAAGCCAGTGGCAAGCGCGGCCGATCCGCCGCGCGCAAGCGGTACCCGACGCGGCCCGAAGCGCTTACCGGCGAGACCCGCCGCATCGGTCGAAAGCCCCCGAAATCCACCGGGGCAGGCGCCTTTTATCGGAGTAGCCGCCGGCCCACCCGGCGCACGACGCGGAACAGACCGCCGATCAGCAGCACGAGCACGGCCAGGCGAACGCTGTGAAACGCCGCGACGATCGGCGCGCCGAGTGCGAGCACCTTTGCGGTGATCGCCATCTCGCCGATTCCGCCCGGCGTAGTCGCCAGGATCGCGGTGGCGGCCGGCAACCCGGCGTATCCCGCGAGCCACCACCCGTACAGCGCCGCCACACCCAGCAGTCCGAGCGTGAGCAAGGCGACGGCCGCCAGATAGCGCGGCGCCGCGCGAAAGAACTCGGTCGAAAAGCGCGCTCCGAGCGCCACACCGATCAGAAGCTGACCGCCGTCGACCACCGCGCGCGGCATCGACGAGAACGCGTAGCCGCCGACGCTCAGCGCGCCGGCGACCAGCAGCGGCCCGATCATCCACACGTTGGGCAGGCGCAGTCGCGACAGTGCGATCGCCCCGCCGCCGGTGACTGCGGCGAGCACGACGAGGCCGATCGGGTCGACGTCCTGCGCGGCCGGCCGGTACGGATCCGTCCCCTGCACCCCCGCCCACTGCAGCGCGAACGGAACGATCAGCGCGACGAGCACGATGCGCAGGCTGTGCGCGGCGGCCACGCGGTCGACGCGCCCGCCGTAGCGCTCGGCCTGGGCCGCCATCTCGCTCGCGCCGCCGATCGCCATCGCGAAGAAGCTGGTCGTCCCGCTCTCGCCGGTGGCGCGCTTCAGCACCCACGCGGCGCCGAGGCCGAGCGCGATCATCGCCAACGTCGTCAGGCCGACCCAGGGCGCGAGCTCGAGCAGCGCGCGTACGACCTCGGGCGTGAAGTAGAGCCCGAGCGCGGTGCCGATGATCCACTGCCCGCCGTCGCGCGCGTGCGGCGGGCTCGGCAGCCGCGCGCCGAGCGTGTTGGCCGCGGCGACCGCGATCAGCGGGCCGGTGAACCACGGCAGCGGCAGTTGCAGCCACACGGCCACGGCCGCCCCGGCCAGCGCCGCAGCGAGCGTCTTCGCGTAGTCGAGGGATGAAAAGCGAAGTTCCGCGCTCAATGAACGACGGCCGCCGATGCAGACAGGGATGCAGCCGCCGCGCGGCTCGCCCGCGCGGCGAACTCGCGCACCGCACGGTCGTAGCGCTCACCGCCGATGCCGATCACGCCTCGGTGACCGGCGCCCTCGATCTTGACGACGCGCTTGTACTCGGGGGCAACGCCGACCGCGGCCGCGTACAACCGATCGGCCATCGCGTGCGGCACGACGCCGTCGGCGGTGCCGTGCAGCAGGAGCAGCGGCTCGTTGACGCGCGCGATCCGCCCGAGCGAGTCGAAATCCTGCGTCACCAGCAGGCGCACGAAGGGCAGCCAGCCCCACCGCGTCGTGCGCACCAGGTCGGGGATACTGGTGAAAGACGACTCGATCACGACGCCGGCGATCTCGTCCTCGCGCGCGGCCAGTTCGATCGCGAGCGCGCCGCCGAGGCTGTAGCCGTAAACGAAGCGCTTGGCGGGGTCGGGCTCGCGCCGCTTCAGCTCCTCGTACGCGCGCCTCGTATCCTCGATCGCGCTCGCCTCGCTCGGCAGGATCGGTGTGGAGCGGCCGAAGCCGCGGTAGTCGATCGCCAGCACGTTGAAGCCGAGCGACTGCCAGTGCGTGATGCGGGAGGCGCTGCCGTTCAGGTTGCGGCGCGCGCCGTGCAGGAACAGCACGGTCGGCGCGTCGTCCGCGCCGGCGCGCAGATACCACGCGTGCACCTTGTCGCCGTTGGCGAGCGGCAGATCGTAGGTTTCGGCAGCGTCCGGCGCCGCGATATGCGCGAAGCGCTCGGACGACGTGTGCTGGAAGATCGCCTTGCGTTGCCAGCCGTCGAGCGACGCGCAGCCGGTCGCGCCAACGGCTGCGAGCGTGGTGATGGTGACCAGACGGGCAGCGAGCTTCACGGCGGACCCAATGAACGCCGGCAAGGCCCGGCGGACGACGTTGCAGCGGATTCTAGCGGCGAGGTCGGCGGCGCGAAGCCGAAGAATCGGCGGCGAGCGCGCCGATGAAGCGGCTCAGCGGCGCGCGGGCGCGGGCGAGCGCCGCGCGCGCCACTCGCGCTGCACCTTGACGAGCCACGGCACCAGCACCAACAGCGCGGTCAGCGCGAGCAGCGCCGCCGAGATCGGATGCGTGAAGAACACCGACGGGTCGCCCTGGCTGATCGCCAGCGCGCGGCGGAACTGCGATTCGGCCAACGGACCGAGGATCAGCCCGATCACCGCCGGCGCGACCGGGAAGCCCCAGCGCCGCATCACGAAGCCGAGCACGCCGAAAACGTACAGCGTCGCCAGATCGACGACCGACTGATGCAGGCTGTAGGCGCCCAGCGTGGCGAACACCAGGATGCCGCCATACAGCAACGGCTTCGGAATCTGCAGCACCTTCACCCACAGCCCGATCAGCGGCAGGTTCAGCACCAGCAGCAGCACGTTGCCGACGTACAGGCTGGCGATCAGTCCCCAGACGAGCGCGCCCTGCGTCTGGAACAGCAGCGGCCCGGGCTGCAGCCCGTAGTTCTGAAACGCCGCGAGCAGGATCGCCGCGGTCGCCGAGGTCGGAATGCCCAGGGTCAGCAGCGGCACCAGCACGCCGGTGGCAGCCGCGTTGTTCGCGGCTTCCGGTCCCGCCACGCCCTCGATTGCGCCGTTGCCGAACTCCTCGGGATGCTTGCTGAGCTTCTTCTCGGTCGCGTAGGAAAGGAAAGTCGGGATCTCCGCGCCGCCCGCCGGAATCGTTCCGAACGGAAAGCCGATCGCCGTCGCGCGCAGCCACGCCGGCCACGAACGGCGCCAGTCGTCGCGCGACATCCATAGCGACCCCGACATCTTCTCCATCTCTTCGCGCACGCGGCTCTGGTAGGCGGCGACATACAGCGCCTCTCCGACCGCGAACAGACCGACTGCGAGCACGACGACGTCGATGCCGTCGAGCAGCTCCGGAACGCCGAAAGCGAAGCGCATCTGCCCGGTCTGCTCGTCGATGCCGACCAGCCCGAGCAGCAGCCCGACGAAAAGCGACACGAGCCCGCGCACGGTCGATGCGCCGAGCACCGCCGCCACCGTGACGAACGCGAACACCATCAGCGCGAAGTATTCGGCGGGGCCGAACCGCAGCGCGATCTCGACCACCACCGGGGCCAGCAGCGTGAGCAGCAACGTTGCGATCGACCCGGCGACGAACGAGCCGATCGCGCTGGTGGCGAGCGCGGGCCCGGCGCGGCCGCGCTTGGCCATGCGATTGCCCTCCAGCGCCGTGGCGATCGACGCCGACTCGCCCGGCGTGTTCAGCAGGATCGTCGTCGTCGACCCGCCGTACATCGCGCCGTAGTAGATCCCGGCGAACATGATCAGCGCGCCGGTCGGGTCGAGCTTGACCGTCAACGGCAGCAGCATCGCGACCGTCAGCGCGGGGCCCACGCCGGGCAATACGCCGACCGCCGTGCCGAGCGTCACGCCGACGAGCCCCCACAGCAGGTTGATCGGCGCAAGCGCGACGCCGAATCCCGCGACCAGCGCGCTGAAGGTCTCGCTCACGTGCCCGCAGCGCCGAGCAACGGCTTGAGCCAGCCCGCCGGCAGATTGACGTTGAGGAAGTGAACGAAGAACGCGAACACGGCGATCCCCATCGCGAGCCCGGCCAGCAGATCGCGCAACCAGCGCGTGCTGCCGAAGCCGCGCGCCACGCACGCGAAAAGCACTGCCGCCGCGAGCACGAACCCGGCCGTGTTGATCAGCGCCATCTGCGCGAACAGTCCCGCGCTGACCCAGCCGAACGCCCGCGGCACGAACGGGTGTTCGCCGCGCGCGGCGGCGTCGTCCGGCACCGGCGAACGCCAGCCGCCCGTAAAACATTCGGCGAGCAGCCACACGCCGAGCAGGATCAGCCCGCCCGCGACGAGCTTGGGAACGAAGTTCGGGCCGATGCGCGCGTAGCCGCCCGCCTCGGGCAGCCGCCACGCGACGACCGCCGCGGCGATGCCGAGCGCGAGCACGCCGAACGAGAGCGCGAGCTCGGCGCGCGCCCGGCGAGGTGCGGGCGGCATCGCGCTACTTCTTCAGGCCGAGCGAATCGATGATCGCGCCGATGCGCTTGATGTCCTCGTCGAGGAACTTCTTGAAGTCATCGCCGGCGAGGAACCACGCGTCCCAGCCGAGCCGCGCGAGCGTCTCCTTCCACGCGGCCGACTCGGTCGCCGCGCGCACCGCGGCGATCAGCGCGTCGCGTTGCGCCGGCGCGATGCCCGGCGCCGCGAAGATGCCGCGCCAGTTGCCGAGCACGACATCGATACCCTGCTCCTTCAGCGTCGGGATGCCGTCGAGCCGTTCGGGCGACGACACCGCGAGCGCTCGCATGCGGCCGGCCTTGATGTGCTCGGCGAACTCGCCGAGCCCCGACACGCCGGCCGAAACGTGGCCGCCGACGATCGCCGCGATCGCTTCGCCGCCGCCCTTGAACGGCACGTAGTTGATCTTCGCCGGATCGGCACCGACCGCTCTCGCGATCATGCCGACCAGGATGTGGTCGGTCCCTCCCGCCGAGCCGCCGCCCCACGAGATCTTGCCGGGATCGGCCTTGAACGCCTTGAGCAGGTCGGCCATCGACTTGTGCGGCGAAGCGGCGGGAACGACGATCACCTCGTACTCGCTGGTCAGCCGCGCGATCGGCGTGACCATCGACAGATCGACCGGCGACTTGTTCAGAATGATGCCGCCGACCATCACCATGCCGCCGATCAGCACCGCGTTCGGGTCGCCTCTCGAACCGTTGACGAACTGCGCGAGCCCGATCGTCCCCGCCGCGCCGCCCTTGTTCTCGAACTGGACCGACCGCACGACCTTCGCCGCCTGCATCGCGGCGGCGAGCGCGCGGCCGGTCTGATCCCAGCCGCCGCCCGGGTTGGCCGGAATCATCATTTTCAGCGTGCCGAGCGGCTGCGCGTGTGCCACGCGGAGCAGCGGCAACTGCAGCGCGCCGGCCGCGCCCAGCGCGGCGAGCGAAAACTCGCGACGTTTCATGCTTGCCTCCTCGAAATCGTTGTTGGCGTCGGTTCTAGCGGCTCGCAAGCATAGCGGCTGCCACGCGGGCGATCAGCCGCCGATGTGCAACTGGTAAGTCGCACCGTTGGAAAAGGTGCAGCGGCCCGTGCCCTGCACGTTGGTGTTCATCGTGTACTGGCAATTGGCATAGGTGCCGCGCGCGCCGTACGCGTTGGCGACACCCTGCCGGCTCGCCGCGCCGCCGCTGCGCGTGGCCTCGCCCGACATCGTTTCGCCGCCGACGGTGAGCGTGAACGTACCCTTGCCGTTCAGGTAGTTGACCACGGTGCCGCTGATGATCCCCGTGGCCGCGGCCAGCTCGTTGGTCGGATACAGCCGCACCGGCAGCGTGAGACTCGTGGGCGCCGTCGGCACGGCCACCGCCGGGTACGCGGCGACCGGACCCTGATACACGCTTCCATCGGGATTGACCGGAACGACCACGCAACCGGCGGCTGCCGCCGCGATCAGCGCAACGCCTGCGCGCAGCGCGGTCGAAGCGATTCGCGATTCCATCGTTTCCTCCTGAAGCCCGGGCACATGCCCGTGCGACGGATGCTCGGCGCGGTCGCGCGTCGCTTCAACGGCCGACAGCACCGTGGCACACGCCGCGACGCGCGGTAGCGCAGGCCGATACCCGGCGCAGGCGCGCGGCCGCCAGCGTGTCTTTCCGCCGGTGCGACGCCGGCGAGCCGGCGCAGGATCGATCAGTCGGCGCGCAGCGCATCGACGATCTTCATACGGCTCGCCCTGACCGCAGGCAGCACGCCGCCGACAAGCCCCATCGCCAACGCAAAGAGCAGGCTCTCGAACACGATGCGCGGCGTCAGCGCGAAGGAGAACGCCAGCTCGGAGAACGACTGGAAGTTGGTCGTCGAGATCGTGATCGTCTGCAGGAAGGTCGCGGCGGCGAGCCCCGCGACGCCGCCGGCCGCCGCCAGCAGCAGCGACTCGAGCAGGAAAGCCGCCAGGATCGAGCGGCGGCGGAAGCCGAGCGCGCGCAGCGTGCCGATCTCGCCGGTGCGCGTGGCGACCGCCGCGTACATCGTGATCGCCGCGCCGATGATCGCGCCGAGCGAGAAGATCACCGACAGCGTCACGCCCAGGTAGCTGATGAAGTTCGACAGCGCGCGCGACTGGTCCTCGTAGAACTTCTTCTCGCGCTTGACCTCGACGGTGAGTCGCCGGTCGGCGTCGACCGCCTCGCGCAGCGCGTCAAATGCGCCGGGCGACGCGAGCTGCGCGACCACCGAAGAAAAACCGCCGAAGCGGCGGAACGCCTGCAGAAGCTGCTCCGAGTCGCCCCAGATCTCGGAGTCGAACGCCGTGCGGCCGGCGTCGAACACGCCGACCACCGTCCACTGCCGCTGCGCGAACGCGAGCGCGCGGCCGATCTCCACGCCTGCGAACTGTCGCGCAACCGCGGCCCCCACGACGATCTCGTTCGACCCGGGCCGGAACATGCGGCCGGCGACGAGCCTCACCTGCGGCCGCAGCGCGAGCCCGACCGGCGGCACGCCGCGGACCGGCACATTGCTGCGCAGCCCCGTGTCGATCTTGGTCAGCGAGTTCAGCACGACGACCTCCTTCGACACCAGCGGGCGGCCCTGCGCGTCGCGCGCGATCTGCGGCAGCGTCTCGATCAGCGCGGCCTGTTCGCGTGCGATGCCGCTCTGGATCTCCGTCTCCGCGCCCTTGCGGATGAACAGCACGTTGGCGTCCGACCCGGTCGCCACCAGCGTGGCCTTCAGCCCCGCGTCGAGCATCAGCACCGCGGCGAACACGAAGACGACCAGCGCCATGCCGCCGGCGGTCAGCACGGTCGTCAGCCGCCGCACCCACAGGTTGCGCGCGACATAGCTCAGCGGCAGCCGCATCTGCCCGTTCCGTCAGCCGACGTGCCGCAGTCCGTCGACGATCCTCACGTTCGCCGCACGCAGCATCGGCACCAGCGCAGCGAGCATGCCGACCGCGAGCGCGGCGGCGATCTGCCAGGCGAACGTGACCGGCTGCACCTCGAAGCGCGCGAACACGCTCCTGCCGACCGACTCGAAAAAACCGGCAGCGACGGCCGGTGTGACGGCCAGCGCGATCAGCCCGCCCGCGAGCGCGATCGCCACGCTCTCGGCGAGGATCAGCCGCGCGACGAACGCGGGGCCGAAGCCGAGCGCCTTCAGCGTCGCGTACTCGGCGAGCCGCTCGCGCGCGGTCATCGCCATCGTGTTGGCGGCGACCGCCAGGATGATCAGGATCACGACGAAGCTCACGCCCGAGATCACCTGGATGATCGTCTCGACCATCGCGACGAACGAGAGCTGGAACGCCTTTTCGGTCTCGGTCAGCGTCTCGGCGAGCGAGTTGGCGAACTCGGCGTCGATCGCGCGCGCGATCTCGGCGGCGCGGCCCGCGTCGTCGATCTCGACGATGAACACGCCGACGCGGTCGGCGCCGCGCGGCAGCCGCTGCCTGACGAACTCGTTCAGATACTCGTAGTGGAAGTACATCTGGCGCGTGATCGTCGTCTCGTCGCGCCCGTCGTAGATCGCGCGCACCGTGAACTCCCAGTTGCCCGGGTAGATCGTCCCGCGGATCGGCAGCCGGTCGCCCACCTTGAAACCGTACAGCTCCGCGAGCTGGCGGCCGATCGCGGCACCGCGCCGGTCGCGCAGGTACGCCTGCCACTCGCCGGGCTCGAAGCGGAACTCCGGGTACATCGCGAAGAAGTTCGCCGAGTCGACCGCGAACTGCGCGAAGAAGCTGCGCTCGTCGCGCCAGATCCCGCCAAACCAGTTCGACACCGCCACGCCGCGCACCCCTTCGATCGAACGGATCCGCTCGCGGTAGTAGATCGGCAGCGGGAACACGAGCGAGATCGCGTTGCGCGTCACGAGCCGCGTGCCCGACGCCGCCTCCGCACCCGCGTACCACGAGCGCACGACCGTCTGGAGCAGCCCGAACGCGACCAGCGCGATGACCAGCCCGAGCACGGTGAGCGCCGTGCGCAGCCTGGCGCGGAAAGCGTTGCGCAGGACGAGTTTCAGAAAGAACATCGCGCGGTGCCGTCCGCGTCAAGGCGCGAACGGCGAGGTGTCGGTGAGCTGTCCCTTGTCGAGATAGATCAGGTGATGCGCGGCGCCGGCCGCGCGCGGGTCGTGCGTGACCATCACGATCGTCTTGCCGAGTTCGACGTTCAGCCGGTCGAGCAGCTTCAGGATCTCCGCGGCCGAACCGCGGTCCAGGTCGCCGGTCGGCTCGTCGGCAATGACGAGCAGCGGGTCGCTGACGATCGCGCGCGCGATCGCCACGCGCTGCTGCTGGCCGCCCGACAGCTCGTTCGGCCGGTGGTCCATCCGGTCCGCCAGCCCCACGAGCTCGAGCGTCATCTCCACGCGCTGCCTGCGCTCGCGCCGCGACAGACTCGTCAGCAGCAGCGGCAACTCGACGTTCTCGTACGCCGTGAGCACCGGCATCAGGTTGTAGAACTGGAACACGAAACCGACGCTCGTCGCGCGCCAGGCGGCGAGCTCGCTCTCGTTCAGTTGCGTGATGTCTTCGCCGGCGACGAGGATCGCGCCCTCGTCGGGCTTGTCGATCCCGGCGATCAGGTTCAGCAGCGTGCTCTTGCCCGAACCCGAAGGCCCCATCAGCGCGACGAAGTCGCCGCGGCGGATCACGAGGTCGATGCCGTTGAGCACGGCGACGATCTGCTCGCCGCGCAGGTACGACTTGGCCACGCCGCGGATCTCGACCAGCGGCTCGCGCGCCGGCTCGGTCGCCGGGCCCGCGCCGCTGTGCGCGCGCCGCTCCATCGTCACTTCTTCAAGGCGCTGACCGTCTGCCCGTCGGCGAGCCGCCCGGGCGGGGCGATCACCACGCGCGCGCCGGGCGCCAGCCCCTCGACGCGCACCAGGTCGCCCACCTTGCCGGTCACCGCCACCGGCGTCAGCTTGACCTCGGCGCCTCCGTCCTCGCCCTTCGCCGCGCCGGCCTTGCCCGCGACGACGTACACGTAGTCCCTGCCGTCGCGGCTGACGATCGCCTCGGGCCGCACCGCCGGCACCGGTCTGCGCTCGGCGGGCGCAAGCCGGCGCGACAGGAACGCGATCTTCGCGCTCATGTCGGGCAGCACGCGCGCATCGGTTTCGTCGAAGCGCACCTTGACCAGCAGCGTGGCCTTGCTGCGGTCCACCGTCGGCACGATGCGCGACACCGAGCCCGCCAGCCGCAGGTCGGGGTAGGCGTCGAGCTGGATCTCGGCGGGCTGGTCGAGGCCGATCTTCGCGATGCTCGACTCGGAGACGTCGGCCTCGACTTCGAGCGTGCTCATGTCGGCCATCGTGACGACCGCGCCGGTCGTTCCCGCCGCCGACGAAAACGGCGTGACGATGTCGCCGACGTTCGCGCTCTTGGTCAGCACGATGCCGGTGAAGGGCGCGCGAATCAGCGTCTGCTCGAAGGCGACGCTGGCGGCGCGCAGGTTCGCCTCCGCGACGCGGATGTTCGCGCGCAGCGACTCGATCGCCGCGCGCGCCTTGCGGTAGCGCGCCTGCGCGGCATCGACCGCGGAAGCCGAGACGAAGTCCTTCGCCGCGAGCTCCTGCGCGCGCGCCAGCGCCGCTTCGGCGTCGGCGAGCTCGGCCTCGCCTTGAACGAGGTTGGCGCGCGCCGCCTCGACGCCCGCGGCGGCCTGCTCGCGGCTGGCGGCGACATCGCGGTTTTCGAGCCGCGCGATCAGCTCGCCTTCCTTGACGCGCTGGCCTTCCTGTACGCCGAGCCAGTCGAGCCGTCCGGTCGCCTTGCTCGACACCGACGCGCGGCGCGCCGCGACCACGCGCCCGGTCGCGTTGAGCACCGCGATCGACTGCGACGGGTACGCCGCGACCACCGTACCGATCTCGACCGCGAGCGGGCGCGAACGCTGCAGCGCCCCGATCGTCGCGCCGGCGACGACGAGCACGACCGCGAGCCACACCCACCAGCGCCTCCACCACGGACGGCTGCGGCGCAGCGGCACCGCGCGGTCGATCGCCAGTTTGCTCAGTGACGCCGCCTCGGTCCGGGTCGTCATCGCCCTCACCACTCGTTAGTCGGGCGATGCTACCGGACGCGTGCGCCGCGGCGGCGGCGATCGGCGCCGCGAGCGCGCGCTTTCGCGCCGCGCCGGCGCGGTCGGCGCGGCGCGGTGCAAAGAGGATCGGGAATCAGTCGGGAATCGTCAGCGTGTCGCCGTCGAACTCGATGCGATCGGCCGCCGGTGGGTCGGCCGACCACACCGGCACGTTGGCGGGCGTGAGCGCCGGCGCCGGCGAGGTGCCGCCGCGCGGCGTCGTGCGAACGACCTGCGAGGGCGGCAGCGGCGCGCCGCTCGTGAGGTGTGCGTACATCGCGTCGAGCGCGCGGATCAAGTACACGTGCAGCGGCACGTAGCGCGTGTCGAAGCCGGCGAACGCGAGGAAGGCGTCGAAGTGCTGCGCGTTGGTCACCTCGATGTACGACAGCCGGCTCGCGCGCCCCTCGACCTGCCGGTTGCGCGCGTAGTACGGCCGCGACGAGAAGTTCACCGGCACCAGCGTGTCGTTGCGGCCGTGCACGATGATGGCCGGCTTGCCGTTCAGATCCGCGGTCCTCTGCACCTCGGCGATACCCCGCCGCACGCGCCGCGCGTCGCGCCGCCGGTCGCGGTTCGCGCCGGTCCACAGCTCGCGCTGACAGATCGCGCCGTCGATGTTGTAGTCCTGCAGATGGGTCGAGGGCGAGATCGACAGCGCGTCGCGGCGCGGCCCGCCGACCGAGTCGTTGTTGATGATCTGGATCGGGCCGGTCGGCGGGATGCCGTTGCCGGTGCCAAAGATCGTCGCGATCGCCGCCGCCGGCGCGGCGATTGGCGCACCCGCCACGTCGACCGCGCCGAAGCTGAGCCCGCACAGGTTGTCCGCGACCGAAAAGCGCCCGTACGAGTTGCTGTACGTCACCGCGATCGCCGGCGTGGCGAGCGCGTAGTGCGACCGATGCAGCAGCGCCGACTCGGGCTCCCAGCCGTAGGCGAGCAGCTTGTCGAGCGCCTCTTCGGCCTGCGCCGCGGGCGTCGTCGACGCCAGCAGCCCCTTTGCCGCGAGCGAAGCACAGCGGTTCTGCGCGAACGGCGCGATCAGGAAGGCCGCGAGCGGCGAGCCGGCGGCGCGCGCCGAAAGCGCGGCGCACGGCTGATACAGGTTGGCGAAGGTAAGGTAGTCGTACAGCGGCCTGCTGCCGCCGGTGTAGACGAGGCTGCCGCGCCGAATCACCGGGGCGCGGCGCGGATCGATCTGGATCTGCGGCTCGGACACCGCCACGCCGTCGATCAGGCCGTGGCGGTCTTCCTCGGCCGCCGCGAGCGCGGCGCCCGCGCCGTTGGACGCACTCGATGCGATGACGATCGTGTTGGCGGGAACGATCGTGCGACGCTTGCCGCCGTCCGGCCCCGGCGCGCCGAATTTCTCGTTGAGCACGTAGAAAGCGAACTCGACCGCGCGCAGCGTGTCGCGCCCCCAGTCCTTCTCGGGGTTCTGCTGCGAATGCGCGTGCTTGACCGCGAAGCGGTTCGGCGTGTCGGCGTTGAACTGCTGGCGCGCGAGATCCGACAGCCGCGCGGTGAAGTTCGAGTCGTCGCCGGCGATCGCTGCATCGGCGCGCACGCCGTCGATCAGGTTGACCGTGTTGTTCTGCAGATCGTGCACGCCGTTGCCGGTGCCCTTGTCGCTGTAGGCGACCGCGCAGCCGCGCTTCAGCCCCCACTCGCCCGAGGTGCCGATCGCGCCGTAGACGCCGCGCGATCCGCTCGACGTGCCGGTGACGATGCAGGGCCTCGCCGGATCGAAGCTCGCCGGCACCTGCACCATCAGCGTGACGTTGCGCCGGCCGCGGCCGCGATCGGCGAACGCGAGGTGTTCGGTCCCCGCGATGCGTCCTTCGTCGGCGGTGACGGTGCCGTCGGCTTTCACGTTCGGCCCGTACAGCGTGCCGTAGCCACCGAGCGGGCTCCCGTCGACGAGCGCGCGGTAGTTGTTGTAGATCGCGAGCCGCCGAAGCTGCTTCGGATCGGCCGGATCGGTGACCGCGGGCGCGGCGCCGCCGAGGCCGGTCTTGCCGAGCCCCGCGGTCAGCAGATCGTCCGTCACGCCGTCGTAGTCGGCCGCGATGACTTCGCCCAGCCAGGACGGGGCGATGTTCGGCGTGCCCGCGACGGGTGGTCCGCCGCCCTCGTCGGCGAGCGCGGACAGCGCAAGGCATGACAGCAGCGCCGCGGACAGCGCACGTACGGCACGTTTCATGTTGGTCTTCTCCTTCTTTCGCGGCGGCCGGCCGGGCGGGACGGCAAGCTTGCACCGGCGATGTGTCGGCAGCAAGACCCGAGGTAGCGTTGCCGGCGGCCGTGTGTCGGCTTGCCGCGCATTGCGCCGCGGCGATTCGCCTCACTTGCCGATGCAGAAGCGGCTGAAGATCCGCCCGAGCAGGTCGTCGGCGGTGACCTCGCCGGTGATCTCGCCGAGCCGCTGTCCGGCCAGGCGCAGCTCTTCGGCCAACAGTTCGAGCTGGCGATTGCCCTGCTCGGCGTGTGCCGCCGCGGCATCCAGATGCCCCTGCGCGGCGCGCAGCGCTTCGAGGTGGCGCGCGCGCGCGAGGAACGCGTGCTCGCCGGCAGCCGCCGACTCCCAGCCGGCGATCGCGAGCAGGCGCGCGCGCAGCGCGTCGAGCCCCGCGCCGGTCAGCGCCGACAGCCAGATCGAATCGCCCTCGGCGCGCGCGGGCGTTTCGGTCAGATCGACCTTGTTGAACACCGTGAGCACCGGCGCGCGCGGCGCGCGCTCGCGAACGCGCGCCTCGATCGCGGCATCGGCGGCCTCGGCAGCGGTGTGGCGCGCGGCGGCGTCGACCAGGTGCAGCACCACGTCGGCGCGTTCGACTTCGGCCCAGGTGCGCTCGATGCCGATGCGCTCGACCAGATCGGTCGTCTCGCGCAGCCCGGCGGTGTCGATGACGTTCAGCGGGATGCCGTCGACCTCGACCTGCTGCGCGATCCGGTCGCGCGTGGTGCCGGCCACCGGCGTGACGATCGCCAGTTCCTCGCCGGCGAGCGCGTTGAGCAGGCTCGACTTGCCGACGTTCGGCTGGCCGATCAGCACGACCGCGAGCCCTTCGCGCAGCACCGCGCCCTGGCGCGCGCGCGCCAGAAGCTGCGCGAGCCGCGCGCGGATCGAGGCGAGGCGCCCGCGCGCATCCGACGCCTCGAGGAAGTCGATCTCCTCTTCCGGGAAGTCGAGGGTGGCTTCGACCAGCGTGCGCAGCTCGACGAGCGCCTCGGTCAAAGCATGCACCTCGCGCGAGAACGCGCCGGCGAGCGATCGCGTCGCGCTGCGCGCCGCCGCCGCGGTCGACGCGTCGATCAGATCGGCGACCGCTTCGGCCTGCGCGAGATCGAGCCGGTCGTTGAGGAACGCGCGCCGCGTGAACTCGCCCGGTTCGGCCAGCCGCAGGCCGATCGAGCGGCCCGCCTCCAGGCAGCGCGCGACGAGCAACCGCAACACGACCGGGCCGCCGTGCGCCTGCAGCTCGAGCACCGTCTCGCCGGTGTACGAGTGCGGAGCCGCAAACAGCAGCGCGATGCCCTCGTCGATCGCCTCACCGGCGGCGTCGAGGAACCGCGCGAAGGTCGCGCGCCGCGGCGCCAGCGCCCGCGCGCGCGGACCGAGCACCGCTTCGATCACCGGCGCCAGATCGGCGCCCGACAGCCGCACGATGCCGATGCCGCCGCGCCCGGGCGCGGTGGCGATCGCGACGATGGGGTCCTTGTCCGAAACCATGCGATCGAAGCTAGCACAGCGGCGCCGCTAGACTGGCGCGCATGTCATGGAACGACAACGATCCGTTGATGAAGTACCGGCACGCGCTGGTCGCCACGCTGCTGGCGGTCGTCGCGTCGGTGCTGATCGCCGCGCTGATCGGCGGCGCGCTGCCGTTCGAGTACGCGGGCCGCGCGTGGACCTATGCGGGCCTGGTGTGCTGGATCCTGGCCGGCGCGTTCGTCGTGTTCCGGCTGACGGCGGAAGGCGAGAAGCAGCCGCTTAACGTCGCGCGTTTCGTGCGCTGGGTCGTTTCGCTGTGGATCTGGCCGCTGTTCCTGCGGCGCCGGCGCTGAGGCCGCGGAGGGGTCGTTTTCACCCGACCGGCTTGGCCTTCGCGATCTGCCGGGTCACGTACCACTGCTGCGCGATCGACAGGATGTTGTTGACCAGCCAGTACAGCACGAGCCCCGCCGGGAAGAAGAAGAACATCACGCCGAAGATCAACGGCATCAGCATCATCACCTTCGCCTGAACCGGGTCGGGCGGCGTCGGGTTCAGTTTGTACTGGACCCACATGGTCGCCATCATCAGCAGCGGCAGGATGAACCAGGGGTCGGGGGTGGCGAGGTCCTTGACCCACAGGATCCACGGCGCGTTGCGCATCTCGACGCTGGCGAGCAGCACCCAGTACAGCGCGATGAACACGGGGATCTGCACCACGATCGGCAGGCAGCCGCCGAGCGGATTGATCTTCTCGTTCTTGTACAGCTCCATCATCGCCATGTTCATCTTTTGCTTGTCGTCGGCGTACTGCTCGCGGATCTTCATCATCCGCGGCGTGACCTCTTTCATCTTTGCCATCGACTTGTAGCTCGCCGCCGACAGCGGATAAAACGCGGCCTTGACCAGCACCGTCAGCAGCACGATCGCCCAGCCCCAGTTGCCGACGAGCCTGTGCAGGAACTCGAGCAGCCAGTACAGCGGCTTGGCGATGAAGGTGACCCAGCCGTAGTCGACGACGAGGTCGAGCCCCGGCGCGATCGCCGCGAGCGCTTTCTGGTCCTGCGGCCCGACGTACAGGGTCGCCGCCATCGACGCCGCGGCGCCCGGCGCGAGCGCGGGCAGCGGCAGGATCGACCCGACCGCGTACAGGTTCTTGTCGACCTGGCGCGTGTAGATCTCGCGCTTGACGCCCTGCGGCGGCACCCACGCCGACACGAAGTAGTGCTGGATGATCGAGATCCAGCCGTTGTCGGCGCTGGTCGCGTGCGACTGCTTGCCCTTCTCGATGCTCGAGAAGTCGATCTTCTGGAACTTACCCTCCTCGGTGTAGACCGCCGGCCCGGTGAAGGTGTAATAGAGCGCGCTCTCGCCCTCGGGCTTGTTGCCGTCGCGCAGAAGCTGCAGATAAAGCGCCGGTGACAGGGGTTCGGTGCCGAGGTTCTGCACTTCGTGCCTGACCTCGACGTCGTAGCGCCCGCGCTTGAAGACATAGGTCTTGGTCAGCCTGACGCCACCCGCCTCGGCGACGAACTTCACTTCGAGCGCGTCCTGGCCGGCGCCGAGCTTCGTCGCGCCGCCGGCAAAGGTGAACGGCGTGCGGTGGTTGGGGAAGCTCGCGCCCTGCGGCGCGCCGATCAGTCCCGTCTGCGCCAGGTAGACGCGGTTTGCGCTGACATCGAGCAGCACGACGTTCTGGTCCTTGTCCTGCTTCTTGCCGGTGAACAGCGCGATCAGTCCGGTCTGCGTCCAGTCGGGCGCGACGTTCTGCTGCAGCAGCTCGAGCCGCGCGAGCACCGCGCCGTTCGGATCGATGTCGGCGCGGACCACGTCGGTTTCGATCCGCACGCGCTCGGTCGCCGGGGAGGCGGCCTGGACCGCCGGCGGCGCGGCGGGCGGCGCGCCCGGCACCGCGGCGGCCTCGGCTTTCGTGGCCGCGGTCGGTACCGATGCATCGGCCGGCGCTGCAGCCGGCGCGCTGGGTGCCGTTGCGTCCGCCTTCTTTTCGGCGGGCGGCGCGGGCGGCGCGCCGAGCATCGACGGCCGGCCTTGGTAGACCTGCCACCGGTCCCAAAGGAACAGCAGGGACATCGCGAAGATGACCCACAGGATCGTGCGCTGGAAGTCCATGGCCATGGAAGCCTTCTTCAGTCGATTCTCGAATTCGTCGGCGCGAGTTGCGCCTCGTCGCCCGCGCGTGGATGACACCAGCAGCGCCAGCGGAACTGCTGCGGCACCGGATCGACGCCCCCGGCGCCGTACGGATGGCAGCGTGCGATCCGCGCGATCGTCATCCACCCGCCCCGCAGCGCGCCGTGCGTTTCGATCGCTTCGCGCGCGTACTCGGAGCAGGTCGGCCAGAAGCGGCAGCTTCCGCCGACCCACGGCGAAAGCACGTACTGGTAGGCGCGGATCAGCGCGAGCAGGATCGTCTTCATGCGGAAAGCTTCGGCAACTGCGCGATCCGGCGGGCGAGATCGGCGAGCAACGCGTCGGCTTCTGCTCGCAGCGAGCGCTTCAGTTGCGCGAGCGACAGCGCATCGCGTTCGGGCAATGGCGACTTCAGGCGCAGCACGACATCGACCGTGTGTCCGGCCGAGGCGGCTTCGAGCTCAGCGCGCGCATGGCGGCACGCCTCGCGCAGGATCCGCTTGACAGTCGCGCGGTCGACCGCACGACGCGCGTTGCGTTTTCCCACCGTCAGCCCGAATCGCACGCCACCAGAATCCGCCGGCCGCCATCGACTCGAAAGCGCCAGCCAGCGGCGCGCGGCGCGAAAGCCTTCATCGCGCCCGGCCGCCGCCACCGCCTCGAACTGGCAGGGCGCCTTCAGCCGCGCCGGCGCCGGCCACCGCAGGCGGGTCGCCGTGTTCAGACGCCGAGACGCTTGCGGCCCTTGGCGCGCCGCGCGTTGATCACGGCGCGTCCGCCGCGCGTCTTCATCCGGACGAGAAAACCGTGCGTGCGCTTGCGCTTCACGATGGATGGCTGAAAGGTGCGTTTGGTTGACATGACAGGTCCTCAATCGGTCGCCGCGCATCGTGGTGGCGAACGCAGCTCGTGCGTGCCCGACCGTCGGGTGCAGGACTGGATCGGTTACTGCAGCTAACTTGCGGATATGTCGCCGCTTTCGAACGCGGCCGACGAAAAGCGCGGTATTAGACGCGATGCAGCGAGAGGCGTCAAACCAACGTGCCATCCGTCGCTCGACGCTGCTTTTCCACGGGTTGTTCACAGCCCCGCGCTGGTTGTTCACAGGGTTTCCACAGGCTGTCTGCCAGCCCAAGAAATTTGTTGGTGCACCGGCTGTGCGTCAGCAATGCGTGTGAGCGTCCGCTGTCTCTGTATTCCAGTCAACATGCCGCTCCCAGCTTGCTTGTCAGCTAAGCAGCCGCTTGCAGCGCTGTGGATAAGTGCCCTGCCCGCCGGTACAATGCGCGGCTTCGCGACGGTGTCGCCGGTATGTGGGGGAGAGACGCACCGAACGGGGAACAGGCGACCGGGCTGGCCGCAGCGCGGCCGGCCAAGGCGAAAAACGGCCCGGCATGACCGGCGCACAACAACGATGAGGTCGAGGCACCGCAGGCGAACGCCCGCAGCGCCATCGGCCGTTGGCGGAAAATCGGATCCATGCTCCACTTCTGGCAAGACTGCTCGCGACTGCTCGAGCGCGAACTGACTCCGCAGCAATACTCCGCCTGGATCAAGCCGCTGAAGGCGATCGAATACGACGCCGCGACCGGCCGCCTGAAGATCGGCGCGCCGAACCGATTGAAGCTCGACGCGATCCGCTCGCAGTTTTCCACCCGCATCCAGGCGGCCGCCACCAGCGTTCTGCAGCGACCGGTCGATGTCGTGTTCGAACTGGACGCGCCGCCGGAGCCCGCCGCTGCGGCCGCGAGCGAAGACGCCGCACCGCGCGCCGACGCGCTCGTGCAGACGACCGATCAGATCGAGCGTGCCCGGCTCAACCCGCTGCTGACCTTCGAGAATTTCGTCACCGGCAAGGCGAACCAGCTCGCGCGCGCGGCGGCGATGCAGGTCGCCGAGAACCCGGGCGGCTCGTACAACCCGCTGTTCCTGTACGGCGGCGTCGGGCTCGGCAAGACGCACCTGATCCACGCGGTCGGCAACGGCATCCTCGTGCGCCGGCCCGACGCGAAGGTACGCTACATCCACGCCGAACAGTACGTCAGCGATGTCGTCCGCGCATATCAGCGCAAGGCCTTCGACGACTTCAAGCGCTACTACCACTCGCTCGACCTGCTGCTGATCGACGACATCCAGTTCTTCGCCGGCAAGAGCCGAACCCAGGAAGAGTTCTTCTATGCATTCGAAGCGCTGGTCGCCGGCCGCAAGCAGATCATCATCACGAGCGACACGTATCCGAAGGAGCTGAAGGACATCGAGGACCGGCTGGTGTCGCGCTTCGCCTCGGGGCTGACGGTCGCGATCGAACCGCCCGAGCTCGAGATGCGCGTGGCGATCCTGCTGAAGAAGGCCGAACTGGAGCGTGCCGAGCTGCAGGAGGACGTGGCTTTTTTCATCGCGAAGAACCTGCGCAGCAACGTGCGCGAGCTGGAAGGCGCGCTGCGCAAGGTGCTCGCGTTCGCCTCGTTCCACGCGCGGCCCATCACGGTCGAGCTGGCGCGCGAAGCGCTGAAGGATCTGCTGTCGGCGTCGACCGGCCAGGTCACCGTCGAGCTGATCCAGAAGACGGTGGCTGACTACTACAAGATCAAGGTCGCCGACATGTACAGCAAGCGGCGGCCGAGCGCGATCGCGATGCCGCGCCAGGTCGCGATGTATCTGGCCAAGGAGATGACGCAGAAGAGCCTGCCCGAGATCGGCGAACTCTTCGGCGGGCGCGATCACACGACCGTGCTGCACGCGGTACGCAAGATCGCCTCCAACCGCGCCAAGGACGCCGAGCTGAACCACGCGCTGCACGTGCTCGAACAGACTTTGAGGGGCTGAGCGAGAGCCCGGCACAACCTGTGGATAGAACCGTGACCGGCTGTGGACAGATGCGGACAAGTGGCGAGTGCGCGCGCGCGTTCGGCCGACTTGTCCTTTCGCTCCACAGGCGTTGGTACACCGGCGAACGCGCTTGCCCACAGCTTGTCGGCGCATGCAAGACGCCGCCGCGCAAGGTCTTTTCGCGGTTGTCCCCAGCGCACAGGCACCACTATTAACTGAACCTACGAAGAGGAAACAGAACAATGCAACTCGTCAAAGCCGGCCGCGATGCATTGCTCAAACCGCTGCAGGTCGTCAGCGGAATCGTCGAGCGCCGCCAGACGCTGCCGATCCTCGCCAACATCCTGCTGCGCAAGGACGGCGAGCGCGTTTCGTTCACGGCGACCGACCTGGAGATCCAGATCCAGACTTCGGCCGACATCGGCGCCGGCAAGGACACAGCCGCAACGACCGTGGCGGCGCGCAAGCTGGTCGACATCCTGCGCGCGCTGCCCGAGGCCGAAGTGGGTCTGTCGTTGGCGAACAAGAAGCTCACGGTGCAAAGCGGCAAGAGTCGCTTCAGCCTGCAGACGCTCGCCGCCGAGGAGTTTCCGACGGTCGCGCAGGCCGAGTTCACCGCCGACTTCTCGTTGCCGGCAGCGACGCTGAAGTACCTGCTGTCGATGGTCCACTTTGCGATGGCGAGCCAGGACATCCGCTACTACCTGAACGGCATGCTGCTGGTCGTCGACGGCCAGACGGTGCGCGCGGTCGCCACCGACGGGCATCGGCTCGCGCTGTGCGAGGTGACCAAGGACACGAGTTCGCCGAAGATCGAGGCGATCATCCCGCGCAAGACGATCCTCGAACTGTCGCGGCTGCTGCCGGACAGCGAGGACCCTGTGCGCGTTCAGATGGCGCCGAACCAGGTCAAGTTCAGCTTCGGTTCGATCGAATTGATCTCGAAGCTCGTCGAAGGGAAGTTCCCCGACTACCAGAAGGTCATCCCGGTCAACAATCCGAAGACCTTCCTGATCGGCCGCGAGGAGTTGATGGCCGCGCTGCAGCGGGCGGCGATTCTGACGACCGACAAGTTCAAGGGCGTGCGGATGATGCTTGCGACCGGCAGCCTGAAGATCACTTCGACCAACGCGGACCAGGAAGAGGCGCAGGAGGAAATCGAGATCGACTACGCGGGCGAGCCGCTCGACATCGGCTTCAACGTCACGTATCTGCTCGACGTGCTGGCGAACTTAAAGAACGAGCAGGTGAAGTTCGCGCTCGGCGATGCGCTCGGCAGCGCGCTGATCACGATGCCGGACTCGGACAAGTTCAAGTACGTCGTGATGCCGATGCGCATCTAGATCATCGAGGCGTAGCCTCGCGCTCCCGTTCCCCTCTCCCCGCGCGGGAGAGGGGGCGCAGCAAGGAAAGCAATGGCAGCAGTTCCAGAGAATCTCCCTCCGCCGGCCAACGGACCGGGTGCCGCTCAACCGACGGCCGGCGCTCAGGCCGACGACTACGGCGCCGCGTCGATCCAGATCCTCGAGGGTCTCGAGGCGGTCCGCAAACGGCCCGGCATGTACATCGGCGACACGCAGGACGGCACCGGCCTGCACCACATGGTGTTCGAGGTCGTCGACAACTCGATCGACGAAGCGCTCGCGGGATACTGCGACGAGATCGTCGTCACGATCCACACCGACAACTCCATTTCGGTGATCGACAACGGCCGCGGCATTCCCACCGACATCAAGTTTGACGACAAGCACGATCCGAAGCGCAGCGCCGCCGAAATCGCGCTGACCGAACTGCATGCCGGCGGCAAGTTCAACCAGAACAGCTACAAGGTGTCGGGCGGCCTGCACGGCGTGGGCGTCTCGTGCGTCAACGCGCTGTCAAAATGGCTGCGGCTCACGGTTCGCCGCGACGGCAAGGTGCACTACCTCGAGTTCAGGCGCGGCGTCGTGCACGACCGCATCGTCGAGACGGTCAACGGCGTTCGGGTTTCGCCGATGAAGGTGATCGGCGAAACCGACAAGCGCGGCACCGAGGTCCACTTCCTTCCCGACGAGGAGATCTTCGGCAAGGTCGAGTTCCACTACGAGATCCTCAGCAAGCGGCTGCGCGAGCTGTCCTTCCTGAACAACGGCGTTCGCATCAAGCTGGTCGATCAGCGGCAGGGCAAGGAGGAGGACTTCGCCTTCTCGGGCGGCGTCAAGGGCTTCGTCCAGTACATCAACAGGGCGAAGAATCCGCTGCACCCGAACATCTTTCACGCGAGCGGCGAAGCGCACGTCAACGGCGCGGCGATCGGCGTCGAAGTCGCGATGCAGTGGAACGACGGCTACAGCGAGAACGTGCTGTGCTTCACCAACAACATCCCGCAGCGCGACGGCGGAACGCATCTGACCGGTCTGCGCGCAGCGATGACCCGCGTGCTGAACAAGTACATCGAGGACCACGAGCTCGCGAAGAAGGCCAAGGTCGAAACCACCGGCGACGATATGCGCGAGGGGCTCGCGTGCGTGCTGTCGGTCAAGGTGCCCGAGCCCAAGTTCTCGTCGCAGACCAAGGACAAGCTCGTCTCCAGCGAAGTGCGGCCCGCCGTCGAGGAGGTCGTCGCCCGTGCGCTCGAGACCTTCCTGCTCGAGCGGCCCGCCGACGCGAAGATCATCTGCGGCAAGATCGTCGAGGCCGCGCGGGCGCGCGAGGCCGCACGCAAGGCGCGCGAGATGACCCGGCGCAAGGGCGTGCTCGACGGCGTCGGGCTTCCGGGCAAGCTCGCCGACTGCCAGGAGAAGGATCCCGCGCTGGCGGAGCTTTTCATCGTCGAGGGCGACTCCGCCGGCGGCTCGGCCAAGCAGGGGCGCGACCGCAAATTCCAGGCCGTGCTGCCGCTGCGCGGCAAGGTGCTGAACGTGGAGAAGGCGCGCTTCGACAAGCTGATCTCGAGCGAGCAGATCGCCACGCTGATCACCGCGCTCGGCACCGGAATCGGCACACCCGATTCGGCCGAGGGCTTCAGCATCGAGAAGCTGCGCTATCACCGTATCATCATCATGACCGACGCCGACGTCGACGGCGCGCACATCCGCACGCTGCTGCTGACGCTGTTCTACCGGCAGATGCCGCAACTCGTCGAACGCGGCCACATCTACATCGCGCAGCCGCCGCTGTACAAGGTCAAGCACGGCAAGGACGAGCGGTACCTCAAGGACGATCACGAACTCGCGCAGTACATGGTGTCGCTCGCGTTGAAGGACGCGAAGCTGTACCCGGCGGCCGACGCCGCACCGATCGAAGGCGCGGCGCTCGAAGAGCTGGCGCGCCAGTACCTGCTTGCCGATGCCGTCGTGCAGCGGCTCACGCGCGTGATCGACGCCGGCGCGCTGCGGGCGATCATGGCCGGCACGGAACTGAACCTCGACGACGCGGCCAGCGCCGAGCGGTCGGCGCTCGAACTCGCGCAGGCCATGGGCAACCACACCGTGCACGTGTACGCGCAGCACGACGACAAGACCGACAAGCACCGGCTGCGCATCGAGCGGCGCCATCACGGCAACGTCAAGGCGAGCGCGATCGACGCCGAGTTCGTGCACGGCGCCGACTACGCCACGCTCGCCAACGCCGCCAAGACCTTCAAAGGGCTGGTCGGCGCAGGCGCGCGCATCGTGCGCGGCAGCGGCGACCGGCAGAAGGAAGCGCCCGTTTCGGACTTCCGCGCCGCGATGGACTGGCTGATGAAGGAGGCCGAGTCCGCGGTCAGCCGCCAGCGCTACAAGGGCCTCGGCGAGATGAACCCCGAGCAGCTCTGGGAAACGACGATGGACCCGAAGGTGCGGCGCATGCTGCGCGTGCAGATCGAGGACGCGATCGGCGCCGACCAGATCTTCACGACGCTGATGGGCGACGAGGTCGAACCGCGCCGCGCGTTCATCGAGTCGAACGCGCTGTACGCGGGGAACATCGACGTCTGAAGCCTGCGGGGCGGCGGCGGGGCTGCGGCGGTCACGCCGGCCGGCGCTGCGCGGATCGAACGCGGCGCCTCAACCGGCCGCCTGCCGCAGCCGCGCGCGCACCATGCCGATGTGCGAGCGCAGCGCGTACAGCTCGTCGGCGTGCGACAGCGGCACATTGATGCGTTCGACCTTGGCGTCGAGCGCGTCGAGCTCCTTGGCGAGCTCGTCGGGCGGCGTCGTGCGCCGGCCCAGCTCGTCCTCGATCTCGCGCAGCTGGCCGTACCAGCGGAAAATGCGCGAGCGGATGCGGAACTCGTACAGCGGCGGAACGATCCGCGACAGCGGGATCAGCACCGCGACGATCGACACCAGCGCGACCCACATGCGGTCGATCAGGTTGGCGAGCCAGAACGGCAGATAGCGCTGCAGCAGCGGCGGGCCGCTGCGGTAAAAGCGCGCCGCCTCGTTCGCGAGCGGCAGCTCGACGTTCTGCGCCGACGGAAAGGTGCCGGCGCGCGCGAACCAGCCGGTGTCGCCGTGCACCGCCTGCGCGGTCTGCACGAACAGCTGGATCAGCGCCGGATGCGTGCCGGCGCGCGCCACGAGCGACGAGGTCGGCGCGATCAACTGCACGTCCGCCGGCGGGATGTCCTTTGCCAGATCGACGACGCCGCGCGGCAGCACGAGCGCGCTGAGGAAGGGCAGCCGGCGCGAGTACGCCTCGGCCTGCGCGAAGTCGAACAGCTTCACGCCGGGCGTTTGCAGCAGCATCTGCACGAGCGGCGATTCGGGCGCCGACACGAACAGCAGCGCGTCCAGCTCGCCCGCGAGAAACTCGACCACCGCCGGCGTCGGCGCGAGCTGGCTCTGGCGGATCGACGCCGCGTCGATGCGATTGGCGTGCAGCAGCTTGGCCCACAGCGGAGGCGCGCCGCTGCCGGGCGCGCCGATGTTCACGCGCCAGCCGGCGAGCTGCGACAGGTGCGACAGCGTCGCGTTCTTGCTCACCCGGCGCGCCGCGTCTTCGCGGTAGAACAGCCACACCGGCTCGTAGAACAGGCTGCCGAGCGAGACGAGCGGCACCCCATGGCTGTCCTCGTCGACGGCGAGCACCGCGCCGCCCGACCCGCCCTGCACGAAAGCGAGGTCCACGTTCTGCGCCGCGTCGCGCAGAAGCGCGAGGTTTTCGGCCGAACCCTGCGTGCCTCTGAGAACGACCTCGATGCCGAGGCCTTTGAGCCGCTCGGCGTAGCGTTTGCCGAACTCGGCGTATGCGCCTTGCTCGGGGCCGGTGGCGAGTACGACGCGCTTGGGTGGCGCGGGGTCGAGTAGCACGTACGCGCCCCACAGCAGCACGAGCGCAAGCGCGACGAACGGCCCCGCGCTGACCGCCAGGTCGCGGATCGAAAGGATCGTATGGCGCAGCAGCCGCGGCATGGGCATCCGCGGCGATTATGCCGACGCGCTGCCGATCGCCGTCAACGCTTGCGCGCGAGCGTCAGGCCGTCGGCGATCGGCAGCATCGCCAGATCGACGCGCTCGTCGACGTGCAGCTTGGCGTTGAGCGCCTGCAGAGCGCGCGTGTCGTCGGAGTCGGCCGGCCGGGCGACCGCCCCGCCGCGGAACACGTTGTCGATCGCGATCAGCCCGCCCGGACGCAGCAGTTGCAGGCACTGCTCGTAATAGCCGTCGTAGCCGGTCTTGTCGGCGTCGATGAACGCGAAGTCGTAGGTGCCCGATTCGCCCGCGCCGATCCGTGCGCCGAGCGTCTGCGCGGCGGGCGCGAGCACGAGTTCGATCTTGTGCGCCACGCCCGCGCGTTGCCAGTACTCGCGCGCCACACGCGTGTACTCGTCGCTCACGTCGCAGGCGAGGATGCGGCCGTCGGCGGGCAGCGCCAGCGCGACCGCGAGCGCGCTGTAGCCGGTGAACACGCCGACCTCGATCGTCCGTCGCGCGCCCATGAGCTTCACGAGCAGCGCCATCAGTTGTCCCTGTTCGGGGGCGATCTGCATGCCCGCGCGCGGGTGCGTGCGGGTCGCCTCGCGCAGCGCGGCGAGCTCGGGATGCTCGCGCAGCGAGTGGGCGAGCAGGTACTCGTACAGCGCGTCGTCGAGGACCAGCGTGCGGCGGGTCATGTCCGCCGATTATGCGCGCAGGCGGATCCGGAAGACGACGGGGTCGTCGCCGTGCCCGAGCAGCAGGTGCCGAGATGCAGGTTGACTTGCGCCGCGCCGGCCGGCGGGACTCTCACAGGCCGATCGCGCCGAGAGCCGGCCGCCGCCGATGCCAGTCGGTCGCCTGCTGGAACGCTCGTCCAATCCGCAGCAGCGTCGCCTCGTCGAACGGCTTGCCGAGGAGCTGCACGCCGACCGGCAGTCCTGCGTCGCTGAACCCGGCGGGAAGCGCGAGCCCGCAGGCGTCGATGTAGTTGCCGGCGCGCGTGAAGCTCGCCAGCGGCGTGACCGTTTCGTCGACTTCGCCTGCCGGGCAGGCGGGAAACGGAACGGCCGGCGCCAGCAGCGCGTCGGCATCGCGCATCCACTCGATCCACGCGGCGCGCGCGGCGCGGCGGTGCTCGAGCGCGGCGATGTAGTCGGCCGCGGCCACCTGTTTTCCGCCGAGCACGCGCTTGCGCACGGCCGGCCCGATCGGCAGCGACTCGTCCTCGATGTAGTCGCGGTGGATCGAGTACGCCTCGGCCGCGATCAGTTGGCCGTTACGCCGCATCAGCTCGCCGAAATCCAGCGGCAGTCTGCGCTCGGCAACCGCGGCCCCCAGCTCGCGCAACACGCGCTGCGTGTCGCTGATCGCCGTGCGAACGCTCGAGTCGACTTCGATCGGGTACTGCGCCGCGGGCAGCACGGCGATGCGAACGCCGGCGAGCGACGTCGCGTCGCTGCGCGCGACGGCGTCATCGAAGCGCGGCGCGCGCTGCGTCGCCGGATCGCGCGGATCGGCGCCGGCGATGGCGGCGAGCACGAGCGCTGCGTCCTCGGCGCTGCGCGTCATCGGCCCGATCGTGTCGAGCGAGAACGACAGCGCAAATGCGCCGTACAAGCTCACAAGTCCGCCGGTGGTCTTCAGACCCGTGATCCCGTTCATCGCGGCCGGTATGCGCACCGAGCCGCCGGTGTCCGAGCCGATCGCAGCGGGCGCGAGCCCGGCGGCGACCGCCACGCCGGAACCGCTGGAGGAGCCGCCGGGAACCCGATGTGTCGCGAGATCCCACGGATTCCACGGCATGCCGAGCAACGGGTTGGTGCCCCAGGTGCCGAAGGCGAACTCGACCATCTGCGTCTTGCCCAGAGGCACCATGCCGGCCGCGAGCAGCCGCTTGACCACCGTCGCGGTCTTCGTGCTGCGCCTTTGCTTCCAGGCGGCGGAGCCGACGCCGGTGATCCGCCCTTCGATCTCGAGCAGATCCTTCAGCGCGATCGGCAGGCCGTCGAGCGGGCCGAGCGTCAGCCCGGACGCGCGCCGCGCGTCCGACGCGCGCGCGTAGGCGAGCGCAAGCTCGGCGTCGACCGCGACGAACGCATTGAGCTTCGGATTCGCCTGCGCGATCCGCGCGAGGTACAGCTCGGCCAGCTCGACCGCCGAAACGCGCTTGCGTGCGAGCGCGGACGAAAGTTCGCCGAGCGTCGAAAACGGGTCGATCGTCATCGCGGCGGCTCCCAGCGCGTGTGCGGATCGAGCGGATAGATGGGTCTGCGCATACGGCGGAAGCGGAACAGGTTGTAATCGGAGCTGGTCACGCCGCGGCTGTCGCACTCGACGACGGCGGCGGCCAGCGGAACGAAACTCGGCCGGCAATACATCCGCGACTTCAGGATCAGGAAGTCGAACGCACGCGGATCCACACCCGCGCTCGTGAACACGCCGAGGTCGAGCGGCTCCATCGGCCGCTCGGTGACGACGATCGTGAACGCCTCGTGCTCGAGCACGGCCGTGCGCCCCATCGCCCAGACCTCGCCGGTATAGATCGGCCCGCTGATGCGAAAGCGCCCGTCGGTGATCGCGCGCACGCGCGCGTCGACCCGCATCGGCTGACGCGCGCCGCCGGCGACGTGGTCGGGGCCGAACGCGAGCCGGTTGCCGACTTTGAGCGACACGCGCGCACCCACACCCGCCCCGATCGCCGCCGCCACCGCGTGCGGATCGCAGGTCGGGCCCACCCCGATCTTCGCCATGCCCTGTCGCAGGCACGCTTCGAGCACGTCGGTCGTGTCGCACGTGCCGCCGCTCATCACGTTGTCGCCGTGGTCGAGCAGCAGCACCGGGCCGCTCGCGGAACGCGCCGCCTTCGCGCGGGCGACGCTCGCGGCGAGCGGCTCGCTCGAATAGACGAAGCCTTCGCGCTCGCTCCAGAGCTGCGCGGCGAGCGCGTCGGCGGCACGCTGCGCCTCGGGCCGCGTGCGGCCGACCGCGACCACGCTCATGCCCGCATCGCGGATGTCGGCGAGCGAGAAGCCGGCGAACACGGTCGCCGCGAGCAGCCCCTCCGCTTCCATCGCCCGCGCGCGGTCGACCGCGCGCCGCATCGCGCCCTCGCCGGTGGCGCTGCGCAGCGTGTGCGACAGCAGCGGCGGCTGCGCCCACGCGACATGCGGACGCGGCCCGCCGTCGAGCCAGCCGAACAGCAGCCGCGCCGCGTGCGCGCCGGTTTCGTACATGTCGACGTGCGGATAGGTCTTGAAGCCGACGATCACGTCGGCGGCATCGACCATCGCCTGCGTAAGGTTGCCGTGCAGGTCGAGCGCGATCGCGAGCGGCGTTTGCGGCGCGACCGCGCGGATGCGGCGCAGCAGCTCGCCTTCGCCGTCGTCGTGCGCTGCCGTCACCATCGCGCCGTGCAGGTCGAGCAGGATCGCGTCGCACGCGCGCACCGCGCCGACGATCGCGTCGGCGAACGTCTCGAACGCAGCCGCATCGACGCGCCCGCTCGGATTCGCGGTCGCGCTGAGCACGACCTCGAGCTGCGCGCCGCGCGCTTCGCACGCGTCGATGAACGCGCCGAGCCCCGTGCGGGTGCCCCTGGCCGCCTCGTAGGCCGCGCGGCCGAAGGCCGGACCGTCGGGGCCGAACGCCGCGATCGGCGTGGCGACCGGCGAGAACGTGTTGGTTTCGTGGTTGAGCCGCGCGGCGACGACCTTCATGCGTCACCCCGCCGGATCACGCGACCGGCCCGTGCGCCGGTCGGCCGGCCCTCGCTCCACGCGAGCCTGCCGTTGACATAGACGGCCGCGATGCCGCGCGCGGGCTGCAGCGGCTGCGCGAAGGTCGCGGCGTCTTCGACGGTCTGCGGATCGAACACGACCAGGTCCGCGTGGAAGCCCGGCCGCAACCGCCCGCGATTGCGCAGCCCGAAGCGGTCCGCAGGCAGCCCCGTCATCTTGTAAAGCGCGACTTCCAGCGGAAACAGCCCGCGCCTGCGCGCATACTGGCCCAGCACGCGCGGAAACGCGCCCCACAGCCGCGGGTGCGGAAACGCGTCGTGCGGCAGCCCGTCGGAGCCGATCATCGTCTCCGGATGCGCGAGGATGCGCTCGACGTCGGCCTCGTCCATCGAGAAGTAGATCGCACCGGCCGGCTGCAGCGCGTCGATCAGCGCGTCGACGTCGAGCTTCGCCTCGGCGGCCAGCTCGTCCAGATAGCGCCCGGCGGCGTCGGGCCGCGCCTTGGACCAGGCGATCAGCACGCGCTGCGCCTGCTTCGCCGCGTCGGCCCTGAGAACCGTCGACGAGGCGGTGTACGGATAGCAGTCGAGGCACACGTCCGCCTTGGTGCGCGCCCGATCGAGCAGCGCGAGCGTCTCGCGCGAGCGACCGAAGTTCGCGCGTCCGACCACCTTGTGGTGCGAGATCACCTGCCGCACGCCGAGCCGCGCGGCGATGTCGATCGCCTCGGTCATCGACTCGAGCACGCGCTCGCCCTCGTCGCGGATGTGCGAGGCGATCAGCGCGCCGGTTCCGCGCAGCGGTTCGAGCACGCGCGCGATCTCGTCGGCGGTCGCGGCATTCGCCGGCGCGTAGTAGGTGCCGGTCGAAGCGCCGATCGCACCGCTGGCGAGCGCCTCGCGCACCAGCGACTGCATCGCCTCGATCTCGCCGTCGTTCGCGGGCCGGTCGAGCGCCGACATCGTCGCCACCCGCAGCGTCGTGTGGCCCACGAGCGCGGCGCAGTTGACCGCCGGCCGATTCGCCTCGAGCGCCGCGAGGTACGTGGCGAACGAAGCGAAGCGTTGCGATGCGGCCTCTCCGGCGACCAGGTTCAGCGGCGGCACCGCCGTGCGGGCGCCGAGCGGCGCCAGGCTGATTCCGCAATTGCCGACGACCAACGTCGTCACGCCCTGGCTGAGCTTGGGCCGCATCGCCGGATCGGCGAGCAGCAGCCGGTCGTCGTGCGTATGCACGTCGATGAAGCCGGGTGCGACCGCGAGCCCGGTCGCGTCGAACTCGTCGGCCGCGCTGCCGCGACACTCGCCGATCGCGGCGATGCGGCCCTCGTCGAGCGCGACATCGCCGCACACCGGCGGCGCGCCGCTGCCGTCGTAGATCGTCGCGTTGCGGATGCGCAGGTCGTAGGTACTCATGTGCCGGCCGATCGTTGGGCCGCATAGTGTGCTTCGGGCGGGCGCGCCGGCGCAAATCGGCCGCGGACCGAACGAAACGCGCTCCGCTTTACGTTCGCGCACAGGCGCACTACAGTGCGCCCTCGCGCGCACCAGAACGATTCGATTCGAGCGCGCGGGAGACAAGCCGACAGCGGTTGCCGAACCTGCACTGCAGGAACGGAACTTGCAAGACGGTTCACCGGTTCGACCCAACGGCAGGCCACACGGCGCGCAGGCGGGCGTTCCGCTTTTTCTGGAGGAAGACGTGTTTTCAAACTTCGCACCCGCGGCCCGGCGTTGGACGGCCGGACTCCTGATCGCCGCCGGCATGGCCGCGACGAGCGGCGCCTTCGCGCAGGGCAAGGTCCTGAAGTTCATCCCCGAGGCCGATCTGCGCAGCCTCGATCCGATCTGGACCACCGCGTACATCACGCGCAACCACGGCTACATGGTGTACGACGTGCTGTTCGCGACCGACGCGAACTTCAGGATCCAGCCGCAGATGGTCGACAAGTGGGAGGTCAGCAAGGATCAGCTGACGTGGACCTTCACGCTGCGCGACGGGCTGAAGTTCCACGACGGTGCGCCGGTGCGTTCGGCCGACTGCATCGCTTCGATCGAGCGCTGGGCCAAGCGCGACGTCTTCGGCCAGAAGCTCGCCGAGATGACCGAAGCGTGGAGCGCGGTCAACAACAAGACCTTCCGCCTGAAGCTGAAGAAGCCGTTCCCGTACGTGCTCGACGCGCTCGGCAAGCCGTCGTCGAACGTGCCTTTCATCATGCCCGAGCGCATCGCCAAGACCGACGCTTTCACGCAGATCACCGACCCGACCGGGTCGGGCCCGTTCAAGATGGTCAAGGAGCAGTGGGTCCCGGGCAGCAAGGTCGTGTACGTGAAGAACACCGACTACGTGCCGCGCAAGGAGCCGCCGTCGTGGGGCGCCGGCGGCAAGGTCGTCAAGGTCGACCGCGTCGAGTGGATCTACATCCCCGACTCGGCCACCGCCGCGGCGGCGTTGAACAACGGCGAGGTCGACTGGTGGCAGCAGATCCCGCCCGATCTGATCCCGGTCGTCGCGAAGAACAAGGACATCAAGGTCGACAACACCGACCCGCTCGGTTCGATCGGCCTGCTGCGGTTCAACCATCTGCAGCCGCCGTTCAACAACGTCAAGCTCCGCCAGGCGGTGCTCGCGGTGCTCGACCAGAAGGACTATGCGATCGCGATCGCCGGCGACCCGAAAAACGGCAAACCCTGCCCGTCGTTCTTCACCTGCGGAACGCCGCTCGCGAACAATGCGGGCTCGGAAGCGCTCACGGGCAAGCGCGACTTCGACAAGGCCAAGCGGCTCGTCCAGGAAGCCGGCTACAAGGGCGAGAAGATCATCCTGCTGACCGCGACCGACCAGCCGATCGTGCATGCGCAGGCGCTCGTCACGCAGGAACTGCTGCGCAAGATCGGGCTGAACGTCGAGCTCGCCGCGAGCGACTGGGGCACGCTGATCACGCGCCGCTCGAGCAAGGAACCGGTCGAGAAGGGCGGCTGGAGCGTGTTCCACACCTGGTTCGTCGGACCCGACATCACGTCGCCGGCGCTGAACTCGCCGCTGCGCGGCGCGGGCGACAAGTCGTGGTTCGGCTGGCCGACCGACGCCAAGCTCGAGGAGCTGCGCGACGCCTGGTTCGCCGCGCCTTCGGCGGCCGAGCAGAAGAAGATCGCCGAGGAGATGCAGAAGCGCGCGTTCGAGACCGTGCCCTACATCCCGACCGCGCAGTTCATCGTGCCGACCGCGTACCGGACCAACCTGTCGGGCGTGATCGTTTCGCCGGTCACCTTCCTCTGGAACGTCGAGAAAAAGTAGTTTCGGGCCGTCGCCCCGGCGCGGGCCGGGGCCGGATTTCGAGCGCGGCAATCGGGTCCCGGCCTGCGCCGGGACGACCGCAGGCGCCGTCCTCTCAATGCTTCGCTACACGCTCAAACGCCTTCTCGCGACGATCCCCGTGATGGGGATCGTCGCGCTGTTCGTCTTCTCGCTGCTGTACATCAGCCCGGGCGACCCGGCGGCGGTGATCGCCGGCGACATCGCCACCGCCGAAGACATCGCGCGCATCCGCGCCCAGCTCGGACTCGACGAGCCCTATCTCGTCCGCTTCGGCCACTGGCTCGCCGATCTGGCGCGCGGCGACCTCGGCACGTCGATCTTCACCAAGCTGCCCGTGTCGACGCTGATCGCGCAGCGGATCGAGCCGACGCTGGCGCTGACGGTCTGCACGCTGGTCGTCGCGGTGTCGCTCGCGGTGCCGCTCGGCGTGATCGCGGCGGCGCGCGCCGGCGGCTGGATCGATCGCGTCGTGATGGCGGTTTCGGTGATGGGTTTCTCGGTGCCGGTATTCGTGATCGCCTACGGGCTGATCCTGTTGTTCGCGGTGCGGCTCGACTGGCTGCCGGTGCAGGGCTACCGCAGCCTCGCCGAAGGCTTCGGGCCGTTCATCCGCCACATGATCCTGCCCAGCGTCGCGCTCGGCATCGTCTACATGGCGCTGATCGCGCGCATCACGCGCGCGACCATGCTCGACGTCCTGGCGCAGGACTATGTGCGCACCGCCACCGCGAAGGGGCTCGCGCCGGGCACCGTGCTGACGCGCCACGCGCTGAAGAACGCCGCGGTGCCGATCGTCACGATTATCGGCATCGGCGTGGCGCTGCTGATCGGCGGCGTGGTCGTCACCGAAACGGTGTTCGCGATCCCGGGGCTCGGCCGGCTGACGGTCGATGCGATCCTGCGGCGCGACTACCCGATCATCCAGGGCATCACGCTGCTGTTTTCGGCGGTGTACGTGCTCGTCAACCTGCTGGTCGATCTGAGCTACTCGCTGTTCGACCCGCGCATCCGTTACTGACATGGCCGCGATCGCGATCCCCGCGCCGAAAGCGGCGTCGCCAACCTGGCGCTTCGTGCGCGACGCGTTCCGCAGGCACCCGACCGCGATCGCCGGCGCGCTCGTTCTCGCCGCGATGCTGCTCGTGGCGCTGCTCGCGCCCTGGCTCGGAACGGTCGATCCGCTCGCGGTGTCGCCGATCCGCCGGCTCAGGCCGCCCTCGGCCGAACACTGGTTCGGCACCGACATGCTCGGTCGCGACGTCTACAGTCGCGTGATCTACGGCGCGCGCGTGTCGCTCGCGGTCGGGCTCGCCGTCGCGCTGCTGGCGACCGTGCTCGGCCTGGCGATCGGGCTCGTCACCGGGTACCTGCGCTGGCTCGACGCGATCGTGATGCGCGTGATGGACGGGCTGATGTCGATTCCTTCGGTGCTGCTCGCGATCGCGCTGATCGCGCTGACCACCGCCAGTTTGCGCAACGTGATCGTCGCGATCACGATCACCGAGATCCCGCGCGTCGTGCGCCTGGTGCGCTCGCTCGTGCTCACGCTGCGCGAGCAGCCGTACGTCGAAGCCGCGGTCGCCTCGGGTACGCGCTTGCCCGCCATCCTCGTGCGGCACATCCTGCCGAACACGCTCGCGCCGCTGCTGGTGCAGGCGACCTACATCTGCGCCTCGGCGATGATCACCGAGGCGATCCTGTCGTTCATCGGCGCCGGCACGCCGCCCAACATCCCGAGCTGGGGCAACATCATGGCGGAGGCGAGGAGCCTGATCCAGATCGCCGGCACGATCCTGCTCTTCCCCGGCGTCTTCCTGTCGCTGACCGTCCTTTCGGTGAACCTGCTCGGCGACGGCATGCGCGACGCGCTGGATCCGCGGCTGGCGCGGCGGATGTGACGATGAGCGCGAGCGTGCAACCGCTGCTGCGGATCGAAGGGCTGAAGACGCACTTTCACACGCGCGACGGCGTCGTTCGCGCGGTCGACGGCGTTTCGTTCGACGTGATGCCGGGCGAAACGCTCGCGGTCGTCGGCGAGTCGGGCTGCGGCAAGAGCGTGACCTCGCTGTCGATCCTGCGGCTGCTGCCGACACCGCCGGCACGCATCGCCGCCGGCCGCATCGAGTTCGAAGGGCGCAACCTCGTCGAGCTGCCCGAGCCCGAGATGCGCAAGATCCGCGGCGACGCGATCTCGATGATCTTCCAGGAGCCGATGACTTCGCTGAACCCGGTGCTGACGATCGGCCGGCAGATCGCCGAGTCGCTGATCGTCCACCGCGGGATGGCGCCGCGCGACGCGCTGCGGCGCGCCGGCGAGATGCTGCGCAGGGTCCATATCCCCGAGCCCGAGCGCAGGCTCAAGCAGTATCCGCACGAGCTGTCGGGCGGGATGCGCCAGCGCGTGATGATCGCGATGGCGCTTGCCTGCGGTCCGCGGCTGCTGATCGCCGACGAGCCGACCACCGCGCTCGACGTGACGATCCAGGCGCAGATCCTCGAACTGATGCGCGAGCTGCGCGAGGACACGGGCGCGTCGATCATCCTGATCACGCACGACCTGGGCGTGGTCGCCGAGATGGCGCACCGCGTGGTCGTGATGTACGCGGGCCGCAAGGTCGAGGAGGCGCCGGTCGAGCGGCTGTTCGCGTCGCCGCGCCATCCGTACACGCGCGGGCTGCTCGGCTCGATGCCGCACCTGGGCGACTCGGTCGAAGAAACCGGCAAGCGGCTGGTCGAGATACCGGGCATGGTGCCTTCGCTGCGGGAGGAGATGCCGGGGTGCCTGTTCGCGCCGCGCTGCCCGAACGCGACCGAGCGCTGCCGGCGCGACGTGCCCGCGCTCGAGCAGCACGAGCCCGCGCACTGGGCCGCATGCTGGAACCCGGTCGCCGCGCCCGCATCGGCGCGCGCCGCGGAGGCCGCCGCATGAACGCGCCGTCGTCACGCGAAGTGCTGCTCGAGGTGCGCGACCTCGTCAAGCACTACCCGACGCAGCGGGGCCTGTTCGGCGGCGGCGGCGCGCAGGTGCGCGCGGTCGACGGCGTGAGCTTCTCGATCGCCGGCGGCGAGACGCTCGGCCTCGTCGGCGAGTCGGGCTGCGGCAAGTCGACGACCGGCAAGCTGATCCTGCGGCTGCAGGACCCGACGAGCGGAACGATCCTCTGGCGCGGCCGCGACATCAGCCGGCTGTCGCAGGGCGAGATGCGGCCGGTCAGGCGCGAACTGCAGGCGGTGTTCCAGGACCCGTACTCGTCGCTGAATCCGCGGATGCGCGCGGCCGACATCGTCGCCGAGCCGATCCGCAACTACGACGCCGCGCCGCAGGCGCAGATGCGCGAGCGCGTCGCGGCGCTGTTCGAGCGCGTCGGCTTGCGGCCGGACCAGATGATCAAATACCCGTTCGAGTTCTCCGGCGGGCAGCGCCAGCGGCTCGGCATCGCACGCGCGCTGTCGGTGCGGCCGAAGCTCATCGTCTGCGACGAGCCGGTCTCGGCGCTCGACGTTTCGGTGCAGGCGCAGGTGATCAACCTGCTGATGGACCTGCAGCAGGAGTTTCGGCTGTCGTATCTGTTCGTCGCGCACGATCTGGCGGTCGTCGAGCACATCAGCCATCGCGTCGCCGTGATGTACCTGGGCAAGATCGTCGAGATCGCGCCGAAGAAGGCGATCTTCACGCAGCCGCAGCACCCGTACACCGAAGCGCTTCTCGAAGCGGTGCCGGTGCCCGACCCCACCGCGCGCCGCAAGCGCCGCGTGCTCGGCGGCGACGTTCCGAGCCCGATCAACCCGCCTTCGGGTTGCCGCTTCCACACGCGCTGCCCGTATGTCGAGGAGCGCTGCAAGGTCGAGGAGCCGGCGTTGCGCGAAGTCGCTCGCGGGCAGATCGTCGCCTGCCACTTGCGGCAGCCGGCCGCGCTGCCCAGACAGGAGGCCGTCGCATGAACCCGCGCGCGCGCGCATTGCGCAACCCCGCCGCCGCACCGGCTGCGGAGCCGTACGGTGCGGCGCGCTCGCAGACGCTGAACCGGGCGGGCTTCGACGCGGCGTATGCGGAGATTTCCGGTTGGCCCGGCTACGCGGCGACGCCGCTCGTGCGGCTCGGCGGGCTGGCGCGCTCGCTGGGGCTCGCGCAGATCGACTACAAGGACGAGCGGGGCCGCTTCGGACTCAAGAGCTTCAAGGCGCTCGGCGGCGCGTACGCGGTGGCGAACGTGCTGAAGCGGCGCGTTGCCGCCGCAACCGGGCGCAGCGACATCAGCTCCAAGCAGTTGCTGTCGGGCGAGTTCGCGGACATCGTCCGCGAGGCGACCGTGACCTGCGCGACCGACGGCAACCACGGCCGCTCGGTCGCGTGGGGCGCGCAGCTTTTCGGCTGCCGCTGCGTGATCTTCGTGCACGAGCACGTGAGCCAGGGCCGGCGCGACGCGATCGCCCGGTACGGCGCGCAGGTGCGCGAGGTCAGGGGCAATTACGACGACGCGGTCCGCCATGCCGCTGCGACCGCCGCCGCCGAGGGCTGGACCGTCGTTTCGGACACCTCGTATCCCGGCTACCGCGACATTCCGCTCGACGTGATGCACGGCTACGGCGTGCTGGCGCACGAGATCGCGGCCCAGCTCAACGGTGAACCGCCGACCCATGTGTTCGCGCAGGCGGGTGTGGGCGCGCTCGCCGCGGCGATCTGCGCAAGCTTCTGGCTGCGCTGGGGTCCGCGGCGGCCGTTTTTCGCCGTCGTCGAGCCGACCCACGCGGACTGCGTCTATCGCAGCCTCGAAGCGGGACGGCCGGTGGTCGTCGGCGGAGCGCTCGACACGGTGATGGCCGGGCTCGCGTGCGGCGAGGTTTCGGAGCTCGCGTGGGAGATCCTGCACGGCGGCGCCAATGCGGCGGTGGCGATCGACGACGCGTACGCGCTCGAAGCGGTGCGATGCCTTGCGCGGCCCGCCGCGGGCGACGCGCCGATCGTCGCCGGAGAAACCGGCGCCGCGGGGCTCGCCGCGCTGCTCGCCGCGCGCGACGATCCCGAGATTCGGCGCATGCTCGCGCTCGATGCGAGGTCGCGCGTGCTGCTGCTCGGATCCGAAGGCGACACGGACCCGGCGATCTACCGCGAGGTCGTCGGCCGTTCGGCCGAGGAGGTATTGGCATGAAGGCGGAACAACTTCGAATCAACCCGGCACGGCTGCTCGCCGCGCTCGACGAGCTCGCCGCGATCGGCCGCACCGACGACGGCTCGTGCTGCCGGCTCGCGCTGACCGACGAGGACCGCGAGGGCCGCGATCTCGTCGTCGCGCGGATGCGCGAGCTCGGGCTCGAGGTGCGCATCGATCCGATCGGCAACATCTTCGGCCGCCGCGCGGGACGCGAGGACATCGCGCCGGTGATGACCGGCTCGCACATCGACACGGTGCGCACCGGCGGGCGGTTCGACGGCTGCCTCGGCGTGCTGGGCGGGCTCGAAGTCGTTCGCACGCTCAACGAGGCGGGTGTGGCGACGCGCCGGCCGCTGGTCGTCGCGGTGTTCACCGACGAAGAGGGCGCGCGCTTCCATCCCGACATGGCGGGCTCGCTCGCGTACGTCGGCGGCTTGCCGCTCGCCGAGCTGTACGACACGCGCGGCATCGACGGCAAGCGCTTCGAGGACGAGCTCAGGCGGATCGGCTACCTGGGCGACGCGCCGATCCCGCTGTATCGCCCGCACGCCTACGTCGAGCTGCACATCGAGCAGGGACCCGTGCTCGACAGCGAAGGCGTCACGATCGGCGCGGTCGAGAACCTGCAGGGCATCTCGTGGCAGGAGGTCACGATCGTCGGCCAGTCGAACCACGCAGGCACCACGCCGATGCGGCTGCGTCACGACGCCGGCTATTGCGCGGCGGCGATCGGGCACTTCCTGCGGCAGCTTGCGCGCGAGATGGGCGGCAACCAGGTGGCGACGATGGGCAAGGTCGACCTGCACCCGAACCTGATCAACGTGATCGCCGCGCGCGCGAAGGTCACGGTCGACCTGCGCAACACCGACGAAGCCGCGCTCAGGCAGGCCGAGCAGCGCTTCGCCGAATTCCTGAAACAGCTCGCCGCCGACGAGGGCGTGCGGATCGAGACGCGCTCGCTCGCGCGCTTCGAGCCGGTGATCTTCGACCGCGGCGTGGCGGAGCTGATCGCGCGCACCGCGCAGCGGCTCGGCCACTCGTGCCGGCCGATGACCTCGGGCGCAGGGCACGACGCGCAGATGATCGCCCGCATCGCGCCGACCGCGATGATCTTCGTGCCTTCGATCAGGGGCATCAGCCACAACCCGGCGGAGGACACGAAGCCCGAGCACCTGGCTGCAGGTGCCGACGTGCTGCTGCACACGCTGCTCGAGCTGTCTGCCTGAGGACTCGCTTCGCATGACCCGCATCGTCACCGTCGCCGCCGCCCAGCTCGGCCCGATCGCGCGCAGCGATACGCGAGCACAGGTCGTCGAACGCATGCTCGCGCTGATGCGACAGGCCAGGTCGCACGGCTGCGACCTCGTCGTCTTTCCGGAGCTCGCGCTGACGACGTTCTTCCCGCGCTGGTACTTCGAGCGGCAGGAGGAGGTCGACGCGTTCTTCGAACGCGAGATGCCGGGCCCCGACACGCGGCCGCTGTTCGACGCCGCGCGTTCGCTCGGGTTGGGCTTCTATCTCGGCTACGCGGAGCTGGCGAACGAAGGCGGACGCACGCGGCGCTTCAACACGTCGATCCTCGTCGACCGGACCGGGCGCATCGTCGGCAAGTACCGCAAGATCCACCTGCCCGGACACGCCGAGCACGAACCGTGGCGGCGCTTCCAGCATCTGGAGAAGCGCTACTTCGAGGTCGGCAACCTGGGATTCCCCGCGTTTCGCGCCAGCTTCGGCGCCGAAGGCATCTTCGGCATGGCGATCTGCAACGACCGGCGCTGGCCGGAAACGTATCGCATCCTCGGCCTGCAGGCGGTCGAGATGATCCTGATCGGCTACAACACACCGGTGCACAACCCGCCCGCACCCGAGCACGACGCGCTGTCGCACTTCCACAACCAACTCGTGATGCAGGCCGGCGCCTACCAGAACGGCACGTGGGTCGTCGGCGTGGCGAAGGCGGGCAACGAGGAGGGCGTCGAGCAGATCGGCAACTCGATCATCGTCGCGCCCAGCGGCGAGATCGTCGCCGCGTGCACGACGACCGGCGACGAACTGGCGATCGCACGCTGCGATCTGGACCTCTGTGCGTCGTACAAGAGCACGACCTTCGACTTCGCGCGCCACCGCGAGCCCGAGCAGTACCGGATGATCGTCGAGCGCAGGGGCGCGGTTCCGCCGGCGTGAGGTCCGTTCGATGACCTGGTCGATCGTCGCCCGCGATCCCGCCACCGGCGCGTTCGGCGTGGCGGTAGCCACGCGCTTCTTCGCGGTCGGCGCGCTGTGCCCACACGGCGAAGGCGGCATCGGCGCGCTGTGCACGCAGGCGCTGATCAATCCGACCTTCGGCCCGCGCGGGATTCGACTGCTGCGCGAGGGCGTTGCGGCGCAGATGGTCGTCGACGCGCTGATCGCCTCCGATCCCGGCCGCGCTGCCCGCCAGCTGCACGTTCAGGACTGCGCCGGCCGCATCGCCGCGTACACCGGTGCCGACTGCGTGCCCTGGTGCGGGCACGCGCTCCACGCCGGCTTTTCGGTCGCCGGCAACATGCTGGCGGGCCCCGAGGTGATCGCCGAAACCGCGCGTGCCTACGAGGCCGCGGGCGAACTGCCGTTCCCGCGCCGGCTGATCGCCGCGCTGAAAGCGGGCGAGGCGGCGGGCGGCGACAAGCGCGGCAAGCAGTCGGCGGCGCTGCGCATCTTCACGACCGAGGAATACCCGGCGCTCGACCTGCGCGTCGACGATCATCCCGATCCGCTCGCAGAGCTTGCGCGGCTCGAGGCCGTCAGCCGCGAGCGCTTCGTCCACTTCGCGAAGTTCTTCGCGACGCGCAACTCGCCCGGCGGCGTCTGGGACCGCGCGGTGATCGAGGCCGAGATCGCGCGCGCGAGCTCCGAGCCCGCGCGATGAGCCCGCTGCTGCAGGTCGAGGATCTGCGCGCGGCCTTCCGCACCGACCGCGGCCCGGCGCTCGCGGTCGACGGCGTGTCGTTCGCGCTCGCGCCCGGCGAGGCGGTGTGCATCGTCGGCGAGTCCGGCTGCGGCAAGAGCGTGACTGCGCTGTCGATCATGGGGCTGGTGCCGCGCGCCAACGCCGACCTCGGCGGGCGCGTGCTGTTCGAAGGGCGCGACCTGCTGCGCCTGCCGGACACCGCGCTGGCGGACCTGCGCGGCGACCGCCTCGCGATGATCTTCCAGGAGCCGATGACCTCGCTGAACCCGGCCTTCACGATCGGCTCGCAGCTCGCCGAAGTGCTGATCCGCCATCGCGGCGCGAGCAAGGCCGACGCGCGCGCGGCGGCGATCGAGATGCTGCGCCACGTGCGTATCCCCGCGCCGGAAAAGCGCATCGACGAGTTTCCGCACCGCCTCTCGGGCGGCATGCGGCAGCGCGTGATGATCGCGATGGCGCTGCTGTGCCGGCCGCGGCTGCTGATCGCCGACGAGCCGACCACCGCGCTCGACGTGACGATCCAGGCGCAGGTGCTGGAGCTGATGCGCGCGCTGCGCGGGGAGCTGCAGACGGCCATCCTGCTGATCACGCACGACCTCGGGGTGGTCGCCGAGATGGCCGACCGCGTGATCGTGATGTACGCGGGGCAAATCGTCGAGGAGGCGCGCGTCGACGCGCTGTTCGCGCTGCCGCAGCATCCGTATACCGTCGGTCTGCTCGGCGCGATTCCGTCGCTCGCCGGCCGCCGGCGCCGGCTCGCGGCGATCGAAGGCATGGTGCCGGCGGCGACCGCGATGCCGGCGGGCTGCCGCTTCGCGCCGCGCTGCCCGTTCGCCGACGACACCTGCCGGCGCGAGGCGCCGCCGCTCGTCGAAGTCAAGGCCGGCCATCGGTCGCGCTGCTGGAAGGCGCCGCTGGAGAACCTCGCGGCCTCGCTCGCCGACGTTGCGGAGGCCGCGTGAGCACCGTGCTCGAGGCGGTCGGACTGGTCAAGCACTTTCCGGTGCAGACGGGGCTGTTCGGGCGCGTGCAGGCGCGCGTCCGGGCGGTCGACGGCGTGTCGTTCGCGGTCGACGCCGGCGAGACCTTCGCGATCGTCGGCGAGTCGGGTTGCGGCAAGTCGACCGTCGCGCGCCTGGTGCTGCGGCTGATCGAGCCGACCGCGGGCGAACTCCGGCTCGAAGGCCGCGACCTGCTGGCTGCCGCGCCGGCCGAGCTGCGCCGGCTGCGCGGCAAGTTGCAGATCGTCTTCCAGGACCCGTACGGATCGCTGAATCCGCGCATGACCGTCGGCGATACGCTCGCCGAGCCGCTGATGCTGCACGAGGTCGTTCCGCCCGCGCGGCGGAGCGCGCGCGTCGCCGAGCTGCTATCGCTCGTCGGGTTGCGCGCCGAGGCGGCGCGGCGCTATCCGCACGAATTCTCCGGCGGCCAGCGCCAGCGCATCGCGATCGCGCGCGCGCTCGCGGCCGACCCGCGCGTGATCGTCTGCGACGAGCCGGTCTCCGCGCTCGACGTATCGATCCAGGCGCAGATCCTCAATTTGCTCGCCGAGCTGCAGCGGCGCTTCGGGCTCGCGTATCTGTTCATCTCGCACGATCTGGCGGTGGTGCGGCAGATCGCGACGAAAGTGGCGGTGATGTACCTGGGCCGTTTCGTCGAGACCGGCGACGCGGACCGGCTGTTCGAGCGTCCGCGACACCCTTACACGCGCGCGTTGCTCGCTGCCGTGCCGGTGCCGGTGCCGGGGGCGCGCGTGCGCGAGGCCGCGCTCGGCGGCGACGTGCCGAGCCCGATCGCGCCGCCGGCGGGGTGCCGCTTCCACACGCGCTGTCCGCATGCGATCGAGCGCTGCCGCAGCGACGAGCCCGTGCTCGAGGCGACACCCGAAGGCGGCACGGTCGCCTGCCTGCGCCGGCGTGAACTGCAAGGCGAAGCGCCCGGCGCAGTCCGTCGCGCGCCCGACAGTCCGGCGCTCGCGCGCCTGCAGGCCGCGTTCGCGCGCAACGCGAACCCAACGAAGCTTCCCGCTTGAACCACTGTCCCGGCGAAACTCCGAGAAAGGCAGACCACCATGAGACTGAAACCGCTGTTGACCGCCGCTGCGCTGCTCGCCGCGGCGACCGCCGCGCAGGCGCAGAGCACGCTGCGCATCGGGCTGGCCGAAGATCCGGACGTGCTCGACCCGACGCTCGCGCGCACCTACGTCGGGCGCATCGTTTTCGCGTCGATCTGCGACAAGCTGTTCGACATCGACGACAAGCTGAACATCGTCCCGCAGCTTGCGTTGAGCCAGCAGGTCTCGGCCGACGGCAAGACGGTGACCATCAAGCTGCGCCCCGGCGTGAAGTTCCACGACGGCGAGCCGTTCAATGCGGAGGCGGCCAAGTTCAGCCTCGAGCGGCACCTGACGATGCAGGGTTCGTTCCGCAAAGCCGAGATCGCGCAGATCGACCGGGTCGAGGTCGTCGATCCGCTGACGATCCGGCTGCTGCTGAAGGCGCCGTTCGCGCCGCTGATCGCGCAACTGACCGACCGCGCCGGCATGATGGTGTCGCCGAAGGCCGCCAAGGCGCTCGGCGACAAGTTCGGGACCGCGCCGGTGTGCGCGGGCCCGTACCGGTTCGTCGAGCGCGTGCCCCAGGACCGCATCGTCGTCGAGCGTTTCGCCGACTACTGGGACAAGGGCCGCGTGCACATCGACCGCATCGTCTACCGGCCGATCCAGGACTCGACGGTGCGGCTGGCGAACCTGAAGTCCGGCCAGCTCGACCTGCTGGAGCGGCTGCTCGCCACCGACGTCGATGAAGTGAAGAAGGATCCGAAGCTTCGGCTCGCGACCGGCACCGAACTGGGCTACCAAGGACTGACGATCAACCTCGCCAACGGCGAGAAGTCGAACAACCCGCTCGGCAAGAACCCCAAGGTACGGCAGGCGTTCGAGCTGGCGCTCGACCGCGACGCGATCAACCAGGTCGTCTTCAACGGACTGCAGAAGCCCGACAACCAATGGGTCAGCCCCGCGAGCCCGTATCACCTCGCGAAGTTCCCGACGCCGAAGCGCGATGTCGCCAAGGCGCGCGCGCTCGTCAAGGAGGCCGGCGTCGCCACACCGATCGCGATCGACTTCATGGTGCCGAACAATCCCGAGAGCCGCGCGGTCGCCGAGGTGATGCAGTCGATGACCGCCGAGGCGGGCTTCGACCTGAAGATCCGCGTGACCGAGTTCGCGACTTCGCTGAACGAAGCGGAGAAGGGCAACTTCCAGCTCTACTTCCTCGCGTGGAGCGGCCGCACCGATCCCGACGGCAACATCTACTCGTTCGCGTCGTGCAACGGCCCGCTGAACTACGGCAAGTACTGCGACCCGAAAGTCGACGAGCTGCTGAACAAGGCGCGCACCGCCACCACCTTCGCCGAGCGCAAGGCGCTGTACGAGCAGGCCGCCGCCGAGATCCTGCCGAAGGGCGGCGTGATCTATCTGTACCACCGCACGCTGCTGTTCGCGCACACGCCGCGGCTGGAGGGCTTCAAGGTGATGCCGGACGGGTTGATCCGCGTGACGGACCTGAGGTTGAAGTAAGGGCGCTTCCCCCACCCCGACCCCTCTCCCTCCGGGAGCGGGGCCGTGGGTGAGGGCCGGCGGCACGCACTGTGCTCAAGTTCCTCCCCCGCCGTCTGCTGCAGCTCGTCCCGACGCTCTTTCTGGTGTCGGTGATCATCTTCGGGCTGCAGCAGCTTCTGCCGGGCGATCCCGCGCTCGTGATGGCGGGCGAGGAGCGCGACCCGGCCGTGATCGAGCAGATCCGCAAGCAGTACCGGCTCGATCAGCCTCTGCCGGCGCAGTACGTCTACTGGATCGGCAACGTGCTGCGCGGCGATCTCGGCGAGTCGATGCGAATCAAGCAGCCGGTGGCGCGGCTGATCGCCGAAAAGCTGCCGGTGACGGTGCAGCTCGCGGCGATGGCGATGTTCTTCGCGCTCGCGATCGGCATTCCCGCCGGCATCGTTTCGGCCGTGAAGAAGGACAGCGCGTGGGACGTCGGCGCCAATGTGTTTGCGCTGTGGGGTCTGTCGACGCCGAACTTCTGGCTCGGGATCATGCTGATCTTCCTGTTCTCGGTGAAGCTCGGCTGGCTGCCGGCGTCGGGATTCGTCAGTCCGTTCGAGGACTTCCGGCAGTCGATCGCGACGACGGTGATGCCGGCCTTCGTGCTCGGCAACGCGATCGCCGCGGTGCTGATGCGGCACATGCGCTCGGCGATGCTGCAGGCGATGACCAGCGACTACGTGCGCACCGCGCGCGCGAAAGGGCTGCTGGAAAGGACCGTCGTGCTCAAGCACGCGCTGCGCAACGCGCTGACGCCGGTAATCACGCTCGGCGCGCTCGAGTTCGGCACCCTGCTTTCCGGCGCCGTGCTGACCGAGCAGGTGTTCTCGATCCCGGGCTTCGGCAAGCTCATCGTCGACGCGGTGTTCAACCGCGACTACGCGGTCGTGCAGGGCGTGGTGCTGGTCACCGCCAGCGTCTACATCCTGCTGAACCTGCTCGCCGACGTGCTGTACGTGCTGGTCAATCCGAGGCTGCGCGACTGACATGGCGGCGGCCACCGTTGCGATCGAGTCTTCCACCGCGCACGACAGCCCGGCGCGGCGCGCGCTGCGCCGGCTGCTCGCGCGGCGCACGGCGGTGTTCGGGCTGGCGGTCGTCGCGCTGATGACGCTCGCGGCGCTCCTCGCGCCTTGGATCGCGCCGTTCGATCCGCTCGCGACGAGCTGGTCGCTCGTGCGCAAGGCGCCGAGCGCGGCGCACTGGTTCGGCACCGACGAGGTCGGCCGCGACCTGCTGTCGCGCGTGATCTGGGGCGGGCGCGCGTCGCTCGCCGCCGGCGTGATCTCGGTGTCGATCGCGGTCGGCATCGGCGTTCCGCTCGGCATGCTCGCCGGCTACGCCGGCGGTGCGCTCGACGCCGTGGTCAGCCGCATCACCGATGCGATGCTCGCGATCCCGTTCCTGATCCTCGCGATCGCACTCGCCGCGTTTCTCGGCCCGAGCCTGTCCAACGCGATGATCGCCATCGGCATCACCGCGACGCCGATCTTCGTGCGGCTTGCGCGCGGTCAGGTGCTCGCGGTGCGCGCCGAGGACTACGTCGAGGCCGCGCGAGCGGTCGGCAATCCGCCGGTGCGCATCGTGTTGCGCCACATCCTGCCGAACATCCTGCCGCCGGTGACCGTGCAAGCGACGCTGGCGATCGCCGCCGCGATCATCGCCGAGGCGAGCCTGTCCTTCCTCGGCCTCGGCCAGCAGCCGCCCGCGCCGAGCTGGGGCTCGATGCTGAACACCGCGCAGCGCTTTCTCACGCAGGCGCCGTGGATGGCGGTCTTTCCGGGGCTGGCGATCTTCGTCACCGTGCTCGCGTTCAACCTGCTCGGCGACGGGCTGCGCGATGCGCTCGATCCGAAGAGCGCGTGAGAACGCTCAGGTCGCGGCGAGATACGCGATCAGCGCAACGCCCAGCAGCGCGATCAGCCCGTTGAGCCAGATGCCGACCGACGTCTGGTAGCCGGGCGGGATTTCGACGGGCCGCAGCGACGCGAGCGCGACGCGGTACTGAACGATCGACATCACCGCCGTGAGCGCGCCGAGCGCGACGAAGCCGATCCCGATCCAGAACGACGCGCGGTCGACCGCGCCCGCCATCGGCGCGCCGGGCGTGTGCGAAACGTAGCGCAGAAACAGCCCGAAGCGCTCGATCACGAAGCCGAACGCCATCAGGCTCAGGCTCGTGCGGTTCCAGGCGAGCAGCGTGCGCTCGGCGGCAAAGAGAACACGGGGGTCGTTGAGGTCGGACATGGGGGCAGATTAGCGGGCTTTCGGTGAATCGATGCCATCGGCCGGGCGGTTCGGCGCGCCGCCAGAACGCGGTGACCGTACGTGGGCTGCCCTGCGTGGGCGTGAGCCGGCGCCTCGCATCCGGGCGCACCGCAGCGATGGCGTTCGAGCTTGGGTTTGCCGGTGCGCGCTGCGCGAGGCTGCCGAACTGCGGCACGACGACCGGTGGCGCCTTGATTGCGCCGTGGGAGCAGACGAAAGCAGCGAACGCCGGAACCTCATGTCGGCCGACATCCGCTCGCGTTGGAGGCGGCACTTCGGCACCGGGCGCTGCCCTCGGCGCTCGACCTGACATCCGGGTCGCGCCCGCGCCGCGGAGGCCGTGGATCGTGCTGCCGCGCGGCGCGCCGAGCGACCGCATCCGGATGCCCTTGCGCCGCCGCCGCGCCAGGGCGTTGAAACCCTGCTCGTTCCCGAATGTGCCGCCACCTCGCCTCTCCGCTGCCCGAACAGTACGGCGACCGCATGGCTTCGGCAATCGGTCGTCGGCAAGTGCTCGAGTTTCGGCAAGCCGGCTGCGACCTCGCCGTCCCGTCGGACGCCCGGAGCCGGCGCGGCGGGCTGGCGCATCGGCAAGACGCTCGGCGCCGATCGCGCACTGGCGGCGTCGGGCATCGTTGGGGCGCAACTGCGGCTCTAACCGAAGGATTGCTTTGCCTACCTCTACTTAACCTTCGCGGACATCGTGCCGAAAGACCGCTTTCGTGGATCGGCACGATCTGCCGCCCCGGACCCGCCAATCTCGCTTCGGACATGCGCTTTTCGGTCGCCGAACCATTGCGTGCGCTGCGCGCAGCCCTGTCGCGCCGGCTGGGGCCGCTGGTCGCCGGCGGCATCGCGCTGCTGCTCGCCCTGCAAGCCTTGCTGGCGTGGATCGCGCTCGTGGCCGTGCAGCAAGTCGGCGAGGCGATGTCCGACACGGTGCTTACGACCGTGCCCGCCGCGCTCGACGGCTACGAAATGCAGGTTGCGGCTCAAAGCCGCGTGCTGCTGATGCTGCGCATGGCGCTCGAGCCCGATCCGTTCGAGCGCGAAGACGATGCGCGGGAGTTCGAGGCGCAGCGCCTGATTTTCGAGGAGGAGCGCGAGGAACTCCTTGGTCTGTCGCTGGACGCGGCCTCGCGCGAGGTGCTCGCGCAGGTGCTGCGCGAAGCCGGGCGCCTGAGCGAGAAGCAGCGGCCGATCGTCGAGGCGCTGCTGGGCGGCGCCGATGAGCAGGCGCGGCGCCTGCTGAGTGACGGAGCGGTCTTCCAGGGCCAGCGCAGCCTGGACCGCGCGCTGCGCCGGCTGGTGAGCTTGCAGGAGCAGCGGCTGAGCCAGGCGCTGGCCGACATGCAGCGCGAGCAAGAGCGAACGCGGCGCACCATCTTCCTCCTGGGCTCCGGGCTGCTTGCGCTCGGAGTGGCGATCGGCGTCACCGTGACCATGGCGGTGCGTCGCGCCGCCGCGGTGCTGGATCGCGAGCGACGCGCCGCCGAGACGCTCGCCTTGACCGACCCGCTGACCGGATTGTTGAACCGACGGGGTTTGCAGCGCGAACTGGCGCGGTGGTGTCGGCCTGGGCGGGCGGCGCTGCTGCGTCACAGCGTTCTCGCGATCGACTTGGACGGATTCAAGGCCGTCAACGACAACGCCGGGCATGAGGCGGGTGACGCGCTGCTGCGGGGCCTGGCCGCTGCGATGATCGACTGCACGCGGCCGGCGGACCGCGTGGCGCGAGTCGGCGGCGACGAATTCGTCGTGCTGCTGAGCGAGATGGAGGGTGCGGTCGCAGTCGCGGTCGCCGAGCGCCTGCTTGCGGCGATCCGCGCCTTCGAGCTGCCGTGGATGGGTCGCTCGTTGCGCGTGACCGCGAGCATCGGCGTGGCGGCGCTCGATCCGGCCAGCGGAGCTCGGAGTGCGAGGGCGGCGCTCGATGCGGCCGATGCCGCCTGCTATCGGGCCAAGCGCGAGGGCAAGAACCGCATCTGCCGCGCCGGTGACGCATAGGGTGCGCGACGCCGCGCGTGCCGCCGTCGCGTGCCGGAGCGGGCCGCGGCGCTCGCTTGCATGCTCGCCGGCTCGCTCGCGCGCATCTGCATCTCCACCGAGCTGCGGCGATGCGGAGCTCGGCTTCGTCGCCCGACGACCCGGTGCGCCGGGGTGCGACGCGCCCGTGGCAACGCAGGGCGGCGCACGTCCGGCCACCGCCTCCTGTCGGCACGCCGAGCCGCGCGGCCGATGGCGGCGACGCCAGCGTCAGTTGTTCGCCGGCCGCGACTCAGTCTGAGGCGCGTCGGCGCGGGGCCCGTCGCGCTTTCCCGGCGCGCGCGCCGACCCCAGCTGGCTCGCCACCGCGACCGCGATCGCGGCGAGCGCGAGCGCGGCCGACACGCCGCCCGACTGCAGCAGGGCCGCTACGATGCTGCCCGCAAACAGCAGCACGGCGACGATCAGCCACGCCATGATCTTCTCGAGTTCGTTTCCGCAGCCCAGTGTCCGATGCTTTCGGTGCGCCCGTTCCCCGGTTTTGCCCTGAATCGGCCGCCGATTTCCACCGATCGGACGGCCCGTCCACGCCACCGTCGAGGACTGCCTTGACCCTGCCCGCCCTGCTGCGCGACCGCCTCGCGCTGCCCGTCATCGGCGCGCCGATGTTCATCGTCTCCAACCCGGAACTCGTGATCGAGCAGTGCAAGGCCGGCATCGTCGGCAGCTTTCCGGCGCTCAATGCGCGGCCGGCGCACGTGCTCGAGGAGTGGCTCGCGCGCATCACGAACGAACTCGACGCGTACCGGCGCGCGCACCCCGAACGCAAGGTCGCGCCGTTCGCGGTCAACCAGATCGTTCACTCGTCGAACGACCGCCTGCAGCGCGATCTGGACCTCGCGGTGAAATACCGGGTGCCGATCCAGATCACGTCGCTGCGCGCGCCCGACGCGGTCGTCGAGGCCGCGCACGGCTACGGCGGGCTGGTGTTCCACGACGTGACCAACATCGCGCACGCCAAGCGTGCGCTCGCCGCGGGCGTGGACGGGCTGATCCTCGTCTGCGCCGGTGCCGGCGGACACGCGGGGCGGTTGTCGCCGTTTGCGCTGGTGCCCGAAGTGCGCGCCTTCTACGACGGGACGATCATCCTGTCGGGCGCGATCGCGGGCGGTGCGTCCGTCCTCGCCGCGCAGGCGCTCGGCGCCGATCTCGCCTACATCGGCACGCGCTTCATTGCCACGCGCGAAGCGAACGCCTCACCCGAATACAAGCAGGCGCTGATCGACGCGCGCGCCGAGGACATCGTCTACACGAACCTCTTCACCGGCGTGCACGGCAACTACCTGCGTTCGAGCATCGAGCGCGCGGGGCTCGATCCGGACAACCTGCCGCAGGCCGACAAAAGCCTGATGAGCTTCGGCAGCGGCGGCAGCCATCGCAGCAAGGCATGGAAGGACATCTGGGGCGCCGGCCAGGGCACGGGCCAGATCCACGACGTGCCGACGACCGCCGAGCTCGTCGCACGGCTGGCCGCCGAGTACCGGGCGGCGAAACGCCGGCTGGCTGCCGACGGCGACTGAGCCCGCGCGTGCGAAGCGCGCTGCTGCCCGCGCTTCCGGGCAAAGGGCTATCCCGCCCGCCGCGCCAGCAGCGCGTGCAGGGCGATCGCGCCGAAGGTCGCGGTGCCGATGCCGCCGAGCGTGAATGCGCCGATCTTCAACGCGAAGTCGCCGGCGCCGAGCACGAGCGTCACCGCGGCGACGATCAGGTTGCGGTTCTCGCTGAAGTCGACCTTGTTGTCGACCCAGATCTTGGCGCCGGCGATCGCGATCAGTCCGAACACGACGATCGACACGCCGCCCAGCACGGCCGGCGGAATCGTCTGGATCAGCGCGCCGAACTTCGGCGAGAAGCCGAGCACGATCGCCACCGCCGCCGCGACGACGAACACGAGCGACGAATAGATCCGCGTGGCGGCCATCACGCCGATGTTCTCCGCGTACGTCGTCACCCCCGTGCCGCCGACGCTGCCGGCGAGCATCGTCGCCAGGCCATCGCCGACGAAGGCCCGGCCCATCACCGGATCGAGGTTGCGGCCGGTCATCGCGGCCACCGCCTTGATGTGGCCGAGGTTTTCGGCCACGAGGATCACCGCCACCGGCGCGATCAGCAGCATCGCGTCGAGCTTGAACACCGGTGTGGCGAACCCCGGCAGACCGAACCACGCGGCCTTGGCGACGCCGGAGAAGTCGATCGGCTTGCCGAGTCCCATGCCGTTGGCCAGCACGAGGTAGATCAGGTAGGCGACGACGAGCCCGGCGAGGATCAGCAGCTTCTGCAGCAGCCCGCGCGTGAACACCGCCACGCCGCCGACGGCGAGGATCGTGATCACCGCCATCCAGCCGTCGAAGGCGGCACTGCCCACGCTCCTGACCGCGATCGGCGCCAGGTTCAGCCCGATCACCGCGACGACCGCGCCGGTGACCACCGGCGGCATCAGCCGTTCGATCCACTGCGTACCGGTGGCCATCACCAGCAGTCCGATCGCGGTGTACAACAGGCCGCAGGCGACGATGCCGCCGAGCGCCACACCGATGTTCGGGTTCGGCCCCTGCCCGGCGTAGCCGGTGGCGGCGATCACCACGCCGATGAACGCGAAGCTCGAGCCCAGATAGCTCGGCACGCGCCCGCCGACGACGACGAAGAACAGCAGCGTTCCGACGCCGCTCATCAGGATCGCGACGTTCGGGTCGAAGCCCATCAGCAGCGGCGCGAGCACCGTCGCGCCGAACATCGCGACCACGTGCTGCACGCCGAGCGCGAAGGTCTGCGGTGCGGGCAGGCGCTCGTCCGGCGCGACCACGCCGTCGGTCTTCACGGTCCAGCGGGGAAAATACGTACCTGCCATCGGCTTCTCCTTGTTGTTTGTTTTGGGCGGGGCGAGCTTACCTGTGGTGCCGATCACCGTCGCCGCCGCGGCCGCAGGAGTAAAGTCGGCCATCCGCTGTACACAGGGAGCTGGCCATGAAAAACGCTTATGGATTCGGAAAGACGGTCGCAATGAGCTACGAGCAGGCGCTCGAGAAGGTGACCGCCGAACTGCAGAAGGAAGGCTTCGGCGTGCTGACCGAGATCGACGTCAAGGCGACGATGAAGAAGAAGCTCGACCACGACATCCCGCCGTACAAGATCCTCGGCGCGTGCAATCCCCCGTTCGCGCGGCGCGCGCTCGAGGCTGAGCCGACGATCGGGCTGCTGCTTCCGTGCAACGTCGTCGTCCGGCAGGACGCTGCCGGCGCGGTGCACGTCGAGTTCATGGACCCCGATGCGATGCAGAAACTGTCGTCGAACCCCGAGCTGGCGAAAGTCGCCGCCGAGGTGCGCGAGCGGTTGATGCGCGTGATGAACGCGATCTGAGCAGGCGCGGTCAGCGCGGCGCGGATGAGCAGTGGCCGGTCCGGCCGCTCGGCTCGTGCCCGAGCGCCCAGGCGGGCGGCTCGGCGTAGCCGTCGTGTTGCGCGCGCGTCTTGACGTAGTCGACGGCGACGAGGCCGAGCAAGGCGGCCCAGAACAGCGCGATCCACGCGGCGCGACGCATCGTCATCCCTTCAGCCCGAGCTTGTCGCGCAGCCGCACCCCGGCGATCGACCCGGCGAAGGCGGCGGCGAACCAGACCCAGCCGTGCACGCTGCCGGTCGAGATGCCGGCGAAGTACGCGCCGATGTTGCAGCCGAACGCGAGCCGCGCGCTGTAGCCGAGTACCAGCCCCGTGACGACCGCCGCGAGCCACTGCCTGGCGTTGGCCTGCACGTGCGGCGCGAACGTGCCGCGCTGAACCGAGGCGATCAGCGCGCCGGCGAGCAGCCCGAGGTTGGTCACCGAAGTGGCGTCATCGAGCAGCGGCGCGGCGATCTGCGCCTGCTGTTCGGGCCGGCCCCAGAAGGCGTTCGCGGCGAGATCCCAGCCGGCCCACGTCGCGATCTTTGCGCCCCACAGCCCAAGCCCGTAGACGATGCCCCACGGCTGGCCGGCGACGATCAGGTTCAGCACCGCGAAGACCGCGAGCGCCGCCGCCGCGACGTAGATGCCATTGCCCTTCCAGCGCACGCCCGTCGCGCGACGCGCGCGCCACAGGGCCGCGGCGATCGCTGCAAGGGCGGCGAGTTGAGCGATCAGCGCCCCGCTCGGGCCGAGCACGTCGATGAGCGACACCGGGGGCAGGCTGCCGAGCGCAAGCCACTTGTCCAGATGCGCCGCGCCGAGGAAGCTGCCGGCGATGAAGCCGGGCAGCACGGCGAGGTTGAACAGGTTGCCCATGCCGGCCTTGTACATCGACCCCGAGCCGCAACCGTCCGCGACCTGCATCGCCGCGCCAAAGACGAACGCGCCGAGCACGAGACTCACCGACAGCGGCGCGTACGCGCCCGCCAGTTCGCGATGCGTCGCCAGCAGCGGGATCGTCGCCGCCGTCGCCAGCCCGATCAACAGCAGTTGCGCGAGAAAGCCGGTCGGATCGCGCGCGCGGATCCAGACGCGCCAGCCCGTCGTGAAGCCGAACGAAACGGCCGCGAGCGCCGCGCCGAATCCGACGCCGATTACGAACAGCAGACCCGCCCGCAACCCCGCGGCGAGCGTCACCGCAAGCGCCGCGACGGCGGCCAGCAGGTACAGCGCGACCAGCCGCACCGAACGGCGCACCGGCGCCGCCGCCGCAGCGGGCGCGGGGTACGCCGCCACTACTGCGCCCCCAGCGCCAGCTTCAGTTCCAGCCACAGCCACTTGAGCCGCGACGGCACGTTGTCCATCGCCAACCCGCTGCGCGACCACTCGACCATCGACTCCGGATACAGCTTCACGTCCTTGCCGCCGAGCAACTCGGACAGCACGAACCAGTTGGTCGCGGCCCAGTGGCCGGTGTTGCAGAACGACACCGTCGGCCGCGAGGTGTCGATCCCGTGGCGCTGCGCGATCTGCGCGGCCTCGTCGGGCGCGACGATTGCCGCCGAGCCCGGCTTGAACCACACGGCGTTGTCGACGTTCTTCGCGCCGACGATGGTGCCCGGCACCTTGGCGGCGGCATGCCGCTTGTCACCCGCGAAGAACGCGGCCGGACGCGCATCCAGCAGCGTGGCCGAGCGCTCGGCGACGATGCGCTCGACCTCGCCGCGCGTGGCGACGAGCTTCGGATCGAGCCTGGCGACGAAGCTCGACCGCGCGACTCGCGCCGCTTCGGTCGTGAGCGGCAGCCCGGCCGCCTGCCAGGCCTTCAAGCCGCCGTTGAGGATCGCGGGCGCGCGCACGCCGACCGCTTTCAGCGTCCAGTAAACGCGCGCCGCCGCGCCGAAGTCGGTCGAGTCGTGCCCTGCATAGACGATCACCGTGCGCGTGTCGCGATCGATGCCGAGGCGCTGCACAAGGTCCGTCAGCGCGGCTTCGCCGGGCAGCTTGCCCGGGTTGTCGGCGGGACCGCGCCACTGCCCGTACGGCGCGTGGACCGAGCCGGCGATGTGCCCCTTGTCGTAGGGCGTGCGGCCGGCGTCGTCCTTGCCGTCGCGGACGTCGACGACCCGCAGATTCGGATCGCCCAGCCGCGCCAGCAGAGCGGCGGGTGTCAGCAGCGGATTCGCCCACGCCAGCGCAGGCAGCAGGGCGAACGCAAACGGCAGGAGTCGCTTCATGGTCGGCAGGCCATCACGGTGCGCCCGGCGGGCGAAGGAGGGGATTGTTGCGCCGCCGTGCGCGCCGCGGAAACAATGAGTCGTCATGTGCTTATGCCCTCGCCGGGCGCGGCGGAGGCGCGCTGCCTACAATCGGCCCCTTTTCCGAACGACCGGGAGCACGCCGTGTCCGCGCCCAAGACCATCGAGCTGTCGCGCCTGCGCGAGCACGTCGGCCGCGAGGTCGTCGTCAGCGACTGGCTCGAGGTGACACAGGCGCACATCGACAAGTTCGCCGACGCGACCGACGACCGCCAGTGGATCCACGTCGACCCGGAGCGCGCCGCGCGCGAGTCGCCGTACGGCGCCACGATCGCGCACGGCTTCATGACGCTGTCGCTGCTGACGCGGCTGCTGGAGAGCGCGCTCGTCGTCAGTGGCGCGCGCGTAGGGATCAACGTCGGCTTCAACCGGGTGCGCTTCACCGCGCCGGTGCGCGCCGGCAGCCGCATCCGCGGCCGCTTCGTGCTGGCTGCGCTCGACGAAGTCGAGGGCGGCGTGCAGCTCACCTGGAATGTCACGGTCGAACGCGAAGGCGAGACAAAGCCGGCGCTGGTCGCCGAGTGGATCGGCCGCCTGCTGCGCTAGAGCTTCTGCGCCGTTCCGCGGGCGGGTCGCGGCCGAGGAAGCAAGCGACGCCCGTCCGTAACCGGGGATTCAGCCGCCAGCGTGCGCGCGATACGCGGCGCGCAGCAGTTCGTGAAAGCGGAAGACGCCGGTTTCGTGCGCCGGGTTGAGCGGCCCGCTGTCGTAGGAGCCGCTCGCCAGGCCGCGTTGAACGGCCTCGCAGATCGCGCCGTCCTCGGCCTGCACCTGGTCGGCGAACTCGCGGTCTTGCGTGGCCTTGCGCGGATCGGTGCCGGGCGCGTAGTAGTAGTCGAACTCGACGCGGCAGCGCTGTGCGTCGAGCGGGATCACGCGATTCGTCTGCAGCCGCCCCGGCAGGATGTTGAGCATCGTGTTCGGCCACAGCCACCAGTACAGCGCTTCGTTGGATTGACCGGGCGCGCCGTACGGCGCCCGGGCGGGATCGAGCGGACTGCACTGCAGCACACTCCAGGCGGCAAGCTCCGTGCGATAGCGGCGCGCGTCGAGCGCGCGCGCCAGCCCGGGATGTACGCGCGGCAGGTGGTAGCCCTCGAGATAGTTGTCGACGTAGACCTTCCAGTTGCAGGAAAGCTCGTAGACGACGCGCCGGTCGAACGCGTAGTCCGCGAGGCCGTCCGCGCCGATGCGCGCCTCGACGGCGGCGACGAGATCGCCGAACGGCGGCGCCGCGCCGACGGCGACGAAGACGAGCCCGTGCCACTCGGCCACGCGCGCCGCCGGCAGGCGGATTCCCTCGGCCGCGACCGCTGCGGGGTCCATGCCGGGCGTGGTGCGCAACGCGCCGTCGAGCCCGTAGGTCCAGCCGTGGTAGCGGCACACCAGCGCACGCGCGCCGCGGCCGTCGCAGGTCGCGAGCGGCCCCGCGCGATGCCGGCACACGTTGTGAAGCGCGCGCAGCACACCGTCGGCGCCGCGCACGACGACGACGGGCACGCCCGCCGCCTCGCCGACGGCATAGTCTCCGGCGTCGCGCACCTGCGCGCCGTGCGCGACAAGCTGCCAGCTCGCGCCGAACACCGCGGTGCGCTCGAGCGCGACGAATTCGGGATCGACGTAACAGCGCGCGGGCAGGGTCCGCGCGCGCCCGATCGGCTGCGGCGCAAGCCACTCGTTGGCGGGATCGTGCATCGGATCGGGGGGACGATGGTTCTGCGGTGCCGCTCGCATTCTAGGTAGCCGACGCCGCCGCCCTAAACTGCGAAGCGGACCCCGGCAGCGAGGCGCATGCGATGACACCCCGGCGCAAGTTCCTGATCCGCGGCGGCCTGGCGCTGGCGGGGGGCGTGCTCGCCGCGTGCGCTTCGGCGCGCGACGAGTTCGCCGCGCAGCGCCGCCGG
>JBFMFC010000005.1:116048-128058 GCA_040752195.1 Pseudomonadota bacterium | reverse complement strand
AAGTCCTTGGCAGGCGACTTTCCCTGAGTCGTCGGGGCACCTTCGGGACCATCGGTCCCCTCGAAAAGCAGGCTGGCCGCGGTGATCTTCACGCGAACGCGGATTCGGTGCGGCCGGCCAAGCATCATGCGCACGGCCGGATCGTCGATCTCGACGTCCCGATAGATGTCGATGCGATGCTCGAGTCCGGCGCGCGCTAGCGTCTGCGCGGCCTTGTGGCACAACTCGCCGAGCGTGATGTCGTCGGGGACCTTCGCCATGGCGCAAAGCATACCGGCATCGACCGATCGATGCGCGAGATGCGCCAAACGTAACGCGCCGATTACGTAAAACGAATAACGGGAGTGCGGGACGGAAGCTGCAGCCGGCGAAGCCGAAGCGGGCGTCCCTGTCGCTGACGGCGCGCCGGACTTTGCTCGCCGGCGATGCGGCTTCAGGCGGCGAGCGCCTGCGCGAGATCGCGCGTCAAGTCGTCGACGGCTTCGAGGCCCACGGCGATTCGGATCAGTCCTTCGCCGATGCCGGCGCGCTGGCGCGCTTCCTCGCTCAGCCGGCCGTGCGTCGTCGTTGCCGGGTGGGTGATCGTCGTGCGCGTGTCGCCGAGGTTTGCGGTAATCGACATCAGCTTGACGGCATCGATGACGCGCCATGCGCGCGCCCGGCGCGCGTGAGGCGAATCGCCGCGCACTTCGAAGCTGACGACCGTCCCCGGCGCCGACTGCTGACGTCGCGCCAGCGCGTGCTGCGGATGCGACTCGAGGCCCGGGAAGTGCACCCGCTCGACCTCGGGCCGCGCCGTGAGCCAGCGCGCGAGCGCGAGCGCGGCGTCCGACTGCGCGCGCATGCGCAGGCCGAGCGTTTCTAGCCCCTTCAGCGCGACCCACGCATTGAACGGAGAAAGGCTGGGCCCGGTCGTGCGCAGCACCGGCAGCACGGCGTCGCGGATCAGTTCGCGTCGCCCCACGATCGCACCGCCGAGCACGCGCCCCTGCCCATCCAGATACTTGGTCGCCGAGTGGATCACCAGATCGACGCCGAACTCGAGCGGCCGCTGCAGCACTGGCGTACACAGGCAGTTGTCGACGACGGTCAATGCGCCGACGGCCTTGCCGGCGGCAGCGAACGCCTGCAGGTCGACGATTTCCATCAGAGGATTCGACGGCGTTTCGCAAAAAAGCAGCTTCGTCTTCGGTGTCGCCGCGGCGCGCCACGCGGCCGGGTCGGTCGCGCTCACGAAGGTCGTTTCGATGCCGAAGCGTGCGAGCACGCTCGAAAACAGCTGCACGGTCGCGCCGAAGACGTTCGCGGCGCACAGCACGTGGTCGCCCGCGCGCAACGTCGCAAGGCAGGTCGCCAGGATCGCCGCCATGCCCGAACTCGTGGCCAGGCAGTCCTCGCCGCCTTCCAGCGACGCCAGCCGTCGCTCGAACATGCGCACGGTCGGGTTCGAGAAGCGCGAATAGACGAATCCGTCGTCGCCGCCCGCGAAGCGCGCCGCGGCCTGCGCCGCGCTGTCGAAAACGAAGCTGGAGGTCAGGAACAGCGCTTCGCTGTGTTCGTTGAATGGTGTGCGCGCCGTGCCGGCGCGGATCGCGCGCGTGTCGAATTCGAAGTCATCGGTGGCCATAAACAAAAAACCCGCTGGCAGCGCCGAGCGGGTTCCGGAGGACCGTCCCCTCGCTTTAGCTGCATTTGTTAAGCGCCCGCAAGCTGAGCTCAAATCGGCGCGACGACAAGATTCTAGTCGCTCGTCTAGTGGCCATCAACCCGCTTTCATGCATCGACCGGTTCGATCGCGAGGCTCAGCTGCGACCGCGGTGCGTCGTCCTGCGGTTGCGGCGCCAGGCGAGCGCGCTCGATGCGGTCGAGGTACTCGGGCGTCACGTCGCCGGTGATGTAGACGCCGTCGAAACACGACGCCTCGAAGTTCGTCAGCCGCGGATTGCAATCGCGCACGGCGCGCTTGAGGTCCTCGAGCCGCTGGTAGACCAGCGCATCGGCGCCGATCTCGCGGCGAATCGCTTCGTCGTCGCGCGAGGCCGCGATCAGCTCGGAGCGCGTCGGCATGTCGATGCCGTAGACGTTCGGGTACCGCACCGGCGGTGCCGCCGACGCGAAGTACACGCGGCGCGCCCCGGCGTCGCGCGCCATCTGCACGATCTCGTGGCTGGTGGTCCCGCGCACGATCGAGTCGTCGACGAGCAGCACGTTCTTGCCCTTGAACTCGACGCTGATGGCGTTGAGTTTCTGCCGGACCGACTTCTTGCGCACGGCCTGCCCCGGCATGATGAACGTGCGGCCGATGTAGCGGTTCTTGATGAAGCCCTCGCGATAGCTCAGATTCAGCTTGTTGGCCAGCTGCATCGCCGCCGGCCGGCTCGAGTCCGGGATCGGCATCACCACGTCGATGTCGCCGAGGGGAATGCGCGCCCGCACCTGCTCGGCGAGGTACTCGCCCAGCCGCAGCCGCGCGCCGTACACGGAAACGCCGTCCATCAGCGAGTCCGGTCTCGCCAGGTACACGTACTCGAAGATGCACGGGTTCAGACTCGGATTCTGCGCGCACTGCTGGCTGTAGAAGCGCTGATCGAAGTCGATGAAGATCGCCTCGCCGGGCGCCACGTCGCGGACGAGGCGAAAGCCCATGCCTTCGAGCGCAACCGACTCGGAGGCGACCATGTATTCGGTCCCGAGGTCGGTCTCCTGCACGCCGAAGCACAGCGGCCGGATGCCGAACGGATCGCGGAACGCGAGCAGCCCGTAACCGGCGATCTCGGCGACCACCGCATACGAACCGCGGACGCGCCGATGTACCCCGGCCACGGCCTTGAAGATCGCCGCCGGATCGAGCGACAGCCCCTCGCTGACCAGCTGCAACTCGTGCGCCAGCACGTTCAGCAGCACTTCGGAATCGGAGTTCGTGTTGATGTGCCGCCGGTCGATGCGGAACATCTCGTCCTTCAACTGCTCCCAGTTCGTCAGATTGCCGTTGTGCGCGAGCATGATCCCGAACGGGGCGTTCACATAGAACGGCTGCGCTTCCTCGGCGCTGATCGGCGAGCCCTGCGTCGGATAGCGGACCTGCGCAATGCCCGAGTTGCCGGGCAGCGAGCGCATGTTCCGCGTGCGGAACACGTCGCGCACCAGTCCGCTGCCCTTGTGCATTCGGAAGCGGTTGCCGTCGGCGGTCGCGATGCCCGCCGCGTCCTGCCCGCGGTGTTGCAGCAGCTGCAGTGCGTCGTACAGCAACTGATTGACCGGCGTGGTGGCGACGACGCCGACGATTCCGCACATGGTGGTCCCCTGGCTAGCGCTGCGCCGGCCGCGCGAAGGATTCGGGCAGGTACGGCGACGCGAATCGTACCGCCGCTTCGATCGGCGGCAAAAGCGCGGACTCGCGCCACAGCGGCTGGCGCACCACCGACGTGCCGCTGACGAAGAAGACGACCGCCAGCACGATGAGCACCGCGCGCGCGATGCCGAACAGCGCGCCGAGCGCGCGGTCGGCGGCCGACAGCTTCGCGGCTTCGAGGAGCCGCCGCACGATCCAGCCGGCGAGGGCGCCGACGAAGACGCTGGCAACGATGATCGCGAGCGCGCCGATGCCCGTTCGCAGCGCCGGCACCGGCACGTCGAACGGCAGTCGCATGCCGAGCTCGACCGAGTACCGCAGCGCCAGCGCGATGCCGACCACCCAGCCCGCCACCGCCAGCGCTTCGCGCACGAAGCCGCGCAGTATCCCGAGCAGCACCGACACTGCAAGCACGCCGACGATCACCCAATCGAGCGGATTCATCCTCAACCGGCGACGACGCTCGCGCTGATACCCATCGCGCGCAGCCGCGCGCGAGCGCGTTCGGCCTCGTCGCGGGTCGCATACGGCCCGAGGCGAACGCGGAAGCGCACCCCCTCCTTGGTCTCTGCCCGTTCGGTGAACGATGCGAAGCCCTGCTTCTTCAGACGTTCGGCCAGGTCGCGCGCGGCGGATTCGCTGCCGAGCGCCGCGGCCTGCAGAAGGTACTTGCCGTTCGCGGCGGCACCCGCGACCGTCGTCTTGCCTTCGAGCAGGTCGCGCGCGCGTCTTTCCTCCGCGGCGCGATCAGTGGCCTTGGCGGTCGGCGACCCGAACGGCTTGGCGGGCGCCTTCGCGCTGCCCTTGTCGGCCGACCTGTCGGGCGTTTCCGTCCGCTCCGCCTTGGGCGCAGGCTCGGCCTTGCTTTCGTCCGTCGGCGCCGCGTCGGGCAGCGGTGCCGCCGGCGCGCCGGCGGCGTCCGGGGGCGGCAACGCCAGGCGCGGCGAGAACGGCGTCTTGTCGCTCGGAATGTCGATCGGAATCGCGTCCGGGACCGGGCGCGGTTCCTTGTCGAGCAGCATCGGCAACGCGACCGCGACCGCGAGCAGCAGAGCCGCCGCACCGATCAGGCGGCGCCGCGCACGGATGCGCAGCGCGACGGTCGGGTCGGCGCGCCCGGCGTCGCCGTCATCGCCCGCGCCCGCGCGTCTGGCCGAGGCGACGGCGTCACGCGCTTGCGCATCCGCGCGTCGCCAGAACCGCCAGCCCATCAGCACCCCATCCCTTCGTTCACTGCCACGACGACTCGCGCGCGCGCATCGCGCCGGCCACGGTGAAGAAACTTCCGAAGACGAGAATCCTAGCATCGACGCTCGCGGCGCCGAGCGCGGCGCGATAGGCCTCCTCGATCGAAGCGTAGATCTCGAACGCCGCGTCGACGCCGCGCGCGCGGGCCGCCGCACGCAGGCGCTGGGCGATCGTCCAGGCATCGCTGCCGCGTTCGCCGGGCGTCGGCGCTAGGTGCCAGTAGTCGATGCGATCGAACACCTTGGCGATCACGCCGTCGATGTCCTTGTCGCGCAGCATGCCGAACACCGCGTGCGTCTGCGGGTAGAAACCCATCGCGTCGAGGTTGCGTGCCGTCACGGCCGCCGCGTGCGGGTTGTGCGCGACGTCGAGGATCACCGCGGGACGTCCGGGCAGCACCTGGAAGCGTCCGGCGATCTCGACCGTCAGCAGGCCCTGCCGCACCGCCTGCTGGCTGACCGGAAGCCGCTGCGCCAGCGCTTCGAGCGCGGCCAGCGCGCCCGCCGCGTTGAGCAACTGGCTGGTGCCTCGCAACGCCGGATACGGCAGGCCACTGCGGCGTTGCGCGCGCCCGCGGTACGCCCACTGCTGCCGGTCGCCGGCATGGTCGAAGTCGCGCCCGGACAGCCACAGATCGGCGCCGAGGCTCGTCGCCACGTCGATCAGCGATGCCGGCGGCTCCCGATCGCAGCAGATCGCCGGCCGCCCGCCGCGGTAGATGTGCGCCTTCTCGAAGCCGATGTGCTCGCGCGTCGGCCCGAGGTAGTCCATGTGGTCCAGCGCGATCGAGGTCACGATCGCGCAGTCGGCGTCGACGATGTTGACCGCGTCGAGCCGCCCGCCAAGACCGACTTCGAGCACCAGCGCGTCGAGCCGCGCCTGCGCAAACAGCCGCAGCGCCGCGAGCGTCGTGAACTCGAAGTAGGTCAGAGATGTGTCGCCGCGCGCAGCGTCGACGGCCTCGAACTGCTCGATCAGCGCGGCATCGCCGACCTCAACCCCGTCGATCGCAACCCGCTCGTTGAAGCGCAGCAGATGCGGCGACGTATACAGGCCGACGCGATAACCAGCCGCGCGCAGGATGCTGTCGAGCATCGCGCAGGTCGAGCCCTTGCCGTTGGTTCCGCCGACGACGAAGACCGGGCAGTCGAAACGCAGGTCGAGCCGGTCGGCGACCGTTCGCACACGGTCGAGCGTCAGATCGATCGGCCGGTGATGCAGCCGCTCGATGCGCGTGAGCCACGCGGCCAGCGTGGCCGGGGAAGCGTCCATCCGCGGGAAGTCGAAAATCAGGTTGCCGGCCGCGCAGCGGCCGGCGTTCGTCGGTCGCTATGCAATCGCGTCGGCGGGCTGCCTGAGCAGCAACGCGAGCAGCGTGGCGAGCCGGTCGCGCAGCTCGCGCCGGTCGACGATCATGTCGATCGCCCCCTTTTGCAGCAGGAACTCGGCGCGCTGAAAACCCTCGGGCAGCTTCTCGCGAACGGTCTGCTCGATCACGCGCGGGCCGGCGAAGCCGATCAGAGCCTTCGGCTCGGCGATCACGACGTCGCCCATGAACGCGAAGCTCGCCGACACGCCGCCCATCGTCGGATCGGTGAGCACCGAGATGAAGGGCAGCTTCGCTTCGCCGAGCTTGGCGATCATCGCGGTGGTCTTGGCCATCTGCATCAGCGACAGCAGACCTTCCTGCATGCGCGCTCCGCCCGTGGCGGTGACGCACACGAACGGCACCTTCTGCTCGATCGCCGTCTGCACCCCGCGAACGAAACGCTCGCCGACGACCGAACCCATCGAGCCGCCCATGAATTCGAACTCGAAGCAGGCGACGACGACCGGCAGCGCGCGGATCGAACCGCCCATCACGACGAGCGCGTCGGTCTCGCCGGTGTCCTGCATCGCTTCCTGCAGGCGCTCCGGGTACTTGCGGCTGTCCTTGAACTTCAGCGCATCGACCGGCAGCACTTCGACACCGATCTCGTAGCGGCCCTCGGCGTCGAGCAGCGCGTCGAGCCTTTCGCGCGCGCGGATGCGCAGATGGTGGTTGCACTTGGGGCAGACCTGCAGGCTGCGTTCGAGTTCGGCGCTGTAGAGCACGGCCTCGCAACTCGGGCACTTGGTCCAGACGCCTTCCGGAACGCTCTTGCGCGTGCCGCCCTGCTTGATGCGCGGCGGCAGCAGTTTCTCGATCCAGCTCATGCGGCCTCCCTGACGTTCCTCACTTCGTCGATGGCGTGCCGGATTTCGCTGACCAGCGCAGCGGCGGCGTCGACCGCCCGCTCCGGTGGCACGCTCTCGAGTTCCTGGATGATCCGGCTGCCGATCACGACTGCGTCGGCGACCTGCGCGATCGCCTTGGCGCTCGCCGCATCGCGGATGCCGAAGCCGACCCCGATCGGAACGGCGATCTTCGACTTGATCGCCGGAATCCTGGCTGCGACGCTGGCGACGTCCAGGTGGCCCGCGCCGGTGATGCCCTTCAGGCTCACGTAGTAGACGTAGCCCGAGGCGAGCCGCGCCACGCTGTCGATGCGATCGTCGGTCGACGTCGGTGCGAGCAGGAAGATCGGATCGATGCCGTGCGCGCGCATGTCGGCGGCGAAGTCCTCGCATTCCTCCGGCGGATAGTCGACCACGAGCACGCCGTCCACGCCGGCCGACTGCGCAGCCTGCGCGAACTCCCGCCGTCCGAAGCGCTCGATCGGGTTCGCGTAACCCATCAGCACGACCGGCGTGGCGCCGTCGCCGCTTCGGAACTCGGCCACCATCGCAAGCGTCTGTTTCAGCCCGACGCCTTGGCGGATCGCGCGTTCGGTCGCGCGCTGGATCACCGGGCCGTCGGCCATCGGATCGGAAAACGGCACGCCCAGTTCGATGACGTCGGCACCCGAGCGCGCCAGCGCGTGCATCAACGGTACCGTCAGCTCGGGCGCCGGGTCGCCGGCGGCGATGTACGGGATCAGACCCTTGCGGCCGGCGCGCTTCAGCGCGTCGAATCGTTCCCGGATACGCGACATCACCGTCCCTTGCGCCAGGCGAGCGTGGCCTCGCGGCACGACGCGCGGCAAAAGAACTCGAGCCCGCTGGCTTCGGCGACGATGTGAAGGTCTTTGTCGCCACGGCCGGACAGGTTGACCAGCAGCACCTTGTCCTTCGGCAGGGTCGGCGCGAGCTTCACCGCGTAGGCGAGCGCGTGGCTCGACTCGAGCGCTGGGATGATCCCCTCGATGCGACAGCAGTCGTGGAAAGCGCGCAGCGCCTCGTCGTCGGTCGCGCCGACGTACTGCGCGCGCCCGGTGTCCTTCAGCCACGCGTGCTCGGGACCCACGCCCGGATAGTCGAGCCCGGCCGAAATCGAGTGCGTCTCCGTGATCTGGCCATTGTCGTCCTGCAGCAGGTACGTGCGGTTGCCGTGCAGCACGCCCGGCGTGCCGCGCTGCAGGCTCGCCGCGTGGCGCATCGTCGTCAGCCCTTCGCCGGCGGCTTCGACGCCGACGAGCTGCACGTTCTCGTGCGGGATGTAGTCGTAGAAGATCCCCATCGCGTTGCTGCCGCCGCCGACGCACGCGATGACATAGTCAGGCTGGCGCCCGGCGATCTGCGGCATCTGCTGCAGGCACTCCTTGCCGACCACCGAATTGAAGTCGCGCACCATCATCGGATACGGATGCGGCCCCGCGACGGTGCCGATGATGTAAAAGGTGTCCTCGACGTTGGTCACCCAGTCGCGCATCGCCTCGTTCAGCGCGTCCTTCAGTGTGCGCGAGCCGCTTTCGACCGCAACGACTTGCGCGCCGAGCAGCTTCATCCGGTACACGTTCGCGGCCTGGCGGCCGACGTCTTCGGCGCCCATGTACACGACGCACTGCATGCCGTAGCGCGCAGCGACCGTCGCCGTTGCGACGCCATGCTGCCCGGCGCCGGTTTCGGCGATCACGCGCGGCTTGCCCATCCGCTTGGCGAGCAGCGCCTGGCCGACCGTGTTGTTGACCTTGTGCGCGCCCGTGTGGTTCAGGTCTTCGCGCTTCAGATAGATCTGCGCGCCGCCGAGCCGCTCGCTCCAGCGCTTCGCGTGATAGATCGGGCTCGGCCGCCCGACGTAGTGCTTCAACTCGCGCTCGAACTCGGCGATGAAGTCGGGATCCTTGCGATAGCGCTCGTACGCGTCGCGCAGTTCGGCGAGCGCGTGCATCAGCGTCTCGGCGACGAAGATGCCGCCGTACGGGCCGAAATGCCCGCGCGCGTCCGGAAGGTCGTAAGGCTTCATATCGGATTCAGCTCAGCATCCGCCGCACGCACCGCGGCGAAGAACCGCTTCAACTTCTCTGCGCTCTTGACCCCGGGCGCGTCCTCGACCCCGCTCGCCACGTCGACCGCGTACGGACGCACGGCCTTCACTGCGCGTGCGACGTTGTCGGCGTTCAATCCCCCCGCCAGGACGAGCGGCTTGCTCCTCGCCGCCGGCGGGGGCAGCCGCGACCAGTCGAACGCAGCGCCGCCGCCACCGTAGCCATCGGCCGGCGCATCCGCCAGCAGCGCCACTGCACTGGCGAAAGCGGCCGCGCAGTCTAACAAATCGACACCCTCGGCCATTCGCACCGCGCGCACATACGGACGGCCAAAGCGCGCGCAGTCCGGCTCGCTTTCGTCGCCGTGAAACTGCAGGAGCGCATTCGGCGCCAAATCGAGCGCGGCCCGAATCTCGGGCTCGGGCGCGTTGACGAACAGCAGCACGGGTGTGACGAAGGCCGGCACTTCGCGCAGCAGCGACACCAGCCGCTCTGGCTCCACGTAGCGGGGGCTGCCGCGATAGCGAACGAAGCCGAGCGCGTCCGCACCCAGCGCCACCGCGTCGGCGACATCCGCCGCGCGTGTCAGGCCGCAGATCTTGATCCGTGTGCGGTTCATCCGAGCAAGGGTATCGCGTCGACGGGAGCCGGCAGCGCGAGGATCGGATCGTACTGAACGTGTGTCAGGTACAGCCCTTCGGCCGCGAAGGTCGGCGCCGCGGCCTTGCGGTCGCGCGCCTGCACGACTTCGCGCACCCATGCCGGGGGCTGCCGTCCCAAGCCCACGTAGACCAGTGTGCCGACCAGGTTTCGCACCATGTGGTGCAGGAACGCGCTGGCAACGGCGCGGATGCGGATCAGGCGCCCGAAGCGCTCGACGTCGAGCTCGCGCAGTTCGCGCACCGGTGAAGCCGCCTGGCACTCGGCAGCACGGAACGACGAAAAGTCGTGTGTTCCGATCAGATGCCTCGCGCCGGCGCGCATCGCCTCGACATCGAGCGGACGATAGACCCAGCCGACCCTACGTTCGGCCAGCGGCGAGCGAACCGCATCGTTCAGCAGCCAGTAGTCGTAGCGGCGCGCGGTGGCGCCGAAGCGCGCGTGGAAGTCGTCGGGCACGCGCATCGCCCAGCGCACTGCGGCTTCCCGCGGCAGCCAGCGGTTGACGCCGCGCACCCAAGACGGCAGCGGGCGATCGACCTCGGTGTCGAAGTGGACCACCTGATACGTCGCGTGCACGCCGGCGTCGGTGCGGCCGGCGCAGATCGTTCGGATCGGATGCGTCGCGAAGGCTTCGAGCGCACGCTCGAGCGCATCCTGCACGCCCGTGCCGCTGGGTTGCGTCTGCCAGCCGGTGAATGCGCTGCCGTCGTATTCGAGCCCCAGCGCAAGTCGCATCGCGACGACCAAAAACAAAGCCGGCACGCGGGGCGTGCCGGCGGTTGCGGAGTCGACGGGTTAGGCGTCGACCTGCTTGAGCAGCTCGACCGCGGACTGCCGCTGCTCGCGCGTGCCGTCGCGCATCACTTCCTCGAGCAGTTCGCGCGCGCCGTCTTTCACCCCGAGGTCGATGTAGCCCCGCGCCAGATCGAGCTTGGTCGCCATCTGCGCCGCGAGCGGGCTGCCCGCCTGCGTCTCGGTACGGCGACCGCCGATCTCGACGTCGGAACCGGTCAGGTCGAAGTCGATCAGCGGGACCGTCGCTTGGTCGGTGTTCGACGTGAGGCGCGGTGCCTGCTCGTCAGGCAGCGCGCCGACCTCGCCGAGCAAGGTCGGCCGCGACAGGGCCTCCTCGAGCGCCGAGGCGGCTGCGCTCGAGGACGGCGCTGCGAACTGCGAGAACGCCGGCGCAGGCGCCGGGGCGCGGCCGGGCAGATTCAAATCGACATCTGGAATCGCCTGACGGGCGCCCGTCGTGGTTGGCTGTCCGCCCGGCACCCCGGTCGACGGGAAACTGATGTCGAACTCGGGCGCTTTCGCGACCGCGGGCGCAGGTGCCGGCTTCGGTGCAGCGGCCGGCGCAGGTGTCGGAATCTGCGGCGCCTTGGTCGCGCCGAGATCGAAATCGAGCGAGCCGAAGTCGATCGCTCCCGCGGTGGTTGCGCCGAGCGGGTCGCCTGCTCCGGCGCGTGCGGCCGGTGCCGCTGGCGCGGACGGTTCCTCCAGCGGCAGCGTCGCTTCGAACTTCGTGTCGGGCTGCGCGGTATTCGACGGCGTCATCGCCGTGTCGGCCGTCATCCGCGAATCGAGCTGCATCGCGGTGTCGGCCGTCATCTTCGTATCGGGGACGAAGCGCGAGGTCACGCTCGCTGCCGTTCCCTGCGACGGCGCCCCGCCCAGATCCGGTGCCGGTTCGTGTGGCGCAGCGGCTCCGAAGGTGGCGCCGAGCGTGGCCGGACGCGGGCCCTTGGTGCTCGGATTCAGCCGAAGCTCGGTCGTCGGGCCGCGCGCGGCGGCTTCGGCCGAAGCTCCCGCAAACAGCGGGTTGGACGGATCGAGCGAGCGGCCCAGCTTGACGGCACGCTCCCACTCTTCGCCGACGCCGCCCGTGCGCTCGCGCAGCTCCTGGACCACCGCGTTGAACGACGCCTTGTCGCCACGCCTCGAATAGATCTCGAGCAGCTTGACGCGGACGGCATGCCGGTCCGGCTGCAGGCGCAAGGCCTCCTTCAGGATGTCCTCGGCCTGCTCCTCGCGGCCGTAGGCGATGTAGACGTCGGCCTCGGCCACCGGATCGACTTCGTTGGAGTCCAGTTGCGAGGCAGCCGGGATGAAGCTCGAATTGAACGTGCTGGTCGCACCGGTATCGACGCTGCGTCCCCCTGTGGCGCCGAAAAGCGAATTGGCGCGCAGCCCTTCGCCGGTCGCCTTGAACTCCTCGCCCTTCTCGACCTTGCGGCGGCGGTAGACGTTCAGCCCCAACAATGCGAGCAGCAGTGCGACAAGCCCGCCGAGCGCGACCAGCGTGGTCGTATCGCGGAACAGTCCCTCGAGGAAGCCGGTCTCCTGCGCGGGCGGCGGCGGGAGTGCCTTCTTCGCCTCCGCCTTGGGCGCTTCGACCTTGGGTGCCTCTGCCTTGGGTGCCTCTGCCTTGGGCGCTTCGACCTTGGGCGCTTCCGCCTTC
>JBFMFC010000005.1:11050-116038 GCA_040752195.1 Pseudomonadota bacterium | reverse complement strand
GCGACCTCCGTCTTCGGCGGCTCCGCCTTCGCGGGCTGCGCTGCAGGCGCAGGTGCCGCCGCTTGCGGCGCCGGCGCAGGTTCCGCCTTCTTGGCTTCGGCCTGCTTCTGGACCTGCGCGCCGGCCTTGCTCTGCAGTTCAAGCGCTTTCTTCAGCGCTTCGTTGGCCTTCTTCAACTCGGCGGCGCGTTCTTCCTGTTCTCTCAGCGCACGCTGGCGGGCGATCTCCTCATCCTTCGCCTTGGTCGCCGCAGCGCCGGCCGCAGATGCGGCGGGCTCCGCTTTGGCGATCTTCAACTGGTCGCCGGCCGGCGCTGGGGCGGCCTTGTCTTCCACCTTCGTCGTCACGCGTCCTTGCGCAGCGGCAGCAGGCGCGGGCGCAGCCGCGACCGGCGCGGTGGCCGCCGCCTGGGCAAGCCGGCTCTTGTATTGCGCGAAGTCGGCGCTGTGAGCGGCGACCTCCTGACGCGCGTCGCTCGCCGAGATCGCCTCGGCTTCCGTCGCGTCCGGAATGGTCAGCGTGCGGCCGGCCAACAGGCGGTTCATGTTGTTCGCGACGAACGCGTTCGGATTGGCGCGGAACAGCGCGACCAGCATCTGGTCGAGCGACACGTTCGCCGGCTTGTTCTGTCTTGCGATCTTGCCGAGGGTGTCGCCCGCCTTCACCGTGTAGGTCTCGACTGGTGCCGCGGCTGCCGCCGCGGGCGCGGGCGCGGGCGTGGCAGCGGCGGGCGCCGCCGGTGCGGGCGTCGGCGCCGGAACAGGCGCCGGCTCCGGTGCCGCCGCCACGGGCGCAGGCGTCGGCGCAGGCGCCGGCAACGGCGTCGGCGCAGCCGGCCGCGCGGTCGTGACGGGCGCCATCACGTCGGGCGCAGCGCGCAACGCGGGCGGATCGAGCAGCACCGTGTATTCGCGCAGCACGCGGCCGGTGGCCCAGGTCAGTTCGAGCAGTAAGTCGAGATAGGGCTCGTTGATCGGATTCAGCGAGCTGATGCGGACGACGAAGTTGTTCTCGCCGCGACGATCGATATCGAAACGCAGCGCCGACAGCGCGGGGTTGAATTCGAGATTCGCTTGGCGGAAGGCGCTCTGCGAGGCGAGCCGCACCGCGAGCGAGCCCGCTTCCTCCCGCGTAACCGATGTGACCTCGACTTCGGCGCGCAGCGGTTGACCCAGAGCCGATTGAACCGTCAATCGACCGAGCCCGGCCGCGTACGCGGCTGGCGTGGCAAACGCGAGGCCGATGGCCAAGGCAATCGCGTACCGAGCCGGTGTTCGCTTGTGGTTATGGGATGGCACGGGCGCCCCCTCTAAGGCGGTGATTCCGGATTTCGAAAATAACATCAGTGACTTACGCCTGCAAGCTTAGAAAGAGCAGTAAGTCACGCGAAACCGTGACAATTCGAGGCGCCACGCTCGGCGCGCTGCGCTAGTCGAGCTTGTTCAGCAGGATGCGCAGCATGCGGCGCAAGGGCTCGGCCGCGCCCCAGAGCAACTGATCGCCGACGGTGAATGCGGAAAGGTACTGCCCGCCCATCGCGAGCTTGCGCAGCCGGCCGATCGGAATGTCCATCGTGCCGCTGACGCTCGCCGGCGACAGCTCGCGAACGCTGTCCTCCCGATTGTTGGGGACCAGCTTGACCCAGCGGTTTGCACCGGCGATCAGCTTCTCGATATCGGCGAGCGGCAGGTCTTTCTTCAGCTTGATCGTCAGCGCCTGGCTGTGGCAGCGCATCGCACCGACGCGCACGCAGATCCCTTCGACGATCAGCGAACCGGGCGCGCCCATCGCCGGTTTGCCGAGGATCTTGTTCGCTTCGGCGCCGCCTTTCCATTCTTCGCGGCTGACACCGTTGCCGAGATCCTTGTCGATCCACGCGATCAGGCTGCCGGCGAGTGGAACTCCGAAGTTCTCCTTCGGCAAACCGTCCGATCGCAATGCCTCCGACACCTTGCGATCGATCTCGAGGATCGCCGACTGCGGATCCGCCAGCAAGTCGCTGACCGACGCGTGCACGTGACCCATCTGCGCGATCAGCTCGCGCATGTTCTGCGCGCCGGCGCCCGACGCGGCCTGATAGGTCATCGCCGCGACCCACTCGACCAGATCCGCCTTCAGCAGGCCGTCGATCGCCAGCAGCATCAGGCTGACCGTGCAGTTGCCGCCGATGTAGTTCCGGACGCCCTTCGCCAGCGCGCTCTTGATCACCGGCAGATTGACCGGATCCAGAACGATGACCGCGTCGTCCTTCATCCGCAGCGCCGAGGCGGCGTCGATCCAGTAGCCGTTCCAGCCTGCCGCGCGCAGCTTCGGATACACGTCGTTCGTGTAGTCGCCGCCCTGGCAGGTGAGGATCGCATCGCAGCGCTTCAGCGCCTCGATGTCGGTCGCGTCGTGCAGCGTTGGCGCCGCGCGCGCGACCTTCGGCGCCGCGCCGCCCGCACTCGATGTGCTGAAGAACACCGAGTCGATCAGGTCGAAGTCCCGCTCCGCGCTCATGCGCTCCATCAGCACGGAGCCCACCATGCCGCGCCAACCGACGATGCCGACTTTCATGGGTGCCTCTTGATCAACCGGTGCATCCTCAACGCACGGGCTTACAGCGCGCTTACGACTGCGTCGCCCATTTGCCTGGTCCCGACGCTCGCCTCGCCCGGCAGCGCGATGTCCGCCGTGCGCAGCCCCTGCGCCAGGACTTTCGAGACCGCCGCTTCGATGCGCCGCGCGGCCGCTTCCTGTTCGAAGCTGTAGCGCAGCATCATCGCCGCCGACAGGATCGTCGCCAGCGGATTGGCCACGCCCTTGCCGGCGATGTCCGGCGCCGAGCCGTGGATCGGCTCGTACAGCCCCTTGCCGTCGGCGTCGAGCGAGGCCGACGGCAGCATGCCGATCGAGCCGGTCAGCATCGACGCCTCGTCCGACAGGATATCGCCGAACATGTTTCCGGTGACGATGACATCGAACTGCCTGGGGTTCCTCAGCAGTTGCATCGCCGCGTTGTCGACGTACATGTGCGTCAGCTCGACATCCGGATACTCGCGGCCGACCTCGGTCACCACTTCGCGCCACAGCTGTGTCGTCTCGAGTACGTTCGCCTTGTCGACCGAGCAGAGTCGGCGCTGACGCTTGCGCGCAGCGCGGAACGCCACGTGCGCGATGCGTCGGATCTCGCTTTCGCTGTAGCGCATTGTGTCGAAGCCCTCGCGCTCGCCGTTGTCGAGCCGGCGGATGCCGCGCGGCTGCCCGAAGTAGATGTCGCCGGTCAGTTCGCGCACAATCAGCAAATCGAGTCCCGCGACGACCTCGGGCTTCAGCGTCGAAGCGGCGGCGAGCTCCGGGTAGATCACTGCGGGCCGCAGGTTGGCGAACAGGCCGAGCGACTTGCGCAATCGAAGCAGTCCCTGCTCGGGCCGCTGCGCGCGCGGCAGCGCGTCGTACTTGGGCCCGCCGACCGCACCGAACAGCACCGCGTCGGCGCGGCGGGCCGTCTCCAGCGTCGCGGCAGGAAGCGGATCCCCGTGCGCGTCGACAGCCGCGCCGCCGACCAGGGCGTGCTCGAACTCGAACTTCAGCCCGTCGCGAGCGAGCCGATCGAGCACCTTGAGGGCTTCCGCGACGATCTCGGGGCCGATGCCGTCGCCGGCCAACACGGCAACTTTCATCGCGAACCTCAGACCGCCGGCTGCTTGGCCAGCCACGGATAGCGTTTGAGGCGTTCCGTCTCGAAAGCGCGGATCTTGTCGGCGTGACGCAGCGTCAGGTCGATGTCGTCCCAGCCGTTGAGCAGGCACTCCTTGCGGAACGGGTCGACGTCGAAACGGATGACGCGGCCCGCGGGCGTGGTCACGGTCTGGGCCGCGAGATCGACCGCCAGCGTGTAGCCCGGCGTCGCGTGCACTTCGCCGAACAGCGCATCGACGATCGCTTCGTCGAGAACGATCGGCAACAGGCCGTTCTTGAAGCAGTTGTTGAAGAAGATGTCGGCGAAACTCGGTGCGATCAACGCCCGGAAGCCGTACTCGGCGATCGCCCAGGGCGCGTGCTCGCGGCTCGATCCGCAGCCGAAGTTGCGGCGCGCGAGCAGGATCGATGCGCCTCCATAACGCGGCTGGTTGAGCACGAACTCGGGATTCAGCGGGCGCCGGCTGTTGTCGATGCCGGGTTCGCCGCGATCGAGATAGCGCCACTCGTCGAACAGGTTCGCGCCGAAACCGGTGCGCCGGATCGACTTCAGGAACTGCTTCGGGATGATCTGATCGGTGTCGACGTTCGCGCGGTCCAGCGGCGCAACCAGTCCCGTGTGCTGCGTGAATGGCGTCATCTCAGTAGCGCTTGGCCGGAGCAGGCGCCGGTGCGGGAGCGGTGGTCTTCTTCGGCTCCTCTTTGGTGTCCTTGCTTGCGCTGCCCGAGATCTTGTCGCCCGCGGCCTTCAGGTCCTTGCCGAATCCTTCCATCGTGTTGCACGCGGCCAGCAGCGACGCGACGCCAAACAGGGCTGCGATTTTCACGGTCGTTTTCATCGTGATCTTCCTTCTAGTGAATCGATCGGACATCGACGAAATGCCCCGCGATGGCGGCCGCCGCCGCCATCGCGGGGCTGACCAGGTGCGTGCGTCCGCCGGCGCCCTGCCGCCCCTCGAAGTTGCGGTTCGACGTCGATGCACAGCGCTCGCCGGGTTCGAGCCGGTCGGCGTTCATGCCGAGGCACATCGAGCAGCCGGGCTCGCGCCACTCGAAGCCGGCCTCGCGGAACACGCGGTCGAGCCCTTCCGCCTCCGCCTGCCGCTTGACCAGCCCCGACCCCGGAACGACCATGGCCAGCTTGACGTTGGCCGCAACGCGTCTGCCGCGCACAACGCTGGCCGCAGCGCGCAGGTCCTCGATGCGTGAATTCGTGCACGAGCCGATGAAGACCTTGTCGATCGAGATCCGCGTGATCGGCGTGTTCGGCGCCAGACCCATGTACCGCAGCGCGCGCTCGATGCCTTCGCGCCGCACCGGATCGGTTTCCCTTCCCGGGTCGGGCACGCTGCCATCGATCGACGTCACCATTTCCGGCGACGTGCCCCAGCTCACCTGCGGTTTCAGCGCCGTGGCGTCGACTTCGACGACCTTGTCGAAACGCGCGCCCGGATCCGAGCGCAGTGTCTTCCAGTGTGAAACGGCCGCGTCCCACTCGGCGCCGCTCGGCGCAAAGGGCCGACCGCGAACGTAGTCGATCGTCCTGTCGTCGACCGCGACCATACCGGCGCGCGCGCCGGCTTCGATCGCCATGTTGCACAGAGTCATTCGCGCTTCGATCGACAGCGCGCGCACGGTCGACCCGCCGAACTCGATCGCGTGCCCCGTGCCGCCGGCCGTACCGATGCGGCCGATCACGGCAAGGATCACGTCTTTCGCTGCGACGCCTGCAGGCAGTTCGCCCTCGACGCGCACCAGCATGTTCTTCGCCTTTTTCGCGAGCAGCGTCTGTGTGGCGAGCACGTGCTCGACTTCGGACGTGCCAATGCCGAAGGCGAGCGCGCCCAGCGCCCCGTGCGTGCTCGTATGCGAATCGCCGCAGACGACGGTCATGCCGGGCAACGTGGCGCCCTGCTCGGGACCGATCACGTGCACGATGCCCTGTCGCCGATCGAGGAACGGGAAGTACGCGGCGGCGCCGTACTTGCGGATGTTCGCGTCGAGCGTGACGATCTGCTCGCGCGACGTCGGGTCGGTGACCCCGTCGAGCCCACGCTCCCAATCGGTCGTCGGCGTGTTGTGGTCGGCGGTCGCGACGATCGACGACACGCGCCAGGGCTTGCGGCCCGCGATGCGCAGCCCCTCGTACGCCTGCGGGCTCGTCACCTCGTGGACGAGGTGCCGATCGATGTACAGGATGGTCGTGCCGTCGGGTTCTGCGTGAACGACGTGTTCATCCCAGAGCTTGTCGTAAAGCGTGCGTGCTGCGGCCATGTCGGAGTGCGGTGCGCGGTGCGCGCGGCGTGCGTCGATTATGCCACGCGCATCCACGCAAACCCGCGTGGAGATTGGGTTTCGTCCACCCGCGGCGATGCGTCATGGCAGGCTGCGGAACCGGCGCAACCGCCGCTGGGTCTGAGGGACACTGCACACGCGGGAGCGCCGATGAACGATCGCCCGAACAACCTGTCGACGCTGCGCCGGCGTCACGCGCTCGCGGCGCTGGCAGGCCTGCCGCTGGCTGCGGGCTTTCATGCCGCGCAGGCGCAGACCGCGAACCCTCTGCGCTCGACGCCGCGCCAGACGCTCGGGCCGTTTTACCCGCGCGATGCATCGGAGCGTCCGCGCGCCACCGATGCCGACCTGCTCACCGTCGAGAACGGGCGCGTCCTGAGCCGCGGTACCCCGCTGTACCTGACCGGGCGCGTGTTGACGGCGCGCGGCGCGCCGGTCGCGGGCGCGCTGGTCGAGATCTGGCAGTGCGACGCCAACGCCGTCTATCACCACCCGGCAGGCGGCGCGGTGGACAAGCGCGACCCCCACTTCCAGGGCTACGGCACGACCACCACCGACGCGGCGGGCGCGTTTCACTTCCGAACCATCGAGCCGGTGCCCTACCCCGGCCGTACGCCGCACATCCACGTGCGTGTCGCGGCGGCCGGCATGCCGACGCTGCCGACCCAGCTGTATCTGGACGCCCATCCAGACAACGCGCGCGACTTCCTCTATCGGCAGCTCGACGAAACCGAGCGCGCCGCGGTGACGCTCAAGCTGCAGCCTACGCAATCGACCCATCCGCTCGCGCAGGCCACGCGGCTCAGTGCCACGGTCGATCTGATCGTCGGCTAGCGCCGCTTCGCCTGTTCGTACAGCGGCAGCACCCGCTGCGAGTACGCCTGCAGGTCGCGGATGCGCGTTTCGTGCGACGGGTGTGTCGACAGCCACTGGGGCGGCTGACTCCCGCCCTGCCCGGCCATCTTGTTCCACAGCGTGACGGCCGCGCGCGGGTCGTAGCCTGCACGCGCCGCGAGTTCGACGCCGATCCGGTCGGCCTCCTGTTCGTTCTCGCGGCTGTTCGGCAGCACGAACATGCTCTGCGCAAGCATCTGGCCCAGATCGCCGAGACGCACGCCGGTGAGGATCTCGATCGCCGCGAGCCCGACCCCGGTGGCCATCTGGCGCGACATGCGTTCGCGTGCGTGCTCGCGCAACGCATGCGCGATCTCGTGCCCGATCACCGCCGCCAGCTCGTCGTCGCTGATCCTGAGCTTCTCGATCAGTCCCGTGTACACGGCGATCTTTCCGCCGGGCATGCACCACGCGTTGATCTGGTCGGACGTGATCACGTTGATCTCCCACTGCCAGCCGAGCGCGTCTTCGCGGAAGACCGCCGTTTGCGGGATCAGCCGATGCGCGATCGCGCGGACGCGCTCCGTCTGCCTCGTATCGCGATTCAGCCGTCCCTTCCGGTCGGCCTCCTCGAGGATCTGCGCATACTGCTGGCGCGCGACGCTGTCGACCTGTTGCGCCGAAATCGCCATTCGCTGCGGGCGTTCGACGCCAACGACGCCGCCGCGCGTCGTCTGCACGGTCTGGCAACCGGTGATCGCCAGCGCCGCCCCGAACGCGGTCCATGCGAGGCGGCGCCGTGTGGCCTTGTTCAACATCCGAACTCCTCCGTATCAACCTGTCGATGCGGCCGCGTGCGCGTGCGCGGCGCGATCCAGCGTACGCGTGCGCTGCACGGCCCACCAGCCGGCAAGCGCCGCCGCGCTGCTCGACAGGAACGCCGCGGACGGTCCGAACGCGGACCACAGCCATGCGGCGACAAGGCTGCCGGCCGTTCCGCCGACGCCGTATCCGACGCTGATGTAGAGCGCTTGGCCGCGAGCGCTGGCGCGCCCCGCGAACCACTGCTGGATCGTCAGGATCGACGCGCTGTGATGAACGGCGAAGCTTGCGGCGTGCAGAAGCTGCGCGACCAGCAGCAGAAGCCAGAGATGCGCGAACTCGGCGATCAGCAAAAAGCGCAGCGCCGCGAGCACGAAGCTCGCCGCCAGCAGCCGGAACGCGCCGTAGCGCGCGAAGAACGTCCCTTGCGTGTAGAAAAAGACGATCTCGGCGACGACGCCGACGACCCAGAAGGCGCCGATCTGCGTCTTGCTGTAGCCGAGCTGCGCCAGGTACAGCGAGAAGTACGTGTAGAACGCGCCGTGCGCGAACACCATCAGCGCCGCCGACGCAAGGAACCAGCGAACGCGCGGCTCGCCGAGCCGCGTGCGCACCGACACCCCCGGATGCTGGGACGCGTCGTGGCGCGGTTCCCGGATCAAGAAAGTCGTCGCCGCCAACAGCGCGAGCAGTGCCAGCCCGACGTGGGGCTGCCAGGCGATACCGGCCCAGTCGAAAAGCGGCCCCGCGGCCAGCACGAGCGCGACGAAGCCGAACGATCCCCACGCACGCAGACGCCCGTACCGTGAAGGGCCGGAGCCGTCCATTCGCAGGCACGCGGCGGTGATCGATTCGCCGACCGGGATCTGCGCCGTGATGAACAGGTTGAACGCGAACATCACGGCGAAGACCCAGCCGAATCCGCCCGCCAGCAGGATCGGCGCAAAGCACGCGCACGTCGCGAGCGCCGTCCAGCGCAGGATCGCGACGCGGTGCGACGTGCGGTCGGCCAGATAGCCCCACAAGTTCGGGCCGACCACGCGCATGCCCTGCGTCATCGCCAGCACGATGCCGATCTGTGCCGCGGTCAGGCCGCGGCTTTCCAGATACAGCGGAAGGTACGGTGCGAAAACGCCGGCGGTCGCGAAGTACGCGGCGAAGAAGGCGCCGAGCCGCCAGTCAACGGCGCGCGCGGCGGCCGCTTGCCCCGTCATGCGTCCTTCGGCGCACGCGCGGGGATCGGCGGCACCGGCAGCTCGACGTCGGCGTTCTGCGCGCGATGCAGCAGCGCGTGGTCCATCAGCACCAGCGCCAGCATCGCCTCGGCGATCGGTGTGGCGCGAATGCCGACGCACGGGTCGTGGCGGCCGTGCGTCTCGACCGTCACCGGCCGATTGTTGCGGTCGATCGAGCGGCGCGGCAAGCGGATGCTCGATGTCGGCTTGATCGCGATCGACACCTCGATGTCCTGCCCCGTTGAAATGCCGCCGAGCACGCCGCCGGCGTGATTCGACAGAAAGCCTTGCGGTGTCAGCTCGTCGCCGTGTTCGCTGCCCTTTTGCACGACCGCACCGAAGCCGCTGCCGATCTCGACGCCTTTCACGGCGTTGATGCCCATCATCGCGTAGGCAATGTCGGCGTCGAGCTTGTCGTACAGCGGCGCGCCCAGCCCGACCGGCACGCCGGTCGCGCTCACGCGCAGGCGCGCACCGCACGAGTCGCCCTGCTTGCGCAGCGCGTCCATGTACGCCTCGAGTCGAGGAACGATTGCCTCGTTCGGCGCGAAGAACGGGTTGCTCTCCGCGTGCTCCCATGCGACGAAGGGAATCTCGATCTCGCCGAGCTGCTGAAGGCAGCCGCGCACACGCGTGCCGTAACGCTCGCGCAGCCACTTCTTCGCGACCGCGCCGGCGGCGACCATCGGCGCGGTCAACCGGGCCGACGAGCGTCCGCCGCCGCGCGGGTCGCGAATGCCGTACTTGCGCCAGTAGGTGTAGTCGGCGTGGCCGGGTCGGAACGTGTCGAGGAGGTTCGCGTAGTCGCTGCTGCGCTGGTCCTCGTTGCGGATCAGCAGCGCGATCGGCGTGCCGGTCGTTCGCCCCTCGAACACGCCCGACAGGATCTCGACGCGGTCCGACTCGCGCCGCTGTGTCACGTGGCGCGACGTGCCCGGCTTGCGCCGGTCCAGATCCGGCTGCAGATCGTCCGCGGACAGCGCCAGCCCCGGCGGACAGCCGTCGATCACGCAGCCGATCGCCGGGCCGTGCGATTCGCCGAAGTTGGTGACCCGAAGCAGATGCCCGAACGTCGAACCGGCCATGAAGCGTCTCTCGATAACGGTTGGATTCTAGTGGCGCGCCGAGCGACGCGCTTTCACTTCCAGTCGCCGCGCAGCGCGGCGACCATCGCGCGGAGCGCTTCGGGTGTCGCGTCGGCCGGCGCGACCGGGACGCCGACCGCGACGCCGATCTTCGAGAACAGCCCGCGGCGGAAAGGCTTCGTCATGGCCGCTCCGCCCCGGCGCGAGAAGAACGATCCCCACAGCCCCTGCAGCGCGACCGGAATCACCGGCACCGGGTCGCGCTCGAGGATGCGCGCGATGCCCGGGCGGAACGGACCGATCTCGCCGTCGTCGGTGATCCGCCCTTCCGGAAAGATGCAGACAAGTTGCCCGTCGCGCAGCGCTTCCGACACGCGCTCGAATGCGCGCTCCATCAGCGCGGCGTCCACCTTGGCCGGCGCGATCGGGATCGCCTTGACTTGGCGAAACAGCCACGAAAGCACCGGAATGCGGAAAATGGCAGAGTCCATCACGAAGCGGATCGGGCGCGGGCTGATCGCCATCAGCACCAGCGCGTCGACGTAGCTCACGTGGTTGCTGACGATCAGGGCCGGCCCTCGGGCCGGAATGCGCTCGACCCCCTGTCGTTGAACGCGGTAGACCGCGCTGACGAGCAGCCACGACAGGAAGCGCAGCAGGAACTCCGGCACCAGCGTGTAGATGTAGGCCGCGACCAGCACATTGAGCAGCGCGGTCAGCAGGAACAGCTGCGGAGTCGACAGCCCGAGCGGCCCGAGCGCGAGCGCGGCGAAGCCCGCGGCAAAGACGAGGAAGACGGCGTTCAGGATGTTGTTCGAAGCGATGATGCGCGCCCGATGGGTGGCCTCGCTGCGCGTCTGGATCAGCGCGTACAACGGAACGCTGTAGAAACCGGCGAACAACGCGATCAGGAACAGGTCCGCGAGCACGCGCCAGTGCGCGGGGGCCGCGAGGAACTGAGCCGCGGTCAGCGGGGCGCTCGCCGGCAGGCCATGCGCCGCGAAGTACAGGTCGACGGTGAACACCGACATGCCGATCGAGCCGAAGGGAACGAGCCCGATCTCGACCTGGTGGCGGGACATGCGGTCGCAGGCGAGCGAGCCCGCCCCGATGCCGGTCGAGAACACCGCCAGCAGCAGCGTCGCCACCGCCGGATCGCCGCGCAGCGTGTGCTGCGCGAACTGGGGGAACTGGGTGAGGAACACTGCGCCGAAGAACCACAGCCACGAGATGCCGAGCACCGACAGGAACACCGCGCGGTCGCGCCGCGCGACCTGCACGTTGCGCCATGTGACGCGAAGCGGGTTCCAGTCGATCGCGAGCTTCGGATCCGAAGGCGCTGCCGACGGGATCGCAAGGCTGGCCGCCAGCCCGGCCAGCGCGAGCGCCACGCAGACGGCGGCGGCGTACAGGTGGCCTGCCGGGCCGGCGTCGATCAGCGCGCCGGCGGTCATCGTGCCGAGCAGGATCGCGACGAAGGTGCCCATCTCGACCAGTCCGTTGCCGCCGACGATCTCGGTCGGCGTCAGCACCTGCGGCAGGTAGGCGTATTTGACCGGGCCGAACAGCGTCGAGTGCAGCCCCATCAGGAAAGTGCACGCGAGCAGCACTTCGAAACGCTGCGTCCAGAAGCCCCAGGCGCCGGCCAGCATGATCGCGACCTCGAACAGCTTGACCAGCCGCATCAGTCGCGCCTTGTCGTACTTGTCGGCGAGCTGCCCGCTGGTCGCCGAGAACAGCAGGAACGGCAGCACGAACAGCGCCGCGATCAGGTTGACCGCGAGCGCCGGCGCGAGCGTCGAGTAATCGGCCGCCCTGTAGGTGACGAGCAGCGTGAACGCATACTTGAAGACATTGTCGTTGGCCGCACCAAGGAACTGCGCCGAGAAGAACGGCGCGAAGCGCCGCTGCGCGAGCAGCGCGAACTGTCCGGAGGAAGACACGGCCGGGACCCCTCGGTGGTGGTTGTCGTGCGAGCCGAAAGACCTTGCGTCAGCGAAACGCGTTCGTCGCAAGCCGTGCCGCGCCGTCGGCGGGCGCTCTGGCATGAAATCGAACCGGGACGTGGAGCCATTGGCGGCGACGCATCGTGCCCGCCATCGTAGAGGGCGACGCGCAGCGGTCCAGCGTGCCCTGCTGCGGTCGCGCGCATTGATACCCGCGGTTCGCTGCGCCTCAGGCAGCGGTCGCCAACGCGAGCGACGCCGCCGGCAGCGCCATCCGTTGGTCTAGCAGCGGGCCGCGGCCGTCGCCTCCGGCGGCGGCGTGCCCGGGCCGGCGGGCGCCACGCCGACGCCGGCGAAGCGCGGGCGTCAGCCGCTGACCGACTCCTGCTCGGGCCAGTCGCGGATGTAGGCCTTGAGCATGCGGTTCTCGAAGCTCTGCTCCTCGAGCACCGCCTTGGCCACGTCGTAGAAAGAGATCACGCCCTCGAGCGCGCGCCCGTTGAGCACCGGCAGGTAGCGCACGTGGCTTTCCAGCATCAGGCGGCGCACTTCGTTGACGTCGGTGTCCGGCGTCGTCGTCAGCGGCGAGTCGTCCATCACGCTGCGCACGAGCCGATCGCCGATCGACCCCTTGTTCTCGTAGAGCGTCTTGATGAGCTCGCGGAAAGTCAGCATGCCGACCAGTTCGCCATGCTCCATCACCACTACCGAGCCGATGTCCTTTTCGGCCATCGTCTGCACCACCGACCACAGCGTGTGATTCGGTGTCACCGTGAACAGCGCGTTGCCCTTGACCCGCAGGATGTCGCTGACTTTCATCGTTGGTCTCCCCTCGCCGTCGCCCACGACGTGCAACGATCCTAGCCCAGGGCCGCGGCGGCGTGAATCACCTCGCTTGGGCGAGATGCGCGCGCCGATGCGAAACGTCAGACGCGCCGCAGCCAGCCCAGCCCGGCCGAGGTGCCGCCAGGCGCCGTTCCGCGCGCCGGCCGGTATTCGCAGCCGACCCAGCCGGCGTACCCGAGCCGGTCGAGCAGGCGGAACAGGTACGGGTAGTTGATTTCTCCGACGTCCGGCTCGTGCCGCTCGGGAACGCCGGCGATCTGCACGTGCGCGACGAGCGGGAAATAGCGCTCCAGGTGTCGCGCCAGATCGCCCTCCATGATCTGCAAGTGGTAGAAGTCCAGTTGCAGACCGAGGTTGGCCTTGTGCAATGCCGCGATCACGTCGGCCCCCTGCTCCTGGCGGGTCAGATAGTAGCCGGGCATGTCGCGCGTGTTGATCGGCTCGATCGTTACCGTGATGCCGTGCGGACGCAGCGTGTCGCACGCGTAGGCGAGGTTGCGCAGATACGCGCGCAGACACTCGTCGGGCGCGCAGTCGGCCGGCGGGCGCCCGGCCATCACGTGCAGCCGCGGCGAGCCCACCGTGCGCGCGTAGTCGAGCCCCTGCGCGATCGAAGCTTCGAACTCCCTCTCGCGTCCGGGCAGCGCGGCCAAGCCGCGCTCGCCGGCGTCGTAGTCGCCCTGCGGCGCGTTCATCAGCAGGAGTTGCACGCGCGCATCGTCGAGCGCGCGCCTGAACTCGGTCGCGTCGACCGCGTACGGCGACTGCACCTCGACCGCAGCAAAGCCGTCGCGTGCGGCGGCCGCTGCGCGATCCACGAGCGCGTGCTCCGGGTACAGCGTGCTCAGGTTGGCGGCAAAGCGCGGCATCGGATCTATGCCAGCAGCTGCTTGAAGCGCTCGACTTCGCGCAGGACCGCGGCGCGCACCGGCGGCTCCCAGACCGAGTGCCCGGCGTCGGGCACGACGGTGTAGCGCGCGCTCGGCCACCCGCGCGCCAGCTCGTCGGCGTTGACGATCGGGCAGACCATGTCGTAGCGGGCCTGCACGATCGCGGCCGGCAGATGGCGGACGCGATACAGGTTGTTGAGCAACTGGTCGGGCGCGAGGAAGCAGCGGTGCGCGAAGTAGTGCGCCTCGAGCCGCGCCAGGCCGAGCGCCTCGTCGGCGAAGTGCCGCACCAGCTCCGGATTCGGCAGCAGCGTGGAGCAGCTTCCCTCGTACTCGCTCCAGGCGCGCGCGAACGGCAAGTGTACGCGCGGGTCGGGATCGAACAGCCGCTTCAGATATCCGCGCAGCAGATCGCCGCGCTCGGCCGCCGGCAACATCTCGGCGAACCGGCGCCACGCCTCGGGAAAGACGTTGCGCAGTCCGTACAGGAACCAGTCGATCTCGGAGCCGCGGCCGAGAAAGATCCCGCGCAGCACGAATCCCAGGCAGCGCTCCGGCACTGCCTCGCCGTAGGCCAGCCCGAGCGTGCTGCCCCACGACCCGCCGAACACGAGCCAGCGCTGCACGCCGAGGTAGCTGCGCAGCTTTTCGATGTCGCGCACCAGGTGTGCGGTCGTGTTGTTCGTCACCTCGCCGACGGGCCTCGACGCGCCCGCACCGCGCTGATCGAACAGCACGATGCGGAAGAAGTCCGGATCGAAGAAGCGCCGGTGCTCGGGCGAGCTGCCGCCGCCGGGTCCGCCGTGCAGGAACACCACCGGCACGCCGTGCGCATTGCCGCTCGTCTCCCAGTACATGGTGTGGACGTCGTCGAGCGGCAGCATCCCGCTGTCGTACGGCTCGACCGGCGCGTACAGCTCGGGGCGCGAATCGGTGCGTGCGTCCATGCGTGGCATTATGCCGCCGGAGCCGCGGCGTTGCCGCGGCTCCGGCGGCAAAGCCGCAAGATTTGGAACGAGGGGACTCGGCTGGTCCCCTCGTGCTCCTCTAGCCACGTGAACGATCGTGCGGCAGCCGACCCGCCTTGACGCCCTGACTCCCGAACCGAAGCGACGATCCGATGAGTGGCCCGAAATATCCCGGCTTCGACACGCTGACGCTGCACGCGGGGCAGCGACCCGACCCTGCCACCGGCGCGCGCGCGGTGCCGATCTACGCCTCCACCTCGTTCTGCTTCGAGGACTCCGAGCATGCGGCGTCGCTGTTCAACATGGAACGCGCCGGGCATGTCTATTCGCGGATCTCGAACCCGACGGTCGCCGTGCTCGAGGAACGGATCGCCGCGCTCGAGAAAGGCGTCGGCGCGATCGCCACCGCGAGCGGCCAAGCCGCGCTGCACGTGGCGATCGTGACACTGATGGGCGCCGGGTCGCACATCGTCGCCAGCCGCGCGCTGTACGGCGGCTCGCACAACCTGCTCGCCTACACGTTGAAGCGCTTCGGCATCGAGACGACTTTCGTCGACCCGCGCCGCCTCGACGCCTGGCGTGCGGCGATCCGGCCGAACACGCGCCTGCTGTTCGGCGAGACCCTCGGCAATCCGGGGCTGGACGTGCTCGACATCCCGAACGTCGCCGCGCTCGCGCACGAGCACGGGCTGCCGCTGCTGGTCGACAGCACGTTCACGACGCCGTACCTGATGCAGCCGTTCGAGCTGGGCGCCGACCTCGTCTATCACTCGGCGACCAAGTTCCTCGGCGGCCATGGCGTGGCCATCGGCGGACTGCTCGTCGACGGCGGCACGTTCGACTGGGCGGCGAGCGGCAGATTCCCGACGATCACCGAACCGTACGAAGGCTTTCACGGCATGAACTTCGCCGAAGAGAGCACGGTCGCGCCGTTTCTGCTGCGGGCGCGGCGCGAAGGACTGCGGGACTTCGGCGCGTGCATGAGTCCGCACACCGCGTTCCTGATCCTGCAGGGGTTGGAGACGCTGCCGCTCCGAATGCAGCGGCACGTCGCCAATACGCGCAAGGTCGTCGCTTTCCTCGCCGCGCAGCCGAACGTCGAGCGCGTCGCCTACCCGGAGCTGCCGACGCACCCGGACCGCGCCCTCGCCGAGCGCCTGCTGCCGCGCGGCTGCGGGGCCGTGTTCAGCTTCGACCTGAAGGGCTCGCGCGCTGCCGGGCGCAGGTTCGTCGAGTCGCTGAAGGTCTTTTCGCATCTGGCCAACGTCGGCGACGCGAAGTCCCTGGTCATCCACCCGGCAACGACGACGCACTTTCGCGTGCCGGACGACGAGCTCGCCGCCGCCGGCATCACGCAGGGCACGATCCGGCTTTCGATCGGACTCGAGGATCCGGACGATCTGATCGACGATCTGGCGCGCGCGCTGAAAGCCGCGGCGAAGGTGGCGTGATGGTGCTCGAAGGACTCTACGCCTACACCGGCGGCAAGGCGTACGAGGCGGCGCGGCCGTGCATCGTGTTCCTGCACGGCGCGCAACACGACCACAGCGTCTGGATCCTGCAGAGCCGCTATCTCGCGCATCACGGCTACGCGGTGCTCGCGCTCGACCTGCCCGGCCACGGTCGCAGCCGCGGACCGGCCGAACCGAGCGTCGAAGCCATTGCCGACCGCGTCGCGCGCTCGCTCGCGCCGCTCGCGAATCCGCGTTTCCTGCTCGTCGGCCACAGCATGGGATCGCTCGTCGCGCTCGAACTGGCGCAGCGGCTCGCCGATCGCGTCGCCGGCGTGACGCTCGCCGCGACCGCGTTTCCGATGCGCGTGTCCGACGCGCTGCTCGCGGCCACGCGCGACGATCCGCCGGCGGCGATGGACATGATCAACGTCTGGTCGCACAGCGCTTCGATCGCGCCGTTTTCGGTGCGACCGGGCAATCCGGCGCCGGGCTTCAGCGTCGTGTGGCAGAACCTGCGGCTGATGCAGCGGATCGCGCGCGTCAACGGCGCCGGCGTGCTACCGACCGACTTCGCGGCGTGCAACGCGTACGCGCGCGGGCTGGAAGCGGCGCGCGCGCTGCGCTGCCCGGCGCTGTTCGTGCTCGGCGCGGCCGACCAGATGACGCCGCCGCGCGCGGCGCAGCCGCTCGCCGAAGCGATCGCCGACAAGACCGTCGTCACGCTGCCCGACACCGGGCACGCGATGATGGCCGAGAACCCGGAAGGCGTGCGGCGCGCGCTCGAATCGTTCGCTGCGCGCATCTTCGCCGCGGCCAAGGCCTGAACGTCGCGCCCGATTGAACGCAGTCAACTGGGACACGTACTGGCTGTACGTGCTGACCGAGGCGGCGCTGTCGCTGTCGCCGGGGCCGGCCGTGATGCTCGTGATCGCGTACGGGCTGACGCTGGGGGCGCGCCGCTCGCTTCCCGCCACGCTGGGCATCCTGTCGGCCAACGCGGTCTATTTCGCGATCTCCGCGACGAGCCTCGGCGCGGTGCTCGTTTCATCACGGACGTTCTTCTTCGCGGTCAAGTGGATCGGCGCCGCGTATCTGCTGTATCTCGGGTTGCGCGCGCTGTTCGGTCAGCCGTCGCCGATCACCGCGTCGAACCGGGCTGCGCGCGGATCGACCTGGGGGTCGGTGTACGCATCGGGGCTGACGCTGCAGCTGGCCAACCCGAAGACGCTGATCTTCTTCGTCGCCATCCTGCCGCAGTTCGTCGACCCGCGGCTTCCGATCGGCTCGCAGATGGTCTGGCTCGCGGCGGGCTCGGTCGTGCCCGAGTTCTTCATCCTCGCCGGTTACGGCTTTCTGGCCTCGCGCGCTGCGCACCTCGCGACCGATCCACGCTACGTGCAATGGACCGACCGCGTCGCCGGTGCACTCGTGCTCGCTGCAGCGGCACTGGTGATTTCGGTTGCCCCCGCGTAAACCGGGCCGCTCGCGCGACTGCCGTCCGGACAGTCACGCCACCGACGCCACGCGCCCGCCCCTATACTTTCGGCAACGAATCGCACGCGACGATTCTTTCCAAACCCGTTCAGAGGAGACCGCACCATGCGACAGACCCGTTCGGCCCTGTTCCGCTCAGTGCTCGCCGCCGCAGCGCTGTGCGCGGCCAGCGTCGGGGCGAACGCCCAGCAGAAGTTCATCAACATCCTGACCGGCGGTCAGGCGGGCGTTTATTACCCGCTCGGCGTGGCGCTCAGCCAGATCTACAGCAAAGCGATGCCGGACGCCAAGGTCCAGGTGCAGGCGACCAAGGCGTCGGTCGAGAATCTGAACCTGCTGCAGGCCGGTCGCGGCGAGATCGCCTTCACGCTCGGCGATTCGTTGTCCGACGCCTGGAACGGCGTCGAGGATGCGGGCTTCAAGACGCCGCTGAAGAAGCTGCGCACGGTGGCCGGCATCTATTCCAACTACATCCAGATCGTCGCCAGCGCGGATTCCGGCATCAAGACGCTCGCCGACCTGAAAGGCAAGCGCATTTCGGTCGGCGCCCCGCGGTCGGGTACTGAACTGAACGCGCGCGCGATCCTGAAAGCCGCCGGCCTGTCGTACAAAGACTTCGCCAAGGTCGAGTACCTGCCTTTCGGCGAATCGGTCGAGCTGATCAAGAACCGCCAGCTCGACGTGACGCTGCAGTCGGCCGGCTTGGGGGTGGCGTCGATCCGCGACCTGGCGACCACGATGAAGATCAGCGTGGTGGCGATCCCGCCCGAAGTGGTGGCGAAGATCGGCGACCCGGCCTACCAGCCGGGCGTGATCCCGGCGGGCACCTACAGCGGCCAGGACACTGCGGTGCAGACCGCAACGATCAAGAACTTCCTGGTCACGCACGACGGCGTGCCGGCGGACGTCGTCTACACGATGACCAAGGCGCTGTTCGACAACCTCGATCAGTTGGTCGCTGCGCACTCGGCGGCGAAGGCCATCAGCAAGGCGGACGCGCCGAAGAACCCGCCGGTGCCGCTGCACCCGGGGGCGGAGCGCTACTACCGTGAAGCCGGCCTGATCAAGTAGGCGATATTTGGCACTCGACTGACGATGGCACAGCGCCCGCTGTGCCATCGCTTTTTCTGCGCCGGAAACAGATGAGCCATTTGTCGCACCAGGCCGAGTTGCAGGCGATCGGGCCGCCGCTCACGAAGGCGGTGTTCGCGGTCGCGATCGCCTTCTCGGCGTTCCAGATCGTCACCGCCGCGTTCAGCCCGTTGTCCAGCTCCGTCGTGCGCGCACTGCACGTCGGCTTTCTGATCCTGATGACCTTCGCGCTGTATCCGCCGTTGGGCCGCCACTGGCTCGGCTGGCTGCTCGGGCTGACGGCCTTCGTCGCGGGCCTGTACCACTGGGTGTTCGAAGCGGAGCTGGTGCAGCGCGCGGGGGATCTGACCGCCGCCGATTGGGCGGTCGGCGTGTTGACGATCGCGCTCGTGTTCGAGGCCACGCGCCGCGTGATGGGCCCGGCGCTGCCGATCGTGTGCGCCATTTTTCTGGCCTACGCGCTGTTCGGCGAACACCTGCCCGGGGCGCTACAGCATCGCGGCTACGGACTCGACCAGATCGTCGGCCAGCTCGGTTTCGGCACCGAGGGCATCTACGGCACGCCGACTTACGTCAGCTCGACCTACATCTTCCTGTTCATCCTGTTCGGCTCGTTCCTCGAACAGGCGGGCATGATCAAGCTGTTCAACGACGTCGCGCTGGGCCTGTTCGGCCGCTCGCAGGGCGGGCCGGCGAAGGTGTGCGTCGCCTCCTCGGCACTGATGGGAACGATCAGCGGCTCGGGGGTGGCCAACGTCGTCTCCAGCGCGCCGTTCACGATCTCGCTGATGAAGCGCTTCGGCTACCAGCCGGCGTTCGCCGGCGGCGTGGAGGCGACCTCGAGCATGGGCGGGCAGATCATGCCGCCGGTGATGGGCGCGGTCGCCTTCATCATGGCCGAGACGCTCAACGTCCCGTACATCGAGATCTGCAAGGCGGCGGCGATCCCGGCGGTGCTGTACTTCTTCGCCTGCTTCGTGATGGTGCACCTGGAAGCGGGACGGCTGAAGCTGATGGGGCTGCCGCCGGAGGAATGCCCCAGCGCGTGGCGCGCGATCCTCGACGGCTGGTATCTGGTGCTGCCGCTGATCGCGCTGGTGTGGCTGCTGCTGGGCGGCTTCACGCCGCTGTTCTCCGGCATGGTCGGGCTGGCGCTGACGGCGATCCTGATCCTCGCGATGGCGGTGGCATTGCGCCTGCAAGGAACCGCGCTGCGCATCGTCTTCTGGGTCGTGCTGGGGCTGGCGTGCGCGGGCTTCTTCAAGCTGGGCATCGCCGTGTTCTTCGCCATCGTCGCGGTGCTGGCGGCGATCTGCTACTTCATCCACGGCGGGCGCGAGACGCTGCGGCTGTCGCTGAACGCGCTGGCCGACGGCGCCCGCCACGCGCTGCCGGTGGGCACCGCGTGCGCGCAGGTGGGCGTAATCATCGGCGTGCTGACCTTGACCGGCGCGGCAACGACCTTCGTCGGCTTCATCGTCGACATCGGCAGCAACAGCCTGCTCGCCTCGCTCGTACTGACGATGGCCGCGTGCCTGGTGCTCGGCATGGGGATCCCGACGATCCCGAACTACATCATCACCAGCTCGATCGCCGCCCCCGCGCTGCTGCAACTCGGCGTGCCGCTGATCGTGTCGCACATGTTCGTCTTCTACTTCGGCATCATGGCCGACCTCACGCCGCCGGTCGCGCTGGCCGCGTTTGCGGCCGCCCCGTTCGCCGGAGTGTCGGGGATGAAGATCGGCATGCAGGCGGTGCGCATCGCGCTGCCGGGGTTCATCATCCCGTTCATGGGCGTCTTTGACCCGTCGCTGCTGCTGCAATCGGGCACCTGGCTCGACACGTTGTACGTCGCGTTCAAGGCGGTGCTGGCGATCATCCTGTGGGGCGGCACGTCGGTCGGCTACTGGCTGGCGCCGCTGCGCTGGTACGAACGCGCGTGGGCGTTCGTGGCCGCGGGTTTTCTCGTCGCCGCCATGCCCGTCACCGACGAGATCGGCTTCGGGATGACGACACTGCTCGCCGTCTGGCACGTTGCCCGCGTACGCGGGCGGCTTCGCTTTGCGCGTAGCCAGGCGTAGGCCGATGGCCGCGCTTGCCGTCTGTCTCGTCGCGGGCACCCTCCGCGTCGCGGTTCCGGCGACGGCTTTCACGCTCGCCTGGCAGCACACCGTCGAGAAAGTGCTCTGGGAAGAGGACTACGTGGTCGCGGGCGAGTGGCTGTATCTGTCCGGCGCGCGCATCCGCGGCAGCGGCGCCGGCATGGAGCCCCCGGCCGGCGCCGTGCTGCAGGACGGTGCGTGGCACTACCGGCCGGACGCCCGCTGGCATCGTGAGATCCGGCTCGCGCGCTCGGAGTTCGGCGTCGACTACCGGCTCTGCATCGACGGTCGGTGCCGGACGTTCGCCGAGCTGATCGGGCCGCCCGCCGGCACGGTGACGCTCGCGGCCTGCCGGCCCTGACTGCTCAGGCGCCGCCGGCAAAGACGCGACTGATCGGCGCGCGCAGCCAGTCGGCTTCGAGCGCGCGCTTCATCCAAGCGCCCAGGACCGCGTCGTCGCGCACGACGAGCGTATTGGCCGGGTCGACCGCAAAACGCTTGAAAACTTCCACGAGATCGGTTCGTTCGGGATCGCAGACAAGCATCCAGCGTCCGGCGTTGACTCCCTCGAGCCGAGCGATGTAGTTCAGGCGCTCCAGCTCGCCCAGCAACCGCTCCGCTTCCTCGGGAAACAGCCGCACCGCGCGCGCGAGCGTCTCGGTGTCGATGCGCGCCGCCTCGCCGCCGCGCCGATGGCCGTCGTACAGCGCGCGCAGCAACGCGACCGCCGTGACGAAGCGGTTGCCGGCGCGCCGCTCGTCGGCGAAGCGCGTCGTGCGCAGCATCGGCAGCGTCGCGGCGATCGCCGCGCCGAACAACACAACGAACCAGGCCAGGTACACCCACAGCAGAAACAGCGGCACCGCGGCGAACGCGCCGTAGATCGTCGCCACGGTTCCGGTGCGGATGTAGGCGGCAAAACCTTCACGGATCACCTCTCCGACCAGCGCGGCGGAAAAGCCGCCGATCAGCGCGTCGCGCCAACGGACCTTGCGGTTCGGCACCAGCACGTACAGCGCCGCGTATGCGAGCCCGCTGACGACCAGCGGCAGAAGGTCCAGCGCTGCACGCAGCAGCCCCGGGAGCTGCTGCACGAGTCCCGCCGAAGCCGACAGCAGATAGGACGTCGCTGCGAGGCTCGCGCCGATCAAAAGCGGCCCCAGCGTGATCAACGTCCAGTAGATGACGATTCGCTGCGTCCACGGGCGCTGCTGCTGCACGAGCCAGAGCTCGTTCAGCGCCCGTTCGACCGTGTGGATCATCAGCATCGCCGTGGCCGCGAGGAAGAGCAGCCCGTAGGCGGTCAGTTGCGTGGCCTTCGCGGCGAAGTTGCCCAGGTAGCGCAGCAATTGCGCGGCGTACTGCTCGGGCAACAGCTCGCGCAGCAGGTTTTTCTCGAGCGCCGCACGGAACTCGCCGAACAGCGGGAAGGTCGCGAAGATCGACAGCGCGACGGCCAGCAGCGGGACCAGCGCCAGCACCGTCGTGAAGGTCAGGCTGCCGGCCACCTGCGACAGCCGCATCTCGCGCGCGCGCTGCGCGGCGAACTCGAGCACGTCGCGCGCCTGTTCGAAGAGCGGGCCGGCGCGCTGCCAGCGCTTTGTCGTCATCGGTGCGGGCCGGACCTCACGCGGGCCGTTTCAGCATAATCCGCACCGGATACTAGCGAGCGTCGGATCGACTTGGACATTCTCGTGCTCTATTACAGCCGCCACGGCGCCACCCGGCGGCTCGCCGAGTGCATCGCGCAGGGCATCGACAGCGTGGCCGGGACGCACGCGCGGATGCGCACGGTGCCGCCGGTGGCGCCGGTCACCGAGCGCAGCGCGCCTGCCGTTCCGCCGGACGGCGCACCGTACGCGGAGCTGCGCGACCTCGAGGAGTGCGAAGGGCTCGCGCTCGGTTCGCCGACGCGCTTCGGCAACATGGCCGCGCCGCTGAAATTCTTTCTCGACTCGACGAGCGGACTGTGGCTCGCGGGAGCGCTCGCCGGCAAACCCGCGTGCGTGTTCACGTCGACGAGCAGCCTGCACGGCGGGCAGGAGTCGACGCTGCTCACGATGATGCTGCCGCTACTGCACCACGGCATGCTGCTGCTCGGGCTGCCGTACACCGAGCGCGACGTGTCGACCACCGCGAGCGGCGGCGGCCCGTACGGCGCGAGCCACCACGCTCGCCCCGACGGCCCGCCACAGACGCTGACCGACGAGGAAAAGCGGCTCGCGATCGCGCTCGGTCGCCGGCTCGCCTCGACCGCGCTGAGGCTGCGCGGATGAGCGGCGCCCTGCCCGCGGTCACGAACGCGCAGCGCGGCGCTCGACGCGTCGCCATCGGCGCGTGGTTCGCGCTCGCGGCGTTGTGCGTGCTGTGGGAGCTCTGGCTCGCGCCGCTGCGCCCGGGCGGCTCGTGGCTCGTGCTCAAGGTCTTGCCGCTGCTCGCGCCGATGCGCGGGCTCGTTCGCGCAGACGCCGCCGCCTTCCAGTGGGCCACGTTGATCGTTTTGCTGTACGTGGCCGAAGCGGCGGTGCGCGCGTTCGAGCCGGCGCCGTACTCGACGCTCGCGTGGATCGAGCTCGCGCTCGCGGCGACGTTCTTCACTGCGGCGATCGTCTATCTGCGCCCGTTCAAGCTGGCGGCGCGACGGCGCCGCGCGGAGCGCCCGGGATGAACCTCGTCGACGACCTGCGCGCGGCCATCGGTGCCGTGCACGTGCTGACCGCGGACGCCGACACGGCGCCGTACCTCACCGACTGGCGCAAGCGTTACCGCGGCCGGGCGCTCGCCGTCGTGCGGCCGGCGACCACGGAAGAAGTCGCGCGCGTCGTCCGGCTGTGCGTGGCCGCGCGCGCGCCGATGGTCCCGCAAGGCGGCAACACCGGGCTGGTCGGCGGCGGCACACCGGACGCCAGCGGCAGGGCCGTCGTCGTGTGCCTGCGGCGCCTGAATCGCGTGCGGGCGATCGACACCGACAACGACACGATCACGGTCGAGGCCGGCTGCGTGCTGCAAGCGGTCCAGCAGGCGGCGGCGGAGCGCGACCGCCTGTTTCCGCTGAGTCTCGCCGCCGAAGGCAGCGCGACCATCGGCGGCAATCTGTCGACCAACGCCGGCGGCACTGCGGTGCTGCGCTACGGCAACGCGCGCGATCTGGCGCTGGGACTCGAGGTCGTCCTGCCCGACGGCGAGGTCTGGGACGGGCTGCGCGCGCTGCGCAAGGACAACACCGGCTACGACCTGAGGGACTTGTTCATCGGCGCCGAGGGCACGCTCGGAATCATCACCGCCGCCGTGCTCAAGCTCTATCCGAAGCCGCGCGGGCTCGCCACCGCGTTCGCGGCCGTGCCGACGCTGGCCGCCGCCGTCGAGCTGTTGGGCCGCGCGCGCGCTGCCGCCGGGGCCACGCTGACCGGCTTCGAGCTGATGTCGGACGCGTGCCTGGCGACGGTCGCCAACGAGCTGCCGCACCTGCCGCAGCCGCTGCGGGGAACGGCGCCGTGGTTCGCGCTGATCGAGCTGTCGGACCACGAGAGCGAGACGCACGCGGCCGCCACGCTCGAGTCCTTGCTCGGCGCCGCGATCGAAGCCGGGATCGTCGGCGACGCGGTCGTTGCGCAGTCGCTCGTCGAGGCGCGCGCGCTGTGGGCGCTGCGCGAAGGCATCCCGGAGGCGCACGCGCGCATCGGCGGCAACGTCAAGCACGACATCGCGCTGCCGGTGTCGGCGATCCCCGGCTTCGTCGAGCGGACCAATGCCGCGCTCGCGGCGCGTTTTCCGTGGATCAAACCGTACACCTTCGGCCATCTCGGCGACGGCAACCTGCACTACAACTTCGGCACGCAACCCGGCGTTCCGATCGCGCGGGCCTTCGCCGAGGAAGCGGCGATCAACCGCATCGTGCACGACGCCGTCGCCGCCTGCGGCGGCTCGATCAGCGCCGAACACGGGCTGGGGCAGCTCAAGCGCGAGGAGATCGTCCGTTACAAGTCACCGGTCGAACTGGCGCTGATGCGGCGGATCAAGCAGGCGCTCGATCCGCTCGGCCTGATGAACCCCGGAAAGGTCCTTTGAGCGCACGCGCAGCCGCGCCTACACTGCCGCCCATGCAGACCCTGCTTCGTCCGGCGCTGGCCTGCTGCGCCGTGTTGCTCGCCGCCGGCGCCGCGCACGGGCAGGCGATCCAGCGCTGCGAAGGCGGGGGCACGGTCACCTACTCGAACGGACCCTGCCCGCCGGGCACACAATCGGCCCGTACGCTGGCGCCGGGCGCGGCGCCGGATGCCGACGATGCAAAGGCCGCGCGCGAGCGCGCGCAGCGCGACGCGCGCGAGCTCGACCGCATCGAGCGCGAGCGCAAGGCCGAAGAAGCGCGCGCCGACAAGCAACGGCAGGCGAGCGCGAAGAAGGACGAGGCGAAGGCGCGCGAGTGCCGCAAGCTCGCGTTGCGGCTCGAGCAGGCGAAGGATGCGCTGGCGCGCGCCACCCTCGCCAGGCGCGCCGATGCCGAGCGCAAGGCGCGGCGTGCCGAAGAGCAGTACGAGCTGCAATGCCGCCGAGGCTGAGCCTGTGCGACCGGATCCGCTGTGCCGACCCGTCCGTCAGGACGAAGCGCGCCGCGCCGCCGCGAGTGCCGATGGCGGGCTAGACTGGTTTCATCAGCAGCCGGGCAGGTCAGCGCCCAGGGAGATCAAAATGCTGTGCGCCAACGAACGGATCCGCCCCGGGAAACGCCGCCCGGCCTTCGGTGCGATCGCCGCCCTCGCCTGTCTGCTTGCCGCGCCTGCGGCATTTGCCAACAACGTGCAGCGCTGCGAAGACGCCGCCGGCCGCGTCACCTACTCGAACGAGACCTGCCCGCCCGGAACGAAGAGAAGCCGTGCGGTCGACACGTCGCAGCCGGTCGAAGCCGACGCCAAGGGCGCACCGGCGGAACGCAAGGATGCGCCGCGCACCGTGCGCGTGGAGCGCACGCCGACGCCGGCACGCGCCGTGGCGGTCAACAAGGACGCGCTGTGCCGCGAACTGGCCACGCGCGTGAACTATGCGCGGCGCGACCTCGAGACGGCCTCGCCGCAGCAGCGCGCCTCGGCCGAACTGGCGATGCGCCGCGCGCAGGAGGACTACGACCTGGAGTGCAAGACGCAGTGAAACCGTGGCGCGCCCGCGCTCAGGCCGCCGCACGCTCGGACCGGTGAGCGGAAAAGGCTCGCGCGGTGGCGGCGAGCGCAGCGGCGCCTTCGCGGGCCAGAAACCCCGGGTCGCTCAGCATGCGGCGCCACGCGCGCGCACCCGGTCGCCCGTGATACAGGCCGAGCATGTGTCCGACGATCGCGCGCGGCGCATCGCCGGCGGCGACGCGTCGTGCGAGGTACGCGGCCATCGATGCGACGACTGCTTCGCGCGACGGCGGCGGCATCGGGTCGGCGAACAGCCCCGAGTCGACCGCAGCCAGCAGGTACGGATCGTGGTAGGCGGCGCGGCCGAGCATCACGCCGTCCAGTTGCCGTAGCTCGGCGCTCGCCTGCGCCAGCGACTCGATGCCGCCGTTGAGCACGAACGTCGCGTCGGCGAAGTCGCGCTTCAGGCGATGGACGACCGCGTAGCGCAGCGGCGGCACCTCGCGGTTTTCCTTCGGGCTCAGACCCTTCAGCCAGGCGTTGCGCGCGTGCACGATGAACACGCGGCAACCTGCGTCGAACAAGACGCCAACGAAGTCGCGGACGAAGCCGTAGTCGTCGTTGCGGTCGATCCCGATGCGCTGTTTGACCGTCACCGGGATCGACACCGCGTCGCGCATCGCCCTGATGCAGTCGGCGACGAGCTGCGGCTCGGCCATCAGGCAGGCGCCGAAGGCGCCGCGCTGCACGCGCTCCGAAGGACAGCCGCAGTTCAGGTTGATCTCGTCGTAGCCCCAGCGTTCGCCGAGGCGGGCGCACTGCGCCAGCTCGGCGGGCTCGCTGCCGCCGAGCTGCAATGCGACCGGATGCTCGGCCGGATCGAAGTCGAGGTGCCGCGCCACGTCGCCGTGCAGCAGCGCGCCGGTGGTGATCATCTCCGTGTACAGCCGCGCGCGCTTCGACAGCGTGCGATGGAAAAATCGGCAGTGCCGGTCGGTCCAGTCGAGCATCGGCGCTACGCAGAAGCGCCACGGACTCATCGCTGCAGGAACCATTGGATGACGCTCTTGGCGACGAAGCCGAGGATGCCGAAGGCGAGCACGAAGAACAGCACGAAAGTGCCGAAGCGGCCGGCCTTCGAGTCGCGCGCGAGCTTCCAGATGATGAACAGCATGAAGGCGATGAAGCCGCCCACGCCCCAGGTCATGCCGATGTCGGTGATCTGGCTCTCGGTCAGACCAAAGAGCGTGCCGTCCGCCATCGCTCACTCGTTGCGCAGCGGCAGATCGGAAGCGTCGATCAGCGCGCGATAGGCGTGCCAGGTCGCGTGACCGATCACCGGGACGGTGATCAGGAATCCCGCCATCGCGGTCGCGATCGACAGCGACGTCGCGACCAGGATCACGAGCGCCCAGATCAGCATCGGGCCCGGGTTGTCGCCGACCGCGCGCACGCTGGCCAGCAGGGCGGCCTTCAGCCCGATGCGCCGGCCGAGCAGCAGCGGCGGCGAAACGGCCGTGATCGAGAAAACGATCGCCACGCCGAGCCCGCCGAGGACCGCCCACAGCAGGAACAGCACGTTGCCCTGTTCGATCGCCGCGTAGCGCAGGAAGTCGAGCGGCCCGCGCAGCGGCACCTTGACGAACAGCTTGAACAGGATCGCGGAGCCGACCACCCACAGCGTCCCGAGCACCGACAGCAGCAGCCCGAGTTGCACGAGCTGCCAGGTCCCGCGCCGCCACGCGGCGATCGCGTGCGACAGACCCGGCGACTCTCCGCGCCCGATGAGCCGGCTCAGTTCGTACAGCCCGGTCGCCAGGATCGGCCCGACGATCACGAAACCCGAGAATGCGCCCGGCGCAAGCCACCAGTACCTGAAGGACAGCGCGAGCACGACCCAGCCGCCGACGGCGACGAAAGCGCCGTGCACGAGCCCGGCGCCCGGGCAGCGGCGAAAGTCGCGCCACCCGAGCGCGACCCACTGCAGCGGTGCGCCGATCGGCACCGTGCGAACGCGGACCGTCGCGGCTTCGGCCATGGCGCGAGCTTAGCCGATGGGATTCGCGCGGACGCCGCGCGCGCCGACCACGTTGAACACGAGCGCCGCGAGCACGACAGCGCCCCCCACGAGCGTCGACGGCGACGGCACTTCGGCCGCACCGAGCCAAGCCCAAAGCGGGCCGAGCAGCACTTCGAGCATCGCGAGCAGCGCCACTTCGGCGGCCGCCAGGTGCCGCGCCGCGGCCACCATCAGCATGCACGGCAGCCCGAGCTGGAAGAAGCCGAGCAGCGCCAGCAGCAGCAGGTCGCGCAGCTCGGCACGGAACGGCAGCGCGAACGGCAGCATCAGCAACGCGGAAAGCACGCCGCCGATGAAAACCGCCGGAATGAGGTCGACCGAATCGCCGCGCTTCTTCAGCGTGACGACGTTGATCGCCGAGGCCAGCGGAACGCCGAAAGCGATCGCCATCCCGAGCACATGCCGGTCCGCCTCGAACCGCAGACCTTCGGCGAACATCCAGGCGATGCCGAGCGCGGCAAACGCGATCGCGACCCAGGTGTGCGCCGGCACCGCCGCGCGCAACACGGCCCACGCCAGCAGCGCCGTCGTCAGCGGCGCGACCGCCAGCACGATCAGCGTGTTGGCGACCGTGGTCAGCGTCAGCGCCAGCATGAAGCAGCAGAACATCGCGCTCCACATCAGCCCGGACAGCAGCCCGGCACCGCCCGCGCGGGCGACGCTGCCGGCGAGGTCGCGCTTGAAGAAGGCGAGATAGCCGCCGACGAACAGCGCGGCGAATGCGCTGCGCCACAGCGTGATCTCGAAGCGGCCGTGCTGCTGCAGCTCGGGGGAGAGCTGCCGCGTGACCACACCCGCCATGCTCCACAGGACCGGCGCGGCGACCATCAGCGCGAGCGCGCGCCGATGCGCGTGCCGCGCTGCGCGGTCGCTCACGCCGCCTCGCGCTCGGCGCGCTTGCGCTCGTGCTCCTTCAGGAAGCGCTTGCGCAGCCGGATGCTCGCCGGCGTGATCTCGACGAGCTCGTCGTCGGCGATGAACTCGACCGCGTACTCGAGCGTCAGCCGGATCGGCGGCACCAGATCGATGTGCTCGTCCTTGCCGGCGGCGCGGACGTTGGTGAGCTTCTTCTCGCGGATCGGGTTGACCACCAGATCGTTGTCGCGCGAATGGATGCCGATGATCATGCCTTCGTAGACCTTGTCGCCCGGGCTGACGAACATGCGGCCGCGCTCCTGCAGCTTCCACAGCGCGTAGCCGACGGCCTCGCCGTCGTCCTGGCTGACCAGCACGCCGTTGCGCCGCTCGCCGACCCCGCCCGGCTTCTCGGGCGCGTAGTCGTCGAAGATATGGCTCATCAGGCCGGTGCCGCGGGTCAGCGTCAGGAATTCGCCCTGGAAGCCGATCAGCCCGCGCGCCGGAATGCGGTACTCGAGGCGCACCCGGCCGCGGCCGTCCGGCTGCATGTCCTGCAGATCGCCCTTGCGCCGTCCGAGCTCCTCCATCACGGCACCCTGGTGCTGCTCTTCGATGTCCACCGTCAGCAGTTCGTACGGCTCGTGCCGAACGCCGTCGATCGTCTTGACCAGCACGCGCGGCCGCGAAACCGCGAGTTCGTAGCCTTCGCGCCGCATGTTCTCGATCAGGATCGTCAGGTGCAACTCGCCGCGGCCGGCGACTTCGAACACGGTCTCATCGTCCGTCTCGCGCATGCGCATCGCGACGTTGGACTTCAGTTCGCGCTCGAGCCGTTCGCGGATCTGCCGGCTCGTCACGAACTTGCCCTCGCGGCCGGCGAGCGGGCTCGTGTTGACGCAGAAATTCATCACGAGCGTGGGCTCGTCGACTCTGAGCAGCGGCAGCGCGTCGGGCGCATCCGGCGGGCACAATGTGCAGCCGATGCCGACGTCGTCGATGCCGTTGACCAGCACGATGTCGCCCGCCTGCGCTTCGTCGACCAGCCGCCGCTCCAGCCCTTTGAACTTGAGGACCTGGTTGATGCGGCCGCGCGTGGTCGGCGCGTTCTGCGCGCCCTCGGGCCCGTGCAGCACCAGCACGTCCATCCCCGGGCGGATGCGGCCGCGCGAGATGCGGCCGATGCCGATCTTGCCGACGTAGCTCGAATAGTCGAGCGAGCAGATCTGCAGTTGCAGCGGCCCGTCGGGATCGTCGTCGCGCACGGGAACGTGCGCCAGGATCGCCTCGAAGAGCGGACGCATGTCGCCGCCGCGCACGTCGGGTGTGGTCCCGGCGTAGCCGTTCAGCGCGCTGGCGTAGACCACCGGGAAGTCGAGCTGATCCTCGGTCGCGCCGAGCTTGTCGAACAGGTCGAAGGTCGCGTTGACCACGTAGTCGGGCCGCGCGCCGGGACGGTCGATCTTGTTGACGACGACGATCGGCTTCAACCCCTGGGCGAGCGCCTTGCGCGTGACGAAGCGCGTCTGCGGCATCGGCCCTTCGACCGCGTCGACCAGCAGCAGCACGCCGTCGACCATCGACAGCACGCGTTCGACCTCGCCGCCGAAGTCCGCATGGCCCGGCGTATCGACGATGTTGATGTGCGTCCCCTCGTATTCGACCGCACAGTTCTTGGCGAGGATGGTGATCCCGCGCTCGCGCTCCAGGTCGTTGGAGTCCATCACGCGCTCGGCGACCTGCTGGTTGTCGCGGAACGTGCCGGACTGCGCGAGCAGCTTGTCGACGAGCGTGGTCTTGCCGTGGTCGACGTGGGCGATGATGGCGATGTTGCGCAGTGCGCGGGTCATGAGACCGTCCTGTTCGATTCGTCCGTCGCCCCGGCACACGCCGGGGTCCATGTATTCGTTGCGTTCGATCGGGTCGCTGCCGCAGCCCGCCCGCGCGGGCCGCACGCCGGGCCGCGACGACACCCTCAGCCGGGGCTGTCGCCGGCGATCAGCCGGCGCGGATTCAGCACCCCGTGCTCGTCCAGCTCGGCCACGCCGAGCAGCCTTGCGCCCGGTCCATACACGCGGCGGCGTCCCGGCGCCTCGCGCAGCGCGCCCAGATCGAGCTGGCCGCCGCGCGCGAACAGCGCCGCCTGCCGATCGCCCAGATCGACGCGCGGCACGTCCTGCAGCAGCGCGTCGACCGGCAGCAGCCACTCGCGCCGCACCGCCGCCGGCATCGCTTCGAGCGCAGCGAGCGTGACGGCGCGCTCGAGCGTCATGCGGCCAACGCGCGTCCGGCGGAGCGCGGCCAGGTGCGCCCCGCAGCCGAGCGCCGCGCCGATGTCCTCCGCAAGCGTACGCACGTAGGTGCCCTTGCTGCAGGCGATCGCGATGCGCACCTGCGTGCCTTCGAAACCGAGCAGCTCGATGCGGTCGATCCGCACGCTGCGTGCCGCACGCTCGACCTCGATGCCGCGGCGCGCGTACTCGTACAGCGGCCGGCCGTCTCGCTTCAGCGCCGAGTGCATCGGCGGCGTCTGCTCGATCGTCCCGGCAAAGCGCGCCAGCGCGGCCTCGAGCTGCGCGCGCCCCACCCCGACCGGCCTCGTCTCGACGATCTCGCCCTCGGCATCGCCGGTGGCCGTGCGAACGCCCAGCACGATCGTCGCTTCGTACGCCTTGCCGGCATCGAGCAAGTCGGCGGAGAACTTCGTCGCTTCGCCGAAGACGAGCGGCAGCAGCCCCGTCGCCATCGGGTCGAGCGTCCCGGTGTGACCGGCCTTGGCCGCGTTCAGCAGCCGGCGCGCCGTCTGCAGTGCCTGGTTGCTGGTGATGCCGCCCGGTTTGTCGAGCAGCAGCACGCCGTCGACGGCGTCGCCCTTACGTCGTCTCGGCACGGCCGCCTCATTCCCCGTCGTCGGACTCGGGACGAGGCGTCGGCTTCGGCGTGCCGGGCGCGACGGCGTCGGCGATCAGTTTGTCGATCTCGAAGCCTTTCTCGACCGAAGCGTCGTGCACGAACTTCAGCGCCGGCACCGTGTGGATCTGCAGCCGCTTGAACAGCAGCGAATGGAAGTAGCCTGCCTTGTCGTTGAGCAGCTTCGCCGCAGCCTCGGGGTCGCCGCCGAGCACCGTGAAGTAGACCTTCGCATGCGCGTAGTCGGGCGTGATCTCGACCCCGCTGACGGTGACGAGTCCGGCGCGCGAGAGCGGGATCTCGCGCTGGATCATCTCGGCCAGATCGCGCTGGATCTGGTCGGCGATGCGCTGGCCGCGCTGGGGTTTCTTCGCACTTTGGCGCATTTGCGTCCGCCCGCGGCAGCACCCGCGGCTACAGTGTCCGGGCGACTTCCTGCAGCTCGAAGATCTCGAGCTGGTCGCCTTCCTTGATGTCGTCGTAACCCTTCAGCGACAGACCGCACTCGAACCCGGCCTTGACTTCCTTCACGTCGTCCTTGAAGCGCTTCAGCGACGACAGCTCGCCGGTCCAGATCACGACGTTGTCGCGCAGCAGCCGCGCATTGGCGGTGCGCTTGACCACGCCGTCGAGCACCATGCAGCCGGCGACGACGCCGACCTTCGGCACGCGGAAGATCTGCCGGATCTCGACCAGGCCCAGCACCTGTTCGCGCTGCTCGGGCGCGAGCAGCCCGGACAGCGCCGCCTTCACATCGTCGACCGCGTCGTAGATGATGTTGTAGTAGCGGATCTGGATGCCGTTGCTCTCGGCGAGCTTGCGCGCCTGCTGGTCGGCGCGGACATTGAAGCCGATGATGACGGCCTTCGAGGCCAGCGCGAGGTTGACATCGCTCTCGGTGATGCCGCCGACCTGCGCGTGCACGACCTGCACCTTGACCTCGTCGGTCGACAGCTTGGTGAGCGCGTGCACGAGCGCTTCCTGCGAACCCTGCACGTCGGCCTTGATGATCAGCGGCAACGTGCGCGCCTGGCCCTCGCCCATCTGCTCGAACACGTTCTCGAGCTTGGCGGCCTGCTGCTTGGCGAGCTTGGTGTCGCGGAACTTGCCCTGCCGGTACAGCGCGATCTCGCGTGCCTTGCGTTCGTCGCCGAGCACGATCAACTCGTCGCCGGCCGACGGCACGTCCGACAGGCCGACGATCTCGACAGGGATCGACGGCCCCGCCTCCTGGATCGGCTTGCCGTTCTCGTCGAGCATCGCGCGCACGCGGCCGAAGCAGGCGCCGGCGAGCACGACGTCGCCGCGCTTCAGCGTCCCGCTCTGGACGAGCACGGTGGCCACCGGTCCGCGGCCCTTGTCCAGCCGCGACTCGATGATCAGGCCCTTGGCCGGCCCGTTCTTCACCGCCTTCAGTTCGAGCACTTCGGCCTGCAGCAGCACGTTTTCCAGCAACTCGTCGACGCCCTGGCCGGTCTTTGCCGACACCGGGATGAACGGCGAGTCGCCGCCGTACTCTTCCGGCACGACGCCTTCGGCGACCAGCTCCTGCTTGACCCGCTCGGGGTTGGCCTCGGGCTTGTCGATCTTGTTCAGCGCGACGACGATCGGCACGCCCGCGGCTCTGGCGTGCGCGATCGCCTCGCGGGTCTGCGGCATCACGCCGTCGTCGGCTGCGACGACCAGCACGACGATGTCGGTCGCCTTGGCGCCGCGCGCGCGCATCGCCGTGAACGCCTCGTGGCCCGGCGTGTCGAGGAAGGTGACGATCCCGCGCGGCGTCTCGACGTGGTAGGCGCCGATGTGCTGCGTGATCCCGCCGGCCTCGCCCGCGGCGACCTTGGTGCGGCGGATGTAGTCGAGCAGCGAGGTCTTGCCGTGGTCGACGTGACCCATGATCGTCACGACCGGCGGACGCGGTTCGGCCACCGCTTCGGTCGCGGCGCCGGCCTCGGGCTCGGCCAGCATCGCCTCGGGCGAGTCGAGCTTCGCCGCGACCGGCGTGTGCCCCAGCTCGGTGACCACGATCATCGCCGTGTCCTGATCGAGCACCTGGTTGATCGTCACCATCTGCCCGAGCTTCATCAGCACCTTGATGACCTCGGAAGCCTTCACGGCCATCTTGTGCGCGAGGTCGGCGACCGTGATCGTCTCGGGCACGCTGATCTCGCGCACGATCGGCTCGGCGGGCATCGGCGCAGCGCGTTCCTCGCCGCGCTCTTCGCGGCCATGCCGGTTCCTGCCCTTCGGACCGCGCCAGCCGGCCGCCCCCCCGAGCGCGTCGCCGCGGGTCTTCAGCGCGCGCTTCTTGGCTGCGTCCTCGGACCAGCTCGACGCGAGCTTGCCCGACTTGACCTCCTTGACGCCCGGTTTCTTCTCTTCCTTCTTCGCTTCGGCCGACTTGACCTCGGCCTTCGCCGCCGGTTTGTGCAGCGTGCCTTCGGTGGTCGGCGCCTTCAGCACTTTCTTCGGCGCCGTCATCATGCTCTTGATCGCCGCGACCTCTTCCTCGACGGCGCGGCGCGCGCGTTCCTGCGCGAGCTGCGCCTGCTTCGCGGCCTCGTCGGCGGCGCGCTGCTCGGCACGGATGCGTTCGACCTCGGCGTTGGCCGCGGCTTCGCGCTCCTTGGCGGCGTCGAGCGCTTCCTGCTCCTGCCGCTGCGCCTGCTGCACCTCGCGCTGGGCGCGTTCGGCGCGTTCCTTGGCTTCGGCCATCTGGCGCGCGACCAGCTCGGCCGCACGGCGCGCCTCTTCTTCGCGCTTCGCGAGTTCCGCGGCGTCGATCACCGGCGCCGGCGCAGCAGCCGGCGGCGCCTCGGGTTCGGCCGCGGCCGCCTCGTCGCGCTTGACGAAGACGCGCTTCTTGCGCACCTCGACCTGGATCGTTCGCGCGCGCCCGGTGCCGTCGGCCTGCTTGATTTCGGTGGTCTGCTTGCGCGTCAGCGTGATCTTCTTCTTCTCGGGCGCCTCGGCGCCGTGCGCCTTGCGCAGCGAGTCCAACAGGCGCGCCTTGTCGTCTTCGGTCAGCGCGTCGCTCTCGGCCTTCTTGTTGACGCCGGCAGCGCGCAGTTGTTCGAGCAGCAGCTGCGGCGGAACCTTCAGTTCCGCGGCGAACTGGGAAACGGTGTTGCTCGGCATAGATGATCGTCCCTCGCTGCTTGGTTGCTTCGGCCCTGCGTCGTGTCGGTCAGTGGCCGTCCATCACTTGCTGCTCGTCTCTTCGGCGAACCAGTGCGCGCGCGCCGCCATGATCAGCTTCTTGGCGCGCTCCTCGTCGATGCCGGTCATCTCGACCAGCTCGTCGACCGCCAGTTCGCCCAGGTCGTCGCGCGTGTTGATGTTGTTGGCGGCAAGCTTGGCCGCCAGCTCCTTGTCCATGCCCTCCAGCTCGAGCAGCGCCGGCTCGACCTTCTCGAGGTTCTCCTCGCGAGCGATCGCCTCCGTCAGCAACGCGTTGCGCGCGCGCGTGCGCAGCTCCTCGACGGTCTCCTCGTCGAACGCCTCGATCTCGAGCAGTTCGTTGACCGGCACGTAGGCGATCTCGTCGAGCGTGGAGAAGCCCTCGGCAATCAGGATGTTGGCGATCTCCTCGTCGACGTCGAGCTTCTCCATGAAAAGCGCGCGTGTGGCTTCCTGCTCGCCCCGCTGCTTCTGCTGCGCCTCCTCGGCGGTCATGATGTTGATCTGCCAGCCGGTCAGCTCGGAAGCCAGCCGCACGTTCTGCCCGCCGCGACCGATCGCGATCGCCAGGTTGTCCTCGTCGACGACGACGTCCATCGCGTGCTTGTCCTCGTCGACGACGATCGAGCTGACGTTCGCCGGCGCGAGCGCGCCGATCACGAACTGTGCCGGATCGTCGGACCAGAGGACGATGTCGACGCGCTCGCCCGCCAGCTCGTTGGTCACCGCCTGCACGCGCGAGCCGCGCATGCCGACGCACGTGCCGATCGGATCGATCCGGCGGTCGTTGGTCCACACGGCGATCTTGGCGCGCACCCCCGGATCGCGCGCCGCGGACTTGATGACGAGCAGCCCCTGCTCGATCTCCGGCACTTCCAGCTCGAACAGCTTCTTCAGAAACTCGGGCGAGGTGCGCGACAGGATCACCTGCGGGCCGCGCGCCTGCCGGTCGATCTTGGCCACGTACGCGCGCACGCGGTCGCCGATGCGCAGGTTCTCTTTCGGGATCATCTCGGAGCGCGGCAGCCGCGCCTCGATCTTGCCGATCTCGACGATCGCGTCGCCCTTGTCCATCCGCTTGATCGTGCCGCTGACGACCTGGTCACCGCGCGCCAGGAACTCCTGCAGGAGCTGCTCGCGCTCGGCGTCGCGGATCTTCTGCAGGATCACCTGCTTGGTGTCCTGCGCGAAACGGCGGCCGGTGGTGACTTCCTGCTTCGGAAGCTGCTCCTCGATGTACTCGCCGACCTCGATGTCGGGGATCTGCTCGCGTGCTTCCGACAGGAGAATCTGGTGGCCGGGCTCCTGCAGGCCGGCCTCGTCGGGCACGACGAGCCAGCGCCGGTAGGCCTCGTAGTCGCCGGTTTCGCGGTCGACCGCGACGCGGATCTCCACGTCCTCCTCGTGGAACAGCTTCTTGGTCGCCGCGGCGAGCGCCGACTCGAGGGCGCCGAACACGATCTCGCGCGGAACGTTCTTCTCGCGCGCGAGCGCGTCGACCAACAGCAGAATTTCACGGCTCATTTTTGCCCGCTCCTGAAGTTCAGCACCGGCACCAGCCGCGCACGGCCGAGATCCGCGAGCGCGAACTCGATCGTCTGCGGCGGTGCCGCCAATTCGTCCGGCATGCCCCGTTTCCTTTCGGATGCACGCCCTTTCACTCGCCGGGCCGCGGCCGATCGCCCGTCCGCATCGTCGGGCGACAGTTCCATCCGCACACGCTCCTGACCGTCCGCGCCCGCCACCCCGAGCAGCCGCCCGCGAAAGCGCCGGCGCCCGCCGACCGGCACCAGCAACTGCACCTGCACCTGCGCTCCGGCGAAGCGCTCGAAGTCACGCCGCTTCGCAAGCCGCCGATCGACACCCGGCGACGACACTTCAAGCCGGTCGTAGTCCACGCCTTCGACCGCGAACAGGTGCGTCAACTGGTGGCTCACGCGCTCGCAGTCCTCGACCGTCACGCCGCCTGCCGCCGGTGCGTCGAGCGTCACGCGCAACAAGCCGTGCCCCGCGCGCTCGACGTCGACCAGCTCATAGTCGAGCCCTTCGACCGTGCGCTCGATCAGCGCGTACAACTCCTTCGTAACCCCTGTCAAAACAAACGCTCCGGCGACCGGCAAGACCGACCGCGCTTCGACTTGCGCCGAGTCCGGCAAAAACCAAAAAAAAATGGGCCCGAAAGCCCATCCTCGCAATTCAATAGGCCTGCACACCAAGGACCGGCGCGGCGTGCAGCCGATGGGCGCCCGATCAAGTTCCGACGCGAGCCCTTCGGTAACGGCGCATTATAGGGGTCAGGCCTTGTCGGAACAAGGGCTTAGCCCGAATCGGGCGAGGTCAGAAACCCCGCGACGACTTGGGGCGGCGGAAGCGTTGATGGGGGCCCGTGCCGGCGCGGTGCCCGCCCAAGCCGCCGGACGCGATGTAGCTCACGGTGCTCGTCAATGGATCCGGTTGACGCGGCCCCTGCCGGTCCTTGTTGTTCTTGCGCTGGCCCTGCGGCCGCTGGCCGCCGCCGGCGGACTTGCCCCGCAGTTCCTCCGAGTCGATCCCGAGATCGTGCATCCAGGCCTGGACCCACTCGGGCGAAAGCTCCTGGTAGCGGCCGCGCGCGAGCGAGCGCGGAAGCTGGATTGCGCCGTAGCGGATGCGGATCAGACGGCTGACTTCGAGACCGACCGCCTCGAACATGCGCCGCACCTCGCGGTTGCGCCCCTCGGCGATAACGACGCGATACCACCGGTTCGCGCCTTGGCCCCCCGCCTCTTCGAGCTTGGAGAACGCGGCCGTTCCGTCGCCCAGTTGCACTCCCGCGAGCAGGCGCCCTTTCTGCTCGTCGGTCAGTTCGCCCAGCACGCGCACGGCGTACTCGCGCTCGACCTCATAGCGCGGGTGCATCAGGCGGTTGGCGAGCTCGCCCGAAGTCGTAAACAGCAGCAACCCCTCGGTATTGAAGTCGAGCCGACCGACCGCGACCCACCGGCCCCCGGAGACCTTGGGCAGCTTGTCGAAGACGGTCGGGCGCTTGTCCGGGTCGTCCTGCGAAACGATCTCGCCGGCCGGCTTGTGATACAGCAGCACGCGCGGCGGCTTGCCGGGTTGCCTGCGCACCAGCGGCTTGCCATTGACGCGCACCTGATCGGTCGGCAACACGCGCTGGCCGATATGCGCGGGCTGGCCGTTGACCGACACGCGGCCCGCGATGATGAGTTCCTCCATATCGCGGCGCGAACCGATGCCCGCATCGGCGAGCACCTTGTGCAGCTTGTCCGACTGCGCGGCCAAGGCCTGCTTGGCGGCCCGGCGGCCACGTTCGAGCAGCTCGCGCGGCAACGGCGAAGGCGGCATGGCGGCGGGATTGATCTCGTCGCCGTCGCTGGCCAGCAACGCCGCAGGCGCCTCGTCCGTCGGCGCGGCGTCGCGCGCAGGCTCTTCGGTACGTGGCGTCGCGAGCGACGGGCCCTGGCCGCGTCCCCGGCCACGCCGGCGGCGCCCATGCGGCCCGCGCGGACGGCGCTCTTCGCCTTCCGCGCCGCCGGATGTCGCGATGTCGGGAGGCTCCGTCCCGGTGACGCCCGACTGCTCGGACTCGATCCGCGAGTCGTCCGCGGCACGCGGTTGCGCCGCTGGCTCGACCTCGGCGGTCGGAGTCGTCGAGTCTTGTTCGGGTGACTGTGCGGCGTGGTTCATGGCGGAATCGAATCGATCAGGAAGGGGCGTGCGCCGGTTCAGCTTCGGCAGGCGCGAGCGGAAGTGAAGGCGCTTCGGCCTCGGACAACGAGGCCCCGGCGGCGGCGAACTGCAGTTCGAAGCCGGCGGCGACCGCACTGCCGCCGGCGTCCAGCGGCGGCAGTTCGTCGAGCGAGCGCAGACCGAGGTCGTCGAGGAAAGCGCGCGTCGTCGCGAACAGGGCCGGACGCCCGGGCGCCTCACGATGGCCGATCACTTCGACCCAACCCCGCTCCTCGAGCGTCTTGAGGACCTGCGGCGAAACCGTCACGCCGCGGATCTCCTCGATGTCGCCGCGTGTGACCGGCTGGCGGTAGGCGATGATCGCAAGCGTTTCGAGCACGGCGCGCGAGTACTTCGGCGGCTTTTCCGGATTCAGGCGGTCAAGATAGACGCGCATCGACGGCCGGCTCTGGAAACGCCAACCGGACGCCACCGTCACCAGTTCGATACCGCGTTCGCTCCAGTCGCGCCGCAACTCGTCGAGCAGTACGCGCACCGTGTCTGCGTTCAATTCGTCAGCGAACAGCTTGCGCAACTCGGCCATCGGCAGAGGCCGCTCCGCCGTCAACAGCGCCGTCTCGAGGACGACCTTCGCCTCTTGTGTGTTCATCGCTCCGATCGCGAAAGATCGAGGTTTGTCCGCCGCCTTGCGCGTCCGGCGCATCCGGCGCGTCGGCTCGGCAGCGTCCGGCCATCACCGAACGGAAATCGAAGAACCCGTGTGCGTGGCCCGCGCAGCGCAGGCTGTTGTTCTGGAATGCCTGCTACGTGCAGTGCGGACGTTCCGACACCGGGACGATCCGATCAACGTTCGCCGGCGCCGCGCAGCGCAAACATGCGCACATCAAGCGGACACCGGCCCAACTCCGAATGTGGGCGCAGTCTATCACGGCGCTCATCGATAACAACCAGGCGTTCCGAGGTCCAAAGCAGGGTCGGCTAAGGCTTGACCTCGAGTTTCGGCATCCAGCCGGGGTTGACCCCTTCACCCGAATACGCGCCGCGGAAGGACCAGTCGCGCGGTGCACCGTTGAAGTCGCGGTCCCACGCAGCAAAGCCCATGATCGAAGACGTATCGGGCGCCGTGCCGCGCAGGGCGCCCGGCTTTGGAAACAGGTCGAGCTGGCCCAACGCGCCCGTCGGGTTGTTCAGGAAGGTCGAGGCGCTTCCATACGAGCCGGTGGTGTTGGCAGCCTGCGTGCCGCCGCTGATCGGTGTCGCCGCGAACACCGCATTGCCCGTCACGTGCTGCGTGTAGCCGGCACCCCCACTGATTCTGATCCCGCTTCCCGCGGCAACGATCGTGTTGCCGAAGACCCGCACGTTGCGAACGACGCCATTGTGCGGCTGGATGTTCACCGCGCTGCCGCCGTCGTTGACCATCACGTTGCCGTAGAAGGCGATGTTGCCCTCGCCCTGGAACAACGCCTCGGTCGGGTTCTGATAGAAGAAGTTGCCGTAGATCTCGAAACCGTTCTCCGAGCCGGGCCCGCTCGATGGCTGGTCGCCGACCAGCAGGTTCGGGCGGGGGCCGTCCGACGAGACGAAGTCGCTTCGCTTGACGAAGACGTTGTTGCGGATGATCGTGGTCGTCCTGCCGGTCGGCATGCCCGCGGGGACGTTCGTCCACGGCACCTGATGCTTGACCTGGACGTTGTAGCCGATCGTATCGACGATCAGATTGTTCTCGATGACGCCGGCGACGAACGGACTGCCGCCGGTCGAGTTGCCCAGGTACATCCCGGTCCCTGCGCCCTCGATCACGTTGCGGCGGATCACCCAGTTCCACGTCGGGGACCCCGTCGTCGAGATGCCGACGATCTGCTGTGCGCCGCCGACGCCGCGAATGCGCAACCCCTCGATCGTGATGTGGTGCGCGAGCCCCTGCACGGCGACACCGAAGCCGCCGAGATTGCGTCCGTCGACATCGAGGTTCCGCACGATCACGTAGCTCGCATTCGAAAAACGGATCGTGTTGTGCGTCGATCGCCCGAGCAACACCGGGCGCGCGCCGCTATCCGGACCGGTGATCGTGATCGGCTGCGACGGCGTCCCGTTCAGGTTGAACACCGGCAGCCCCGGTACGTCGTTCGGATCATCGTAGGTGCCCGGCGCCAGCATCAGCGTGTCCCCGGGCTGCAGCGCGCGCACCTTTGCCAGATAGTCGCTCGGGCCCGCGCCGATGACGCGACCGCCGGCCGCGTGCGTGCCCGCCGAGGCCGATGTCGAACGCGCCGACACGTTGCCGGCCGCGTCGAACGCGGCCACTTCGTAGCGATACGTCGTCCCGGGGGTCAACCCCGAATCGTCGTAGGTCGTCGCCGTCGCGGATCCGATCTGGTTGCCGTCGCGGAAGATCCGATAGCCGGCCACGCCCACGTTGTCGGTTGCGGCACTCCAGGTCACACGGATCGACACCGACGACATCGCCGTCGCGGAGACATTCACCGGCACGCTCGGTGCAGCCGTGTCCGGGACGGACGGCGGCGGCGAAGAAGGCGGTGGCGGCGAGGAAGGCGGCGGCGTCGCCGCGGGTGCGTCGCCCCCGCCGCAGGAGCCGAGCGCAAGCGTTCCCAGGATCGCCCAAACGGCGACCACTGGCAGAAGACGATGGGGTCCGCGACGCATGTTCCGGATTATCTTGTCCGTCGGCTCGCGCGCCTTCACGCCGAGACGTTCGATCGAACAGATGAGCTCGGTCTGACCGCCTCGCTTCGCCAGCATCGCGCGTTCGAGGGCGCAAGCGCCGCCGCCGGCGCTCGAAGCGGGCCGGCGGCGGCGGCCTCCTTGCCAATCGCACCACGGCTGTATACATTGCCAGTATTGGCCGACTGGCAGGAACGACTCGAACGATGAGCAAAGAGACCTCCGTCCTCACTCCCCGACAGGCCGAGATCCTCGACTTCGTCCGCCGAGCGCTTGTGGAAAGCGGGGCGCCGCCGACGCGCGAAGAGATTGCCGACGCGTTCGGCTTCCGCTCGCTGAACGCGGCCGAGCAGCATCTGCAGGCGCTGCAGAAAAAGGGATTGATCGAACTTTTGCCCGGCACGTCGCGCGGGATCCGGCTCAAGGGGGCCGTCACGGAAACCGTGCGCGCGCTGAAGGAAGCCGCGCATGAGCTTGGCCTGCCCGCGGGCCTGCCGCTGATCGGTAAAGTCGCCGCCGGCAGTCCCATCCTCGCGCAGGAAAACGTCGTCAGGCGTCCGGCGGTCGATCCTTTGCTGTTCAGGCCACGCGCCGACTATCTGCTCGAAGTGCGCGGCATGAGCATGCGCGACGCGGGCATCCTGGACGGCGACTGGCTGGCCGTGCACAAGCAGGAACGGGCACAGTCGGGCCAGATCGTCGTCGCGCGACTCGGCGACGAGGTCACCGTCAAGCGGCTGAAACTCAGGGGCGCGAAAGCCGAGCTGATCGCCGAGAACCCGGACTTCGCGCCGATTACCGTCGACCTCAGACGCGATCCGTTTGCGATCGAAGGACTGGCCGTCGGCGTGATCCGACCTTCGTTGTAGCGTGGCAGCTCGTTGACGCGGATGAGTCAAAGGCCCAGCCGCACGCCCGCGTACCCGAACAGCTCGTACAGCGCGTAGTAGGAAGACTGCAGCGCCTCCGCGCTCGGCAGAAAGTCGGCGGCACCAGCAACCGCCAAACGCGGGATCATCGTCGGCGCGGGCACCACGCTCAGGCCGGCTCTCTCGAACTCAAGGCGTGCACGCCGCACATCGAACGCGTGGACGACCAGGACGACGCGCTCGACGCCGAGCGGCCGCAGCAGCTGCGCGGTGAACCGCGCGTTTTCGCGCGTGGTGCGCGCGCGATCCTCGACCCAGCGGACGGGCACGCCGTACTCGCGTTCGAGTACGTCGCGCATGACGTGCGCCTCGGGACGGGTCGGCCCGTAAGCGCCACCGGTCACCAGGACGGGCAGGCCCGTTTCGCGCGCGACCTTGGCACCGTAGCGCGTGCGTTCGAGCGCCAGACGCCCGAGCGTGTCGCCGCCGTACTCGGGCGCGGCGCGACGCAGCCCGCCGCTGAGGATCACGATCGCCTGCGCCTCGCGCGCCGCGGCGGGATCGAGCACCCTCGTATCACTCGCCGCCAGCCGCAGCGCGGACGAGACGATCGGCAGTGAGAACAGCAGCAGCACACCGACGCCGACCGCTACGAGCACGCGCGCGAGCCGCGGCCGCATGCGCCAGAAGGCCAGACCGACAAGCGCGAGCAGCAGCGGGCCAGCCGGCGGCAGCACCAGCGCCTTGAAGGTCGCTTTCAACGCCGCGACGAAGCTCATCGCAGCGGGCGCACGCCAAACCGCGAGCGGCCGGCGTCAGCGGGTCGCGCGCAGCAGCTGCAGCAGATGCCGTGACGGGATCGCATAGGTGATACCCGAGGGTTGCGCCAGCGCCGCTTCCTTCGTGCCTTTGACGAAGACCATGTTGATCACGCCGACGACTTCGCCGGTGGCGGCATCGAACAGCGGGCTGCCGCTGTTACCGGGATAGGCGGTGGCGTCGAGCTGGAACACCGCGTACGACCCCGCCTGCAAGCGCCGCACGACCTTCGGGTCGAGCTGCTGCGCGTTGGCCGGCGGGAGCGCGATCGGCGTGATCGAGGAGACCATCGCGCGGTGCGTCGCCGGATACGGGCCGAGCGCACTTCCGATCGGGAAGCCCGTGAAAAGGAACTGATCGCCCTCCGCCACCGCCGCCGAGTCGCGCACGACGAGTGCGGGCAGCGGCAGCCCGCCGACTCTCAACAGCGCCAAGTCGTGCCGGTCGTCGCGCGCCGCGCGCGCGACCGTTCGCACCTGCGCTCGCTGCGCGTCAGGGCCGGGTAGAAGGATCGCCAGCGACTCCGGGTCATTGCCGGCATCGACCACCTCGGGTAGCACGTGCGCGTTCGTGGCGACCAGCGAACCGTCGGCGACGGCGAATCCGGTACCCAGGAAACGGAACTGCGGCGCGCGCGTGCGCTGGAACGTGCCGACCGCGACGACCGCGCTCTTGACGCGCGCGATCGTCTGCGCAGCGGTCTGCCCGTGGGCTGCCGGCACCGGACCGGCGGAAAGGACGGCGAGCAGCAGGGTCGCGAGCGCGAGCGCGTTCCCTCGCCGGCCCCGATGCACCGCGCAGCGCGTGCCGACCATCGCGCTCGTCATACGCGGTGGTCTCGAAACCTCAGTCAGAAGCGGCGACCCGCCCGCTGCGGCCGGGGTCGAAGCGATGCACATACCAGTCCATCGCGTCGGCCAGACCGGCGCGGACGTCGTGCGTCGGCGCATACCCGAGCAGTCGGCGCGCCTTGCCGATGTCGGCCTGAGAGTGACGCACGTCACCGGCACGGAACGACGCGTAGACGGGTGCGGCCACCCGCAAGCGCGGCCGGCGTTCGCGCAGCAGCTCGCCCATCCATGCGTGCAACTCCTTCAGCGTCGTGCGGCCGCCCACCGCGACGTTGTAGACCTGATTCAGCGCGTCCGGATCGTCGACGAGCGCGGCGCGCAGGTTGACCTGGACGGCGTTGGCAACGTAGCAGAAGTCACGCGAGGTTTCGCCGTCGCCGTTGATCGTGCACGCCTCGCCACGGAGCATCGCGCGCGCCCAGCGCGGGATCACGGCTGCGTACGGCCCCTCCGGATCCTGCCGCGCGCCGAACACGTTGAAGTAGCGCAGCCCGACCGTCTGCATGCCATAGCAGCGCGCAAAGACGTCCGCGTACAGCTCGTTCAGGTACTTGGTCACGGCGTACGGCGACAACGGCCGGCCGATGACGTCCTCGACCTTCGGCAGCGCCGGATGGTCGCCGTAGGTCGAACTCGACGCCGCATAGACGAAGCGCGCGCCGGCGTCGCGTGCCGCGACGAGCATGTTGATGAACCCGGTCGCGTTGGCCGCGTGCGTGGCGAGCGGGTTTTCGATCGAACGCGGCACCGACCCGAGCGCTGCCTCGTGCAGAACGATGTCCACGCCTTCGCACGCGGCGCGGCAGGTAACAGGATCGACGATGTCGCCTTCGATGAAACGGTGGCGCGCCCACGCGGCTTCTCCGACCGCTGCGCGCACCTCGTCGAGATTGCGGCGATGGCCGGTCGAGAAGTTGTCGAGCCCGACGACGTCCTGCTCCAGGCGCAGCAACGCTTCGAGCAGGTGCGAGCCGATGAAACCCGCCGCGCCGGTGACGAGCCAGCGGCGGCGGCGCGCGCGGATCGCGTCTTCGATGTCGTTCATCCCGGTTACAGCCGCCACACGGAGAAACCGCGCGCGCGCAGCGCGGCCTGATCGGCCTGGCACTTGACGTCGACGTACAAGCCGCCGGGCGCGAGTTTGGCGGCGACTTCGTCGATCGAGTACTGCTTGTACGCCTTGTGCGCGACCGCCGCGACGATCGCGCTCGAGCGCGGAAGCTGTTCCCACGGCACCAGCCGCACGCCGTATTCGTGAACCGCCTCCTCGGGCGAGGCGACCGGATCGTGAACGTGTACGTTGACGCCGTAGGACTCGAGCTCGCGGATCACGTCGATGACTTTCGAGTTGCGCAGATCCGGGCAGTTTTCCTTGAAGGTCAAACCGAGCACGCTGACGTTGGCGCCCTTCACCGGAAAGCCGTTCTGGATCAGGGTCTTCACGGTCTGCTCGGCGATGTACTTGCCCATGCCGTCGTTGATGCGCCGGCCGGCGAGGATGACCTGCGGGTGGTAGCCGAGCATCTCCGCCTTGTGCGTCAGGTAGTACGGGTCGACGCCGATGCAGTGCCCGCCGACCAGCCCGGGGCGGAACGGCAGGAAGTTCCACTTCGTTCCGGCCGCCTCGAGCACCTCGAGCGTGTCGATGCCGATGCGATGGAAGATCAGCGACAGCTCGTTGACCAGTGCGATGTTCAGATCGCGCTGCGTGTTCTCGATCACCTTGGCCGCTTCCGCGACCTTGATGCTGGAGGCGCGATACACACCCGCGGCAATGATCGATTCGTACATCCGCGCAACCCGCTCGAGCGTCTCGGGTGTATCGCCGGAGACGACCTTGACGATCTTGGTCAGCGTGCGTTCCTTGTCGCCCGGGTTGATCCGCTCGGGCGAATAGCCGACGAAGAAGTCCTTCTTCCAGGTCTTGCCCGAGTGCTTCTCGATGATCGGCACGCACACTTCCTCGGTCGCGCCCGGGTACACCGTCGACTCGAAGACCACCGTCGCCCCCGGCTTGAGATTGCGGCCGACGAACTCGCTGGCGCCGGCGAGCGGCCCGAAGTCGGGGTTGTGTGCGTCGTCCACCGGCGTCGGCACGGCGACGACGATGAAGTCGGCCTCTTTCAGGGCGGACGGGTCGGTTGTCGGCACGAGGTGCTTCGCCGCCTTCAGATCCTCGCTGCTCACTTCGCCCGTCGGATCGACGTGACGCAGGTACGCATCGATCTTCGCCTGCGAAAGATCGAATCCGATCGTGCGCGACCGCTTTCCGAACTCGACGGCCAGCGGGAGCCCGACGTAACCGAGCCCGACGACTGCGACAACACTCATGTGGCTTCCTGTGGATCGTGGTTGGAGTTGGGATCTGGATACGGATCAGAGACCGCGCAGCAGCGCCGCGGCTTCCTCTTTGCCGGGAAAGTCTTCCTTGCTCGCGAGCAGCGCTTCCAGCTCGGTCTTCGCGCTGTCGCGACGCCCCGCCTTCGCGAGCGCCTTCGCGTAGTTGAGCCGGATGTCGGCGCGGCCGGGTGCGAGCGCGCGCGCTTTCTGCAGGTAGGCAAGCGCCTTGTCGTTGTCGCCGCGCGCGGCAAGCAGCATCCCGAGCGTGTCCAGCACCGCAGCGTTGTCCGGCGCGAGCCGGGCGGCGCGCTCCGCATACCCGATCGCCTTCGGGTCGCCCAACTGACCGCTCGCCCAGGCCAGGTTGTTCAGCGCGATCACGTGGTTCGGTTCGATCGCCACGACGGCCTGGTAGTGAGCCGCCGCGACGCGATAGTCGCGTGCGCTCAGCGCACGATCGGCCAGATGCATCGGCAGCGTCGTGTCGCGCGGATTGCGCGCGCTCCACTCGCGCGCAAACACATCGGCGTCGGCGCGCTTGCCCGCGCCGATGAGCGCCGAGTACACACCGACCGCGAGTGCGCCGGACTTCGCGTCGACCTTCAAACCGTCGCGATAGGCACGCTCCGCTTCGCCATGTTTGCTCTGCGCGGCCAGCACGTCGCCTTCGAGCGCGAAGCCCGCCGCCGACTTCGGATCGCGCGCCTGCAGCGCCTTGGCCTCGCGCAGCGCCTCCTCGTGTCGACCCGACTGCACGAACAGAGCGACCAGGCTGCGCACCACACCGGCGTCGTTCGGAGCGAGCCGCTGTGCCCGTCGCAGCGTCTCGATCGCCGCCTCGCGCTCCTTCGCGCCGGCCTGGACGGCGGCGAGTCTGACGAGCGGGCGGACGGTTTGCGGCTGCAAGTCCACCGACTTCTTCAGCGTCTCGATCGCCTCGCGCGACTGGCCGGCTGCGATCTGCGCCTCGGCCAGGGCATCGAGCAGGCGCGGCTCTCTGGGCAGCGCCGTGGCGGCCTCGCGCGCGGCGGCGAGCGCGGCGGCCGTATCGCGCGCACGAAGCTGGAAACCGATCAGCGTGATGCGCGCATCGACCGACTGCGGATTCGCGGCGACCGCGCGCTGCAAGGCTGCGGCCACGTCGGCCGGCGGACTGCCGGTCCGCGCGAGCAGGTCCGCGAGCGCGATGTAGATCTGCTCGTTCTTCGGGTCGGCCGCGATCATCGCCTCGTAGCGTGCCTTCGCTGCGCCAGGCTTCCTCTCGGCGACATCGAGGCTGGCCAGCCCCTGCGCTGCCGGCAGATACGACGGCTGCAAGGCCAGCGCCTTCTCGAAGCTGCGCCGTGCCGCCGCGCCGTCCTTGCGCGCGGCGTGTACGACGCCGAGCACGTGATGCGACAGCGGATTGTCCGGCTGCTTCTTCTCGAGGTTGCGGGCCGCTTCGAGCGCGCGATCGGTGCGATTCGAACGAAGATGACCGACGATCAGCACGAGGTCGGCCTGATACTGCCCGGCGTCCAGTTCGGAGGCCGCCTCCAGCTCGCGAATACCCGTTTCGGTCCGGCCCGTGGCGAGTGCGATCTGCCCGAGCCGCGTGCGCGCCGCGACCTTCTGAGCGTCGGACGACGCGGCGGAAGTGAAGTAGCTCGCCGCCTGCTTCAGATCGCCGCTGGCCAGATACGTCTCTCCGGCCAGCATCAGCACCTGCGCGTCGTCGGTGCCGGCGTGTTGAACGAGCGGTTGCAACGCTTCGATCGCTTTCGCCGGCTGCCCCGCCCGAAGCAGCGCGCCGACCAGCATCCGCTGCGCGCCGAGGTGCCCCGGCGCGCGACTGATCGCCTTGCGCAGGTACGCCTCGGCCGCGAGCGGCTGGTTGGCGCGCAGTTCGACCGCGCCGGCGAGCACGAGGCTGGGCACGTGGTCAGGGGCGTGCTTCAGAACCTGCAGCACGTGGTCGCGCGCGCGCGGAACGTCGCCTTTGCGCAGGGCGAGCAGTCCCTCGAAGTAGCTGATGCGCAGGTCGCCGCGCGTGTGCTTGCGTGCCTCGCCGATCTGCGCGGCAGCACCGTCGAAGTCGCGCGCATCGATCAGTTGCGATATCAGCGCGAATCGCGCGGGCAGATGCCCCGGATCTGCGTCGACTGCCCGCCGCAACTCCGCACGCGCGGCGTCGGCTTCGCCCCGCAGCGACAGCAGTTCGGCCTTCAACAGGTAGGCGTCCGCAGTCTTCGGATCGGCGGCTTTGACCTCGTCGGCGATCGCAATCGCCTCGTCGACGCGCCCGTCGACCGCAGCGAGCCGCGCCTGGCCCAAACGAGCCGGCGCGAATCCCGGTTTGGCGGAGAGCACCGCGGCATACGCGTTCGCCGCGTCCTGCCATCGGCCGAGACGGACGTACGCGTCGCCCAGCCAGGAGCGGAACACCGCGTCGGCGTCGCGACTCTCCAGCCGGTGCGACGAGAACTCCCGCACGAGCTTGGCGGCTTCGCCCTGCTCCATCAGCGCGCGTGCGAGCAGCGGCAGCACGGCCTCCGCCGGCTGCTTGAACTCGAGCGCGCGCCGCAGCTCCTTTTCCGCGGACACCGGATCGCGTGTTTCGAGCAGCGCGCGGCCGAGCAACAGGCGCGCCTCGCCATCGCCAGGCGCCTCTTGCAGCGCGTTCTTCAACTGGATGACGGCCGCGTTGTATTCGCCGCGCGCCAGATAGTCCTTGGCCGAGGCGACGAGCTGCTCGGGGCTGTCCTTGAGGCAGCCGGCGAGCGCGAACACGACGAACAGCAGCGTCAGTGCGCGCGCGAAGCTTGCTTGCAGCGAAGCGAGAGGACGGCAGTCGGTTCCGGCGTCACCGAAGCATCCCTCGCGCGCTGCGTGCACCGCCCCCCTTCTGAAAGGGGGCGGCGCGACACCCCCCTTTCGCAATGGGGGGCCGAGGGGAACTTCAATCGGCCGTAAGCCTAGGGTGATCGGCGATCCGCTCATTTCAATCCGAATCGATGCAGCAGGTCGTACAGTGTCGGACGGCTGATGCCCAGCAGCTCTGCGGCCTTGCTCAGATTGCCGTCGACGCGCGCGAGCGCGCGCAGCACCGCGGCGCGCTCGGCGTCGTCGCGCACCGTGCGCAGGTTCAGATCGCCAGCCTCACCCTTCGCTTCGATGTCCAGATCCGCGGCGCGGATCGACGATCCGTCGGCCATGATCACGGCGCGCTTGATCACGTTTTCCAGCTCGCGCACGTTGCCGGGCCAGTCGTGCCGTTCGATCGCCTCGATCGCGTCCGGCGCGAGCTTCATCGACCCGCGTTTGTGCTCGGCGGCGTACCGCTGCACGAACGCGTGGGCGAGCAGCGCCGCATCGCCCTTGCGCTGGCGCAGCGGCGGTACGTTGACGACGATCTCGGCGAGCCGGTAGAAAAGGTCTTCGCGGAACTTCCCTTCCGCGATCAGCGCCTTGAGATTCTGGTGTGTGGCGCACACGACACGCACGTCGACGGCAATCTCCTCGCGACCGCCGAGGCGCTCGATCGAACGCTCCTGCAGGAAGCGCAGCAGCTTAGCTTGCAGAGCGGTCGGCAGGTCGCCGATCTCGTCGAGAAACAGCGTGCCGCGATGCGCGCTCTCGATCTTGCCGGGCGTCTGCTTGACCGCGCCGGTGAAGGCGCCCTTTTCGAAGCCGAACAGCTCGCTTTCGAGCAGCGTCTCCGGAATCGCCGCGCAGTTGATCGCAACGAAGCGCTGCCGCTGCCGCGGCGACAACTCGTGCAGGCCGCGCGCCAGTAGCTCCTTGCCGGTGCCCGAGTCACCCAGGATCAGCACGGTCGCGTTGGTCGGCGCGACCTTCTCAACCGTGTGGCATACCTTCAGCATGTCGGGATCGCGCGTCAGGATGCCGGCGAGCGCGGCGGCCTGCCGCGTCGACTGCAGGCGGCGGTTCTCCTCCTGCAGCTCGTGCAGCCGGAACGCGCGCTCGATCATCAGCCCGAGCACGTCGGGTTCGAACGGTTTGGCGTAGAAGTCATAGGCGCCGAGCGCGACCGCCTGCAGTGCATTGGCTCGATCATTCTGGCCCGTCAGCACGATGACCTTCGCGTCGGGCAGAAGCCCGAGGATCTGTTGCAGCGTGGCCAGGCCCTCGGTCGGTTCGTCCGGTGCAGGCGGCAGCCCGAGATCGAGCGTGATCACGGCGGGTTCGAGCCGTCGCACCTGCGCGAGCGCCGATTCGCGATCCGACGCCACGGCCACTTCGTAGGCGTCGAATGCCCACTTCATCTGCGTTTGCAGCGCAGGATCGTCCTCGACGATCAGCAGCGGCTTGCGCACTGCGTTCACGCGGCGCCCTCGGCGGTGACCTCACTGCGCGCCACGACCAGCGGGAGAAACACGCGCACCGTCGTCCCGGCACCGGGCGCCGTATCGACCTCGATGCGGCCGCCGATGCTGCCGACGTACTGCTGGCTCTCGTAGGCGCCGATACCCATTCCGGTGTGCTTGGTCGATTGAAACGGCTTGAACAGACGCTCGCGAACGAACTCCGCGCTCATGCCGACCCCCTGATCGGCGACTTCGACGATGGCCTCCGCGCCATCGCGACGGATCCGCACGCGAACGCGCGGATTATCGCCCGAGGCGTCGATCGCGTTCTGTACGAGATGACCGACGACGCGCTCCAGCCGATCCTCGTGGCCGCCGACGACGATGCCAGACTCCACATCGAACGACAGCCCTTGCCCAAGGGCCCTGAACCGCTGTTGCAGACGGTCGGCGATCAAACGCAGTTCGACCGGGCGGGGGCGCTCAACCGGCTCCACACCCGAACGAAGCTGCTGCATAAGGTGGTTCATCCGCCCGACGGCGTGTTCGACCGTCGTCAGCATGTCGCGCTGGAAGTCCGGGTTCGCGCGGTGGCGTTCCGCGTTTCTCAGCAGAAGCTGAAGCTGGGCGACCACGTTCTTCAAGTCGTGCACGACGAAGGCCGACATCCGGTTGAACGCGTCGAACTTCCTCGCCTCCAGCAGCGCCTCTGTCGCCCGTTCATGCGCGAGAAAGCCGGCGACCTGTCGTCCTGCGGTCTTCAGCAGGTCGAGTACCTCCCAGTTCAGTTCGAACCTGACCCGGGGATCGGCGAGCAGAACGAAACCGAGCAATTCCTCGCCGTCGAACAGCGGCACGACGAGCCAGGCCGCCGGAAACTGCAGCAGCCAGGACGGCATGCGCTCGACCTTGTACTTGGCAGGGTTCCGGCGCAGATCGTGCAGATCGATCACCCAGCCGGTCGCGACAAGAAACGATGGGAGCCAGTCGGACGCGGCTTCGACATGGTCGCTTGCCGGCAGGTTGACACGCGCGACCTGCGCGTAGCCGCCGTCGCCTCTCGTCCACAGGGCTCCGCCGGTGCTTTCGACGAGATCCGCCAGCGCGCGGATACCGCGCTCACGCAGGGAGCCGGGCGTGCCCGGGTTCGACAAGGTGCGCGTGAAGGATAGCCACTCCTCCCGGTAGTCGTAGCGATACGGGAAGAAGTGCTTCGCGACGAACACGCGCACCTTGGCGCGAAACGTCCCGGAAAGGGTCACCAGCACGAAGCCGAGCAACCCGGCGAACAGGACCACCGTCAGCAGCGCCTTGCCCCAGCTGCCGCCGAAGTAGTGCACGTAGTATCCGACGATGGCAATCGCCAGCAGATAGGCACCGGACGCGACGAGTGCCGTCGAACCGGCAACCACGCCGCGCGAAAGCGCGACATCGAAGCGCCAGTTCTTGTTGCGCGCGGCGGCGATGCCAAGCAACGGAATCACGAGCGCGTGGGCAACTCCTCGGGCAGCCCACAGGTTGGCATCGACGGCCCGGAACAGCGCGGTGTCCGAGTACAGCACCAGGTCGTAGCCGAACACCGCAGCGAGCGCCACGCACAGCGGACGCACGTTCCAGCGCTGCGCTGGCGACATGCCGCGATACACCTGCTCGACGAGCACGAGACCGACGACGCTCGTACCGAGCAGCAGCACCGGCACGAGCATGCTGTTTGAGCCGCCGCTCACCGCGGTTGCCACCGGCGGCGGCGCAAACAAGTGAACGACGATCACCGCGAGCAAGAGCCCCGCGGCCGAGAAGCGCCGCGAGCGCCCGACGCCTGCGGTCGAGCCGGCACCGCCGAAGCCACGCACGCGGATCATCGCGAGAAAAGCGAGCAGCCCTGCATAGCGCAGCCCGTCGAAAGCGCGAGCCAGGTTCCATGCGAGCGCGCCACCGGTAGCGGCGTGCGCGAGCGATGCGGCCGCCCACGCCGCCTGCAGAACGACGGCAGCGAGCAGCAGTCCACCGACGCCCGATCCGCGCCGCCCGAGGATGAGTTGGAGCGAAAAGGCGCCGAAGGCGAGCGCCGCGAGCCCGTACGACCAAACGGCGGGATCGGTGGACCAGTCAGCGACTAAGGCAGGGTGCAAAGCGACGGACCGCAGCGGATGAGTTCGGGAGGCAATTCTGCCCGGCCCGTGCGCGACCGGTACGCGCTACCCGACCGGCTGCCGGCGGTCCCCGCGCGACGGCGAACGCCTGCGCTAGTGGGCACCTTCGCGGAACAGGATGACGCGAACCGTCTCGACCAGGATCAGAACATCGAGAAACAGCGAATGGTTCTTGACGTAGTACAGGTCGTACTCCAGCTTCTTGCTCGCGTCCTCGACCGACGCGCCATAGCTGTAGCGGACCTGCGCCCAGCCGGTCAGCCCGGGCTTGACGCTGTGACGGATGTCATAGAAGCGAATCTGCTGTTTCAGCTCGTTGACGAAGCACGGGCGCTCGGGCCGGGGCCCGACCAGGCTCATGTCTCCGCGCAGGACGTTGATCAGCTGCGGCAGTTCGTCAATGCGCGTCTTGCGCATGACTCGCCCCACTCGCGTGATGCGCGAGTCGCCCGCCGTGGCCCAGCGGGCCACGCCGTCTTTCTCGGCATCCGGGCGCATGCTGCGGAACTTCAAGCACATGAAGGTGCGGCCGCCACGCCCCACGCGTTCCTGCCGATAGATGATCGGCAGTCCGCTCTCCAGATAGACGGCGATCGCCGCCAGCAGCATCACAGGCAACGCCAAGATCAACAGAACCGCCGACGCGATGATGTCAAACGCGCGTTTGACCACGGTCCTCAGCCCGTCCTGCGCGAAACCCTGCCCGTAGATGAGCCAGCTCGCTTTCAGCGACTCGATCGGCACCTCGCCCCGGACGCGCTCGTAGAAGCCCGCCAGATCCGTGACCGGAACGCCGTTGATCCGGCACTCCAGCAGTTCACGAAGTGGCAGCACGCCGCCGCGCTGCTCGCGTACAGCGACGATCACTTCCTGCACCCGCAGCCGCCGGACGAGTTCGGTCAGGTTGTTCTGGCGCGCGTACACGCGCCCGGGCGACAGCATGCCGGATGCGTCGTCGGATCCCGCTTGGTAGAAGCCGACAACCGCATAACGCGGATATCCGATCGTCTTGAGCGACTCCTCCACCGTCTTCGCTTCGGAACCGACGCCTACGATCAGCACCCGCCGCGCACCGATGCCGGCGCTGCGCGCCGTGTTCATCACCTGGCGCAGCAGGATTTGCCCACAGGCGGCATACAGCAGCGTATAGCCGAGGACCGCCTGCGCGCTCTGCCCACCGGGCATGAGATAGAAGAGTAGGTACGCAAGGACGGCCCCGAGGGCCAGCGCGAGCAGCAGCCGCCCGACGATGACCGCGAACGTGATCGCCTCGTCGCGGCGGTACAAGCCGAAAGCGGCGTTCATCGCCAGCATCAGCAGCGCAAACACGACGCCCGTTTCGAGCAGTGCGGAGGCCGATGCACCGTACGGCGCCAGCTGCACGTACGCGGCGAGCAGGAGCGACCCCAGGAAGATCCCCGCGTCGGCGAGCCACTGGACGATCGTTCCGACGGGTATGTGATGGCGGAAAACTCGAACCATAACCCTCTCCGGCTGTAGTTTTCGGCTCGCCGCCGCGCTCGAACCGGCTTATCCGCGCCGCCGTCGGCCGTGCCCCAGCATGGCGACATCGTCACGCTCAGGCATGACCGCGACGTGAAGCCGCTGATTGCTCCGGGCCGCGCAGGTGAACGGAACGCTATCGGACCGCGCAGTTCGGGCTCCAGCGGCTTTCGCCGTTGCGCGGGTGCAGAAAACTCCCACGCGCGCCAGCGCCGGTTCGTGTCTGATTCGCGGGCGAACCGCATTGCAGTCGCGGCAATCTATCCCAAGTTCTTGGTAGGAGCTACCCAATTTTTGGCAGGAAACAACGAACCGACTGGCCTCAAGCGGATCGGCGGGAACCGGGCGACGAACGGCAGCCGGGGCCAGCGCTCAGCGAGGCGGGGCTCGGGCCCGGCGCGGGCACACGCGGACAGCCTTACCCAAGCGCTCGGCAGTCCGGCGCGGCAGGTGTCGTCAGGACGGCTACCGGCCGACCCGCCCGTCGGGTCGAGAAGTACGCTGCGAAGCGGGGGCTAACGCTGGGTCGCGCCTCGGGTAGCCTGTTTGCGGGATTCGTTCGTTGTCGCGCCAACCAAGCGTTCGCCGCGGGGCAGACCCGACTCGCGCTGGCAGGCGCGCATCAGCGCAACCGGGGCATGCGGCCCCGGCTCACGCCGGCCCGAGCCTGCCTCGACGCGTCGATCATCGCAACGCCACGGCAACCAGAGACATCGATGGACACCACAGGCTCGCCAGCCGAAACGCATGACAATGCCTCAAAGGACAGAGCCCGCGGCTTTTCGTGTCGCTTCTGCGCGGCACCGCTACGAACGACCTTCGTCGACCTCGGGATGTCACCGTTGTGCCAGACGCACACCGCGCTCGACCGGTTGCACGAAGTGGAGCCGTTCTATCTGCTGCACGCATATGTGTGCGACCAGTGCTTTCGCGTGCAGTTGCAGGAGTTCGTCACGCCGGACGAGGTCTTCACCGAGTACGCGTACTTCTCCTCATACTCGACGAACTGGGTCGAGCACGCGCGCCGCTATGCGGAGATGACGATCGAGCGGTCCAAGCTGGGGGCGGGATCCAAGGTGATGGAGATCGCCAGCAACGACGGCTATCTGCTGCAACACTTCGTCGCGCGCGGCGTGCCGGTGTTGGGCATCGAGCCGGCCGCGAATGTGGCGCGGGCGGCGATCGCCAGAGCCGTGCCGCCGACGGTGGAGTACTTCGGCCGCAAGACCGCAGCCGCGATCGCGGCCGAACAAGGCCGGCCCGACGTGCTCCTGGTCAACACCGTGCTCGCCCACGTGCCGGACGCCAACGACTTCGTCGCCGGCATGAAGATCCTGCTCGCGCCGCACGGCGTGAACTGGACGAACACGGCCAGCAGCACCGTGCCGAAAAAGAGCGCCGAGTCCGCGGCCGGCTGGGTAACCGTTCCAGCCGGAACGAAAGACCGTGAACATTCCGACTCTGCGGCGAGAACCCCGCGCCGCTCGACCCATATTCGGTCAGGCGCCCCGCTCCGGGACAGTGCCGCCGAGCTCCGCGGATCCTCGTGCCGAGTCTTCAACACGAGATCGGTGAATCTTCCTTTACCGATCAATCGTCACCGCAAACTACGAATCGAGCCAGCTGGTCCGAGCAGCAAAGAAAGATACGCTGCTTATTTTTGGTATGCTGCCAGCTCTCCGGATTCAATACGAGTGGTAGCCGAACGGCGACGCAACAAGGCACGGCGTCTCGTCGTTCGGCTGGCACGGCCGGGTAATCTGACCGGCGGCGGGATCCTGTTGCTCCTACGATCCCGTCTGCGGTGCTCACGTCCGTCAACGGCCAGCACGAATGAACGGGCGGGGCGAACTTCAGGAGGCAGGTTCTGGAAACCGGGCTTAGCGCGTACCGCCCGATCACGCGCAGCGTCGGGCTCATGGATGCACGCGCTCACACTTCAAACCCGTGGTCTTCAACTCGTACACGTTCTTGATTTTCTTCACTCTGGTCTTGGTCGGCATGCGAACGCGTGCCTGCTGGAGGACGAAGAAGGCATTTCTTCTCGTTGCAAGTTATGTCTTCTATGCGGTCTGGAACCCCCCTTTCGTGCTGCTGCTTTGGTTCTCCACAGCAATCGACTGGTGGCTCGCCCGCCGGCTCGCGGTCACCGAACAGCAACGAAGCCGAAAAGCGCTTCTGTGCGGCAGCCTGTTGGTGAATCTTGGTCTTCTCGCTTTCTTCAAGTACGGCGGATTCGTACTTGAGAACGTCACACTGCTTCTCGGTCGACTCGGAATTCACTACCAACCGCCGCCGCTGGACATCGTGCTGCCCGTTGGCATTTCCTTCTACACGTTTCAGACGCTTTCATACACGATCGACGTTTACCGTCGGCGTCTTCAGCCATGCCGTTCCTTCCTGGACTTCGCGTTGTTCGTTACGTTCTTTCCTCAATTGGTCGCCGGACCGATTGTCCGAGCGGGCGACTTTTTGCCGCAGACGGCGAGGGAGCCGGTTGCGACACGCGCCCACGTCGGCTGGGGCCTCAGCCTGATGATTCTCGGCTTGTTCGAGAAGGTCGTGCTCGCTGACGGGCTGTTAGCCCCGATTGTGGAAGCCGTCTACGACTCTCATCTGACACCCTCACCGCTGGCATCTGGAACAGCGACGTTGGCGTTCGCCGGTCAGATTTTCTGCGACTTCGCGGGATACTCGACGATCGCCATCGGTGCGAGCATGGTTCTCGGTTTCTGGCTGCCGGACAACTTCCGCTTCCCATACGCCGCGATAGGCTTCTCTGATTTCTGGAGGCGTTGGCACATTTCCCTGTCAAGTTGGCTGCGCGACTATCTGTACGTGTCGCTGGGCGGAAACCGAGGTGGAACGCTGACGACCTATCGCAACCTGATGCTGACCATGCTGCTGGGCGGCCTGTGGCACGGGGCTAGTTGGAACTTTGTCATCTGGGGCGGTTTACACGGCCTTTACCTGATCACCGAACGGGTCCTGAACCGCGTGCTCGGTGGCTGGCGCATTTGGCGCACTTGGCTGGCCCGAGTTGCTTTGTGCGCCCTCACGTTCGGCGGCGTTTGTCTCGCGTGGGTTTTCTTCCGTGCTCCGTCGCTCCAACGCTCGCTTGACATTCTGCGCGGCCTCCTGCCCTACACGGAACGCCAAGTTTTCGTTTCGCAGAACGATGTGCTGATTACCGTAACCGTTATGGCCGGTCTTCTCACCGCACATTGGATACTGCGCGACTCGACCCTTGAGCACGTCGCGTCCAGGACCCCGGTCTGGGTGCGAGTTCCGGTTCTTGCGCTGATGCTTCTCGCGATTTTCCTATCACCCGGCGAAGATCGTGCATTCATCTACTTTCAGTTCTGAGCGGGTACTGCAAGACCACAGCAACAGCGTTGTTGTGGTGACGCTCGCAGCGGCGCTGTCGTTGTCGTTGCTGGCGGCCGTCGAACTCGGGTGGCGGATCGGCGGAGCGAGGGCAAGCTACATCGAGAGCCCCGCGCGTTGGGCAATGCTGCGCGAACGCATAGAGCGGTCCGAGCACCCGCGCCGAACGGCAATCCTCGGTGCATCCCGTATTCTCTTCAATCTTTCCCTTGAGACCTTCTCGCAGCGGCACCCCGAGGTGCCGGTCGCGCAACTCGCGATTGCGGCGCGCGGTCCGTTGGCAACACTGGAAGACTTCGCCTACCACAGCCGATTCAACGGCCTTGTCCTTCTCGAGTTCGATCCGGAGAGCCTTTTACCGCCGCGGGACGGCGAGCAAGCAAGCTACCTCGCCTACTACAAAACACGCTGGACGATTGATCAAAGCTGGAACCTCACGCTGGCGAGTTTCGTTGAACCGTGGTTGGTCACTCGCCACGCCAAGTACGGCGTCAACCAGATCGTGCGCAACTTGCTGGCGCGAGGTCGACTGCCTGCCGCAGCGCTGTACGTGACCGTACGAGAAACGCGGCAGCACGACGCCGACTATGCGCTCGCAAACGTCGAGTGGATCGAGCGGAATCGACGCGCCGAGCTAGCGTCAAGGTATCGCCAACTCGACTCGATTATCGAAAGCGAGTGGCCGCGAACGCTGTCCCGCCTCGTATCGGCGGTAGCCGCTGTTCACGCCCGTGGAGGCTGCGTCCTACTGGTGAAAATGCCCGCCCAGGGCAGCCCCCGCCAGTACCATCAGAGAGCGTTCGGATCCGCCACCTACTGGTCACATGTCCTCAAGGCTGTCGGTGCGTACGGGCTCGATCTCACAGCGGCAATCGATACCCTCGGCCTGCCGCTGGCCGACTCCATGCACCTGGATCACGCATATCAACGCCCTTTCACTGACTTGTTGCTCGACTACCTTGATGCACTCGCAGTTTTCGATCCTGCCCGGGCATGCCACCCTGGGGCCTCGGGCTTGCCGCTCGCCGGGCAGCAGTGACGCCCGATTCGTCGCTCCGCGCGGCAGGATCACCGCGCGGGCTCGCCGCTGTCGAACCTTCCCGGCGGGCGGCGACGAGCGCGCTTTGCGCTTCTCCAGAACGAGCCTGCGGGCAAACTTCACCCTAGAATCTGGTGTCGGCGGCGGAACGGTTCTGCCACGGGGGGCTGAGTGGTCATGCGCGTGAGCATCGGAATGCCTGTTTATAACGCAGCGCCGTACCTTCGTACGGCGCTAGATGGCGTTCTGGAGCAAACTTTCTCGGACTTCGAGCTGATCATCGCCGACAACGCTTCCACAGATGAGTCGGCCGCGATTTGTGCCGACTACGCTGCTCGAGATGCGCGTATCCGCTTCTATCGCAATCCGGTGAACATCGGAGCAAACGGCAACTTCACGTATACGCTGACGTTGGCGCGGTGTCCATACTTCATGTGGACCTCGTCGAACGACTACATAGCACCAAGCTATATCGAGAAAGCGGTCGCCGTGCTCGACTCGCGACCCGATGTCGTGCTTTGCTGCGCGCGCGCTCGTTACTTCGCGGGCGATCCCACTCAGTTCCGCGAGGTCGACGATCCGATGACCATCGACGCTGAGTCCGCCATCGAGCGCTTCAAAACACTGCTTGCCCGTATAAAGATCAACAACGCGATGCATGGGTTGATCCGCACGGACGTGCTGCGTGCGACGATGCCCTTGCGGAGCTACTACTCGTCCGACAACGTCATGGTGGCGCAGTTGGCACTCGCGGGCAAGTTTCTTCAGCTGGGCGAGCCGTTGTTCTATCGTCGCTTCGAGCAGGCCGCAGCAACCGAGTTGATGACCACCGAGCAACTCCGGAACTTCTACGTGCCGGGTCGCACGGCCCCGATGCGGTTGCAAGTGTGGATGCTGCACGCCGGGTTCTGGTCGCTGCTTGTGAAAGCCAAGCTGTCCACGAAGGAACGCTTAGCACTGGCAGGCTACCTTGCGAAGATGTTCTACTGGGATGGCCCGAAGCTCATTCGTGATCTCGGTGAAGCGATCGGCGTCGTTTCGCCTACACCCAGATGAGCTTCGCGCTGACAAGCATGCCGCTAGTGCCGCGCGCAGCGCGTAAGACTGCAGCGGAGGGAACGTGCTGAGCCTCGGCTTTCCGCCATCGCTGCGCCGAGTGCTTTGCATCGGCGCGCATTGTGACGATGTTGAAATCGGCTGCGGCGCGACGCTGCTCGCACTAGCCCGCTCTCGCCCGGACGTTCAACTCACGATCGCCGTTTTCACCTCGGAAGAAGGGCGCGACGTCGAATCTCAACGCGCCTTGCAGGAGCTGCTGGGAACGTCCGTTCGCTGGCACCCGGCGTTTGCGGCCTTCCGCAACAGCCACTTCCCCGCGCAGTGGTCGCAGATCAAGGAGCACCTGGAGACGATCGGCCGCGAGGCGAAGCCAGATCTAGTCTTTACACATTGCCGCGACGACTTACATCAGGACCACCGAACCCTGGCGGAGCTAACCGGCAGCGTCTTTCGCAATCATTGGGTGCTCGAGTACGAGATTCCGAAGTACGACGGCGACCTTGGTCGGCCGAACGTCTACGTTCCGTTGGACGAAACCCTGGTCGCCCGGAAGATTGAGACGCTGCTGCGCTGTTTCCCATCGCAAGTCAAAAAGCCGTGGTTCACCGCGGATACCTTCCGCGGGCTAATGCGCCTGCGCGGCATCGAATGCCAGTCGCCGGGCGGCTTCGCAGAAGCGTTCTTCGCGCGCAAGCTCACATTGCGTCCCTGAGCCAGCGCGAAGAGCCGAAGTCCAGGGGAAAATCCACGTCTGCTCGGCAAGACCAGCTTCCGGCGATACGATACTGTAGACTAGGTACTCGGCCCGCAGCTGCAGCGGCGAGCTCCCGGAGACCCAAGCGAGGTGCCATGCAACCCGTACCGAGTCGCCCGACTAGTGCAAGCGGGCCGCAATCATGAAGGTCGTGTTGTTTTGCGGGGGTTTGGGCACCCGGTTACGCGAACACTCGGACACGATTCCGAAGCCGCTGGTCAACATCGGCTACCGCCCGATCATCTGGCACTTGATGCGGTACTACGCGCACTTCGGGCACAAGGAGTTCATCCTCGCGCTCGGATATCGCGGCGACATGATCCGTGAGTACTTTCTGAACTACAAGGAATGCATGTCGAACGATTTCACGCTCTCCGAGGGCGGACGCAAGATTGAACTGGAGTCGAGCGACATCGAGGATTGGCGAATCACTTTCGTGGACACCGGCCTGCATTCCAACATCGGCCAAAGGCTGCTCCGAGTGCGTAGGTACGTTGAGAACGAACCGATGTTCCTCGCCAACTACTCGGACGGGCTCTCGGATCTGCCTCTGGATGAATTGATAGCGGATTTCCAGAGGAAAAACGTGGTCGCAAGCTTTGCCGCCGTTCGGTCATGGCTTAGTTTCCATTCGGTCGAGTCCACACCGGACGGCTATGTCACCGCGCTGGGCCCGGTGCGCAGCGACCAGTTCGTCATCAATGGCGGCTTCTTCGTCTTCCGCCGCGACATATTCGACTACATCAACGAAGGCGACGAACTTGTCGAACAACCGTTCCGGCGATTGCTCGAACGCCGCTTGCTCGCAAGCTTCCGCTACGACGGCTTTTGGCAATCGATGGACACGTTCAAGGACAAGATTGCGTTCGACCGGATGGAGGCCCGCGGCGACTGTCCATGGATGGTGTGGGAAGACCGTCGCCGCGCGTCGGCGGCGGCCAAAGGGTGATTGACGCACAGCGTAGTCGTCGTCGCTGTGGTTGAAGTTGCATCGAGGAGCGCGTCCATCGGGCGGTACTTGTCTCCGCCTAGGAAGGTTCGCAGCATGCGGACGAGCCAACTGAACTTCTTGACTGATGCAGGGAAGGGTTGAATGAACGTCATCGTCACCGGCCACAAAGGCTTTATCGGCACGATCCTGGTCCCGATGCTTCAGGGCGCTGGACACAAGGTTCGTGGCATCGACAGCGACCTGTTTCGAAACAGCACCTACGGCACTGCGCCCGCACCGGTCGACGAGATCATTAAGGATGTCCGCGACGTAGAGAAGGCCGACCTCGCCGGTGCCGATGCCATCGTTCACTTGGCGGCGCTCTCAAACGATGTGCTCGGCGACCTAAATCCCGACATGACGTATGAAATCAACCACAAGGCCTCGGTCAGACTGGCCGCGATGGCGAAAGACCTGGGGATCTCTCGCTTTGTTTTCGCTTCGTCCTGCAGCATGTACGGTGCCGCAGGGGACGATGTGCTGGACGAGACGGCCGAGTTCAACCCGGTGACGCCATACGCGATCTCGAAAGTCCTGGTGGAACGCGATGTGCGCGAACTGGCCGACGATGGGTTCAGCCCGGTATTCATGCGTAACGCGACAGCGTACGGAGTGTCTCCGCGCATTCGGTTTGATCTGGTCATCAATAACTTGGTAGCGTGGGCATTTACCACCGGCCTCGTGCGCATGAAGAGCGACGGCACACCGTGGCGGCCGGTCGTGCACATCGAAGACATATGTCGCGCGGTACTCGCCGTGCTTGCGGCGCCACGCGAAAAGATACACAACGAGGCGTTCAACGTAGGAACCAGCGCAGAGACCTATCAGATTAAGACGCTTGCCGACATGGTGATGCGCACGGTTCCGAACTCCCGCATCGAGTTTGCTGGCGATGCGGGGCCAGACAAACGCAACTACAAGGTCAACTTCTCGAAGTACGCGCGCGCCTTTCCAGACTACATGCCGACCTGGACTGCCGAGCGAGGTGTGCGATCGATCTACGACGCGTACCGGCAGATAGGTCTGAACAAAGATGACTACGAGGGACCTCGCTATAAGCGCATCGCACAGCTGAAGTATCTGATGGAAACGGGGCAAATCGACGAAACGTACCGCTGGCGCTGACTCCGACATGTTGTTTCGCGAGACCCCGATTGCGGGCGCCTACGTTATCGAGCCCGAGCGTATTCGCGACCACCGCGGCTTTTTCGCTCGGTTGTGGTGCGCGGACGAGTTCTCCAAACACGGGCTGTGCCCGACGATCCGGCAGACGAACATCGGCGTCAGCACTCGCAAAGGCACGTTGCGAGGCCTGCATTTTCAGCGGGCGCCGCACGCCGAAGTCAAGATCATCCGCTGTCCACGCGGCGCAATCTTCGACGTCGTCGTCGACCTGCGCCCGGACTCGCCCACGTTCCGGCGCTGGCATGGCGTGGAACTCACGCAGGACAACCAGTTCGCGCTCTATGTCCCGGAGGGCTGCGCGACCGGATATCTGACGCTCGCCGACGACACCGAGATTTACTATCACACCAGTGCCGCGTATCACGCAGCGTCGGCGAGCGGTGTGCGGTTCGACGATCCGGCGTTTGGTATTTCTTGGCCGCAACCGGTGTTGGTGATATCGGAGCAGGACCGCGCGTGGCCCGACTTCCGTCTACCCTAGAGGCGCAACATGATCATCGTGGATAAGGCGCTCGCGCAGCGCGCCGCCCAAGGCAATCCGATTCGGGTCGCGATCGCGGGCGCCGGCTACAGCGGCCGACGGATCGCCTACCAGATCATGACTGCAGTACCGGGCATGCGAGTTGTCGCAATCGCAAACCGAACGGTTGCGAGTGCACGGTCGGCGTACGCCGATGCCGGCGTCGCGGAAGTCTTGACCGTCGACTCGCCCTCGGCAGTCGATGATGCGATCCGCGGCGGTCGGTTCTGCGTTGCCGAGGATCCGGCCGTGCTCTGTGCGGCCGAAGGGGTCGATTTGGTCATCGAATGTACCGGAACGGTCGAGCCGGGTGCGCGCACCGTGCTGGAGGCAATAGAGCACCGCAAGCATGTCGTGGTAATGAACGTCGAACTCGATGCGACGGTCGGTCCGATTCTCAAGGCGAAAGCGGACGCCAATGGCGTCGTCTACTCGAACTCGGATGGCGACGAGCCCGGTGTCGCGATGAACATGATCCGCTTCGTGCGGTCGATCGGCCTAAAGCCGGTCGTAGCAGGCAATCTGAAAGGGCTATACGACCCCTACCGAAACCCCGATACGCAGCGCGAGTTCGCCGAGCGGGTGCGGCAGAAGCCCACGACAATGACGCACTTCGCCGACGGCACCAAGCTCTCGATGGAGCTGAACGTACTAGCGAACGCGACCGGGTTCAAAGTCGGCAAGCGGGGGATGTACGGTCCGGCGCTGACGCACGTAAACGAAGCGGCCGCCTTTTTCCGCGAACGACTGATCGCGACGGGAATGGTCGACTTCACGGTCGGCGCGGCGCCTGCGAACGGAGCCTTCGTCGTCGGTCACACCGAGGATCCGGTGCGAATGGACTATCTGAAGTACCTGAAGATGGGTGACGGCCCGCTGTATGTCTTTTACACGCCGTTCCATCTGCCCCATCTGGAGATTCCCCTTACCGCAGCGCGCGCCGCCCTGTTCGGGGATGCAGCCGTTACACCGGCAGGCCCTCCTTCCTGCGATTCCGTGGCGGTCGCCAAGCGTGATCTCAAGGAGGGTGAGACCCTCGATGGCATTGGTGGCTTCACGGCTTATGCGCTGCTGGAGAACTACGAGACCAGTCGGGCCCAGCGGCTGCTCCCGATGGGTCTTGCGGAGGGCTGTCGGGTGCGCCGAGCGATCGCCAAAGACACGGCGCTAACCTACGACGACGTTGATCTGCCCAAGGGACGCTTGTGTGACGCGCTGCGCCGTGAGCAGGACGCTCGCTTCGCCTGACCCTCCCCTCGTTACATTCGGAAGTTAGCGGCGCGTCTCGTCCGCCATCGAGACGCGGCGCCCGCGCTCCGCCGTCAGATACTTAATCGGAATCGCAGCGACCCCGGCTAACCTTGTCCGGCGCGCCGGCGCGAAGTCATCGAGGCCTGGTCTCAAGAGTTGCCGGCGCAGGGACGGCAGTCGCTCGCCGTGCTGGATCTCGGTGGCCGCATGCACCCGTACCGACCGCTACCACAAGGGCGGGCAGCCCTGTACGTCGCCTTGATCCGGCCCTCGAAGGTCTCGTCGACATTGTCGGCATCGGCGAATGCCTGCCCTCCCGCGACGCGAGTTTCAACCTTGTCATCTGCACTCAGGGGCTGAGCCACGTCTCGGCGCCGCCTCGGGTCATCGGAGAGATCCGTCGCGTCCTCAAGCCGGGCGCCATTCTCTACCGGACGACACCGGCCATCTTCCCCTTGATGCACGATCATCGCCGGAGCTTCGCCCGAGAGTGACGCAGGGTTTCACGTGCCGATCTTTCCGCGGTCGAGATCGTTCCCGAAGGAGGGCCGATCGCCGGCTTGTTCCGCACCATCAGTGTGCTCTTCGAAACCTTCGTTCGCTCCGATTTAGCGCACCGCGCCCTGCGCAAGGCGATCTATCCGGTGACAAACACGGTTGCACATCGACCGGACCGCTTCAGTCGAGACCGTACCCCCCACGGCCAACTGCGGTTGTCGCGCCCGCGAGTGAACCCGCGCGGCGACGGCATGCTGCCTTGCCGGGGCCGCGTGCCTGGTTTACAGCCAACGCCGCATCCAGTAGTCGAGCACCAACAGCGCCCATGTGCGATGTGCAGCGTCGTCGTCGCCAGCGCGGGCGGCAGCGACAGACGCCATCGCAGGCTCGCGGGCCAGCCACCCGTAAATGGGCGAACGCTCGTCGGCCAAGCGCTGCGCGGCCCACTCGCCGAGTTCTCCTGCAAGCCACCGATAGGCGGGTACCGGGAATCCCTGCTTCGGCCGCTTGATGATCTGGCTCGGCAAACGACCCCCGGCAAACGAGCGCAGGATCCGCTTCGACGAGTATCCCGACCTTGCATCGCCGACGCGCCACGACAGTGGCAAGCGTTGCGCCCACTCGACGAGCGAATGTGTTAGATACGGCACGCGCAGTTCGATCGAATTGGCCATTGTCATCTTGTCGGCCTTCATCAACAGATCTTCGACCAACCAGTCCTGGCACCAGGCGTTCTGCAACATGTCGAGCGGGTGCGTTGAGCTGCCGTCGTCGTACCAGCGCTCAATCAAGCCTTCAACGGGTCTTGCCGGCGGTCCACGCCACAACTCGGCCAACTGCTGACCGCGCCAATAGCTGGTGGCACTAAGTCGCTGCGCACGGACGAAGCCGGACCACCCTTCTTCACTCATGCGATGCAGGCTTTCGCCGCGCTGCCCGTTGGCGAAGGCGGACGCGATCCGAAAGGCCCAACGCGGCGCTCGGCGGAGAAGCCGCGCGTGCCGATCGACACGCTGCGCGTAACGCTCGAAGTCGTACCCCGCAAGAATTTCATCCGCGCCTTCACCAGAGATGACGACCTTCACGTGCTGCTTCGCCAGGCGCGCGACATAGTAAAGAGGAATGCTCGCCAGGTCCGCGAGCGGCTCGTCCGTGTACCAAACGAACTGCGGCAGAAATTCGATGAACTCCCGCCGACCTATGATCACCTCGTGATGTTGGGCACCAATCTGCTGTGCAGCGGCGCGGGCGAACTGCAGTTCGGAAAACGAACCGCCTTCCTCGAAGGCGACAGAGAAAGTGTTCAGTCCGCGAACGCCCAGTTCGGCGATCGCAGCGGTCACGGCGCTCGAATCGATACCGCCACTGAGCAGCGTCCCGACCGGGACATCCGACGTAACCAAGTGCGACTCAACAGCGGCGAGGAAGCGATCGCGAAACTCCCGCTCGTAGTCGCGCCTCCGGTCAACCGGATCGGCGTTGAACCGAATCGACCAGTACCGCTCGACTTCCCACTCGTTGCTGCGCAAGTCATAAGACAGGTGGTGTCCGGGTAACAGTTTGCGGATGCCGCGCCAGATCGTTCCGGGTGCGGGCACATAGCGCAGCGCGAGGTAGTCGTGCAGCGACTGGGTATCAACCTCAGGCCGCTGCGGCAGAGCTGCGAGAATCGCCTTAATCTCACTTGCAAAGTAAAGCCGCCCGAGCGATTCGGCGAAGTACAGCGGTTTGATGCCGAGCCGGTCGCGCACGAGATACGCCTTGCCCTTGCGCCCGTCGACCAAGCAGATCGCGAACATGCCCTCGAGAGCTTCCAGCGCGCTCAGGCCGCCGCGATGATAGAGATTGAGAATGACCTCGGTGTCAGAGCGGGTTCGAAACCGGTATCCGTCTCGTTCAAGCTGAGCCTGCAGCGTCCGATAGTTGTAGATCTCGCCGTTAAAGACGATAACCACCCCATCGTCCGTCATCATCGGCTGGTGGCCACCTGCGACGTCGATGATGCTCAACCTTCGCATTCCCACGGCCGCACGATCGCCGATCCAGACGCCTTGGTCGTCTGGACCGCGATGAACGATCTGACCGTTCATCTGCGCCAGCAGGCGTTCGGACTCGTCGCGCGAAGCAACGTTAAACACGCCTACGATTCCGCACATGCGCTCAGAACCTCCTCGGTCGACACGGCAGCAATCGGCGCAACGTCTCACTCATGCCGAGCATGGTACGCACCCAGCGTGGCGGTGCCCAGTGGCGTATCCGACCGCCCGTCGCGTTGCGTCGCGTAGCCCTGGACTCTGCGCCCGTATACTGGTCTTTTACGTCCATAGGAACCATCGTGCAAGACGCAGGTTCGGCAAGAAACGAGGGCCGCGGCGAAGCGCCTGCCATAGGGGTGTTTGGTCACTACGGTGACCGCAATCTCGGAGACGAGGCCATCATTGAGGCGCTGATTGCCCGTATCCGTCGCGAGTGGACCGCCGCGCGGGTTGTGGCTTTCTCGATGGACCCCGCCGATTCCTCGGCGCGATACCGCGTACCCGCCTTTCCCATCCGTCAGGAGAGCGGCACGCAACGATTCGGCAACGTACTTGACTCGCAATGGGCTGCGCGGCCGACGGATGGCCATGTGCAACGAGCCAAAGGGTTCGTCGACCGTGCTGCGCGGATCATCCCGAAGGGACGTCTCCGTACGGCAGCCGGCAGATTGCTCCGTTTTCTTGCGTTCGCGTCGCGCGAAACTGCGTTCCTCTGGCACTCTTACCGCAGGTTGCGCGGCCTCGATGCGCTGATCATCGCCGGCTCGAACCAGTTTCTCGACAACTTCGGCGGCCCGTGGGGCTTCCCGTATACGCTGCTCAAGTGGTCGCTGCTGGCTCGTCTGGCCGGCTGTCGTCTGCTGTACGTCAGCGTAGGGGCAGGCCCGCTCGACGCGCGCCTCAGCCAGTCGATGGTGCGTATGGCCGTCCGCCTCGCCGACTATCTCTCTTTCCGCGACGCCGGCTCGCAACGACTCGTCGCCTCCGCCCCACGCGAAGGATCAAGTCATGTGTTTCCCGACCTCGCGCACAGCCTGGTTCTTCCCGCCCGCGGGCACCGAGCGGGTTGTCGCGGCAAGCCGATCGTCGGCATCAATCCGATGCCGCTGTATGACGACTTCTACTGGTACATGACCGACAGGGAGCGCTACGCGCGCTATGTCCGTTCGCTCGCCGAATTCGCGGAGCATCTCGTCGACACTGGCTACCCGGTTTTTTTCTTCCCGACACAACTCAAGGATCTCAACGTCGCCGACGAGATCGTGCGGGCGATGCACCCGGATCGTGCACGTCGACTAGTGCAGCCGGAACCCGTCAAGCGCCCTCACTCGGTTGAAGAGCTGATGAGCGTCATCGAAACTGCGGACATCGTCGTCGCGACGCGCTTTCACGGAACGTTGCTGTCCCTGCACGCGAGGCGCCCGGTCCTAGCCATTTGCTACTACCGAAAGACGCGCGATCTGATGCGGGAAATGGGCCAGGAAGACTTTGCGATCGAGTTCGATGATCTCACCGGGCCGGAGCTCGTGCAGCGCTTTCACCGGCTCGAAGCGCAGCGGCTGGAGGCCGCCGCGGAGATCACGCGCGTCGACGATGCCTACGTCGAGGCGCTCGAGAGTCAGTACCGCACGATTTTCTCGATGATCCGTGGAGCGATGCGTCCTCAGCGCCTCGCCGCACCCAAGCAGACCTACAGGCCACAAGGCTAGTTCGGCGGAAATCGCTCTATCGACCGCGCTCTGCGACCGCGCGCAGAGCGACCCATGCTCGCTTCGCCACCAACGCTTCGGCGCTGTCCGGCCGGCCCGAGATCGCCCAAAGAATCCAGACCACCAGCAAATACACGGCGATGCCCAAAGGGACCGCAGCGCCGAGCTGAATCAGCGCGCTGCGCGCAGAACCGTCCGAGCCGATCTCGGCGATCGCCGTGTAAACCGCAATCCCCATCAAGACGCTGGCGCCGAGTGGCCGCCAGATGGCCGCCGCATAGTCAACAGCAGAGAGCTGTAGCAGACGCAACAGCATCGGATAACTGAGCAGAAGGCTCACGACGATGGACACCATCTCCGCGTAGGCAATCGCGATGAAGTCAGTCGACTTGGCTGCGAAGTACAGCATCGGCACCATGACCACGAAGCGAATGGACAGGATGGCGGTGATCAGGTTTGGACGGCCGATCGCGAGGAAGGCGGACGCATTGTTCGACATGATCGCAGACAGTGCGCTTGAGACAGCCAGCACCTGAATGACCGGCACCGCCGCGCCCCATCGCTCCCCTAACACGACACGCACCAGCGGTTCAGCGACGGCGGCAATTCCGACGCTGGCGGGGACGACGATCAGCACCATCACCGCAGTCGCGCCGACGCAGGCGCGACGGAACTCCTGCAGGCGGTCGGCGAGACGCGAGAAGCCGGGGAACAACGCGCGATTGACCGGCGCCGCCAACTCCGTGTGGGCGATCTGCGCGAACTCGGCGCCCACCGTGTAAGCGCCCAGTATCTGAGCGCCGTACACGCGGCCGAGCACGAAGTGCGGTAGCCGCGAAACAGCGGCCCCGAGCAGGTTGGTCGCCAGCATCCAGCCGGAGAAAGAGAACAGCTCGCGGCTTGCCGTCAAGCAGAACCGCGGCCTAAACGGATGCATGGCGTAGCTGATCAATACGCCCGCCACGCGTCCGGTCACCATCCCGACCACCAGTGCCCAGTACGAACGCAACAGCAGCGCTGCGACGATGGTCACTGCGAACCCAGTCAAGCGCTTAGAGGCGAGAAACCAGAACTCCCGGCGGAAGTTCAGTTGGCGACGGAAATCCACTACGCCGACGTTCTCGAATCCCCAGGCGAGCCAACCCGCCGCGAGCACCAGCATCACTTCCGTCAAACGTGGCTCGGCGTAGTAGTCGGCGGCCACCGGCGCCAGCGCAGCGGTGCCCGCTGCACAGAGGAACGCAACACTGACATTCAAGGTCCACGCCGTGTCGTAGTGCTCTCGCCGCGGTTGCTGCTTCTGAATCAGCGCGGCTTCGAAACTGAAAGACGTTGCCATCTCGATGACCGCAATGACCGACATCGCCATCGCGACAAGGCCGAAGTCGGATGGCAGCAACAGCCGCGCAAGGATTAGCGTGCTGATCAGCCCGAGCGGCCGATCGATGGCCTTAAACAGCACCATCCACGCGGCGCCGCGCGTCATCCCACGAACGATCTCGCCCGACATTGCTTACTCCCGTTCCTCGGCAGTGGAATCCCGCGGTCGTCACAAGAACCGGTAGCGACGACTCTGGAACTCCACTTACAGAGACGACGCGGATTGCGGCCCGCTCGCGATCATTGCTCCAACGCCGAAGCGAGTGCGAGTCGGACCTGCGGACTCCCGACGGCCAAGGCGTCGGCAACCTCATCAATCTCAAAAGCCGGCCGGCCAAGCGGCGCTGTCGAGTGTAGCGCGCGCCCTTCTGCGCCGCGCCGGGCGGACGGCCAACGCTATTGCACGTTTACGGTCCGGTCCAAAGTCGAGGGCGCTCGTCGCCGACCCATGAGGGATGATTGCCACGCCCCGACTTGTCTGCGATGTCGTCGGGTCGCGGATCGAGGTTCAGGTACCAGATGTTCGCAGCACCGGCTTCGGTAGACAATGGAGACCTCGCCTCAGTCAGAATGTCCGCGAGCGAGAGTCTGGTTGAGTAGATCTGGATCCCGCGCAACACGCCGTGGAACACCTCTTCGCCCGGTGCCCATGGCGCATCGCCCCAAGTCAGGGCCGGGAACGGGGGTAGGCGAGTACCCCAGTCTGGCTCGGAAACGCGGACCACGCGATGGCTGGGGCCAATGTTCGGCAGGTCCCAGTAGAACTCGTGATGCTTTTTGCCTTGCGGGTCGGCCCAAACCACCAGCGCCTGTGTGTACCAACGGTCGTACACGACGCGGCCGTTTACGAAGTCCTCCCGCTCCACCGAGAGCTCCCAATCGTGATTCCCGCCACCGGGAGCGGGGTTCGGGTACGGGTGGACGCCGTAGTAGCTGTCGGCGCCTCCGCCGGGAAGCCACAGCACGGTGTTCAGGTTGTTCTGTCCGTCGTCGTTGGCCCAAAAGAACGTCGTGTAGTAACCCGCCTGCCGCTTAGGGTAGGCGCGCCAGATGTACGTCGCCGGATAGATCGGCAGAGGATTCTGGAACCGAAATCGAAGCGTCCTCTTAACGCCAGCGTTGCCCGGAAAGTCCAGACCAGTCTGGGTAGGCGCGTCGCCGACTGCAACCACGATGGATTGGCTTGCGCTTCCATGCCGTCCCGTGCATGTCAACGAGAAGGTGTATGACGACGCCGTCAGTGGACCCGTGTTCTCACTTCCGGCCAGGGGCTTGACGCCGCCCCATTTCGACTCGGGCGTATCTGCCTGGGCCTCGCAAACATCCGCGTTGGACGCATGCCACGTCAAAGTCGCGCTTGCACCGACGGCAACGCGAATCGGATCGGCCCGCAGCGACACTGTCGGTGCCATGGCTGGATTCGCAAAGACCGTCAGCGACTTGGTCACCGCTCCGGCATCACCGACACAAGTCAGCGAGTAGTTTCGATCCGACATCAGCGGACCCGTGGTCTCCCAGCCGACTGCGGGCTTCGTCCCGCTCCATGTGCCGCTCGCCGCACAACTCGACGCATTGCTGGCTGCCCAGGTCAGCGTCGCTCCCTCTCCGCTGCGGATCGTGCTGGGAACGGCCGCGAACGTAAGTGTCGGCACAAGGGGCGGCGGCGCGCTCACATGAATCGCGACGGTCCGCGATACAGTGCCGCCAGGGCCCGTGCAGGAAAGCGAAAATGTGCTGCTCGCATACAGGGGTCCCGTCGCCTCCGAGCCCGCTGCGGGCCTTGGGCCGGACCATGCGCCAGACGCTACGCACGAACTCGATCGCTTGGCGGACCACGCGATCGTGGCCGCGGTTCCACTTGTAACCACCATCCGATCCAAGCTCAACGTGACGTCGGGCGGCGGGGGCAGCGGCGCCGCGCCATCAGGCTGAGCCGCCACCGACTGGGAAGCCGTGCCGCCTGGCCCACTACAGGACAGGGAAAACACGCGGCTGCCTCGAACCGGACCAATCGTCTCCGAACCCACCGTTGCCCTGACGCCCGACCATGCACCGGACGCGCGACAAGACGTCGCATTGTCCGAGGTCCACTCCAACGTTGCTAACGCGCCGTCATCGACGACGTTGGGATCGAGACGCAACGACACCGTGGGCACTGCGGGCGGCGGCGCCGACTGGACATAAACGGTGACAGACTTGGTTTCCGCTCCCCCCCGATTGCTACAGGTGATCGAAAAGGTACGAGCGGACGCGATCGCGCCGACGGTCTCGAAGCCGGAAGTGGCCTTGGTGCCGGACCAAGCGCCGGACGCCGTGCATGCCTTGGCGCGCGCCGAGTTCCATTTCAGGCGAGTCGAACCGCTGCCAGTCACGATCGGCGGCTCGGCGATCAGCGTCACGATCGGGCGCGGTTCATCGCGCGCGCACGAAGCAGAGATCCCCGCGGCAATCAGAATGCTCGCGAGCCGATGCACGCGGACCACTACGCCATCCTCCGTCTCCTCGCCAGCCGTGTGCGGACGACGCGATCGAGGATTCGCTCGACCGGCCTTGCGGTCGTCCGCAACGCGCGCCCGGCATGATAGCGAGTGGTCCGACCGCCGCGTCATTCAAGACGCGCGTACCGGCGGTCGGATTCGACCCACCACAGAATGACCGGCGATATCAGGGGCCGGTCCAAAGACGCGGGCGCTCGGCGCCCACCCACTGCGGGTGGTGCCCGCGGCCCGACTTGTCGGAGATGTCGCTCGGGGTCGGATTCAAGTTCAGGTACCAAACGTTCGCGGCGCCCGAGGCGGTGGACAGCGGCGCATTGGCTTCGGACAGAATGTCAGCGATGGAAAGATTGGACGAGTAAATCTGGATTCCACGCAAGATGCCGTTGTACACCTCCTGCCCGGGAGCCCATGGCGCGTCGCCCCACGTCAGCGCTGGGACCGGCGGCATCCGGTTGCCGTAACTCGCCGAGGCCACATACTCGACGCGGCGGCTCGGGTCGGTGTTAGGCAGGTCCCAGTAGAAAACGTGGTGCTTTCTGCCGCTGGCGTCGGCCCAGACGACCAGCGCCTGCGTATGCCAGCGGTCGTACTCGACCCGACCGTTCACGACGTCTCCGCCTTCGGCAGCGATCTCCCAGTCGTGATTGGTGCCGCTTGGTGCGGGGTTCGGGTACGGGTGCGCACCGTAGACCGAATCGACGGATCCGTCCGCCCAGTACATCGAACCGTCGTTGCCCCAGAAAAACGTCGTGTAGTACCCGGCTTGCCGCCGCGGATAAGCGCGCCAGATGTACGTCGCCGGATAGATGGGCAACGGATTCAGGAACCGGAATCGCATCGTGTTCGTCACCCCGGCGCTGCCCGGGAAGTCGAGACCCGTCTGCGCCGAGCTCGTACCGACCGTCACGACGACGGACCGACTGGCACTTCCGCCTGCACCGGTACACGTCAGCGAGAACGTATTGCTCGCCGCCGTCAACGGTCCCGTACCGACGCTTCCGGAGGTCGGCTTGCTTCCCGACCAAGCGCCATTTGCAGGATCCGCAGTGGCGACACAACCGCTGGCGTTCGACGCGGACCATGTGAGCGTCGAAGTGCCGCCGCTGGCGACGTTCCCCGGGCTGGCCGTCAACGACACCGCGGGCGCCGTTGGCGGGTTCACGATGACCGTCACGGACTTCGTTACGGCGCCGCCAGCTCCGGTACACGTCAGCGAGTAGCTGGCATTCAAACCGAGTGCGCCCGTGGACTCCGAGCCGGTCGTCGGCTTCGAGCCGCTCCACGCGCCCGACGCGCTGCAGCTCGCAGCATTGGTCGCCGTCCAACTTAGCGTCGCTGCGCTTCCGCTCTGCACGGTGCCGGGATTGGCGGCGAACGCCAAGGTCGGCGCGGGCACCGGAGGTGCGCTCACATTGACCGTTACGGTCCGCGTCACCGTGCCGCCGGCGCCGGTGCACGAAAGGGAAAACACGCTGCTGGCCGTCAGCGGACCCGTCGTCTCGGACCCGGACAACGGCTTCTGCCCGGACCACCCACCGGACCCGGTGCACGAGGTCGCGTTGGTCGATGACCAGGTCAACGTCGCGGCGCTGCCGCTCGCGACGCTCGTCGGATCCGCGCTGAGTGATACCGTGGGCGCCGGCAGCGGCGGTGGCGCGCTCTGCACCGCCACAGTGACCGATTGTGAGGCGGTCCCGCCGACGCCGCTGCACGAGAGCGAAAACGTGCTACTGGCCGTCAGCGGACCCGTCGTCTCGGAGCCGGCGGTCGCCTTGACGCCCGACCACGCACCCGACGCAAGACACGAGGTCGCTTCATTCGATGTCCACGTCAGCGTCGCAGCCGCACCACTCGGGACGCTGATGGGGCTCGCGTTGAGCGATACGGACGGCACCGCGGGCGGCGGCGCCGTCTCAACGCTGACCGTGACCGACTTGGTTTCCGCGCCACCCCGATTGGTGCATGTCAGCGAGAAGGTGCGCGCCGACGTGATCGGGCCAACCGACTCCGAGCCCGACGGCGGTCTGCTTCCCGACCACCCGCCGGAGGCGACGCAAGACTTCGCGCGGTCCGAGTTCCATCGGAGGGTGGACGATCCGTTGCTGGCCACCGTTGGTGGCTGGGCGACCAGAGTGACGATCGGGCGAGGTTCGTCGAGCGCGCACGAAATCGCACCCGTCGCTACGATGACCGACAAGAGCGCTCTTGACGATGGAAGAATCCGACGCATCGCGCTGCCCCGCTATCGTTCGGCTCAGGTGCCGACCGGGCCTCGTCTGCCACCGCCCGCTGGAATCGAGCACAGGCCCAAGCCGTTCGCGCATTATGGCCCGCGCGGTAGACGCCTCGTTCACGTCATAAAGCTAATCCGTTCGCCGAGCGGAACGCCCCCTTGCGGCAGGTACGTCTCGCGGGTGAACGCCGACGTGACTCGCTGCCCAGTACGTCACAGCATCCCGCTTCGACGATAATCGGCCGGCATGAGACTTCGCTTCAGAGGAGAGTCGCTGATGCGACGGCGAGCATCCGGAGCTGCCGGGACAGCTCATCCACAAGACCGCTGCGCCGTGTTCTCGGACCGTCGCGCGTTTGTCGTCGCTGCGGCGTCGTTCAGCGCGCTGGCGTTCGCCGGCTGCGGTGGGTCCGGTTCGGACGCCACGCCGGCGCCAGCGCCACCACCGCCGCCGCAACCAAGTACCGATTCCCTCGCTGACATCGCTTCGCGCATGTCCGCTGGACAGTGGGTTCAGATCGCCACGAGCGGCTTGACCACGTCGCTCTTCACCGATGGCGCGAACTCGACGCTGGACTACATGGACAAGGGCTGCTACGACCCGATCCACCGCAAGGCGACCTTCATCGGCCATGCGCACTACGGCGATCAGCGCTGGCATGAGTTCGACGAGGCGAGCAGCCGCTGGGCCAACCTGCCGGATCCCCCATGGGACACCGGTGGAAGCGGGTCGCCTCCGTTCATCGGTCACGGCTACCAGCACAACACGGTCGACCCGGCTACCGGCGATCTGTTCTATCGCCAGTTCGATAGCTCCACGATCCGTTGGTTTAGGCGCTCCTCCGGCTCGTGGACGACGACCGCCGCGGCGCCAAACACGAGTGTGGCCGGGGGGCTTGAATGGCTGCCGTCGATCGGAACCCGAGGAGGGTTGGCGCTGTTTCTCGCGCCCGCGGTGCACCTTTGGGACAAGGCAAACGACGCGTGGACCACTGTCGCCCGCGGGCTCGGACCAAGCACCTTCTCGTCGATCGCGCTACGCAGCGTTCCTCACGACCTGGTGCTCGTCGGCGGCGGCGACGGTTCTGCCGGGCTATGGAAGATCGACGCCACCGGAAGGGTGACCGCCTGCGCGAACTGTCCGATCGAATTCGGGATCGGCCAGACCATCACGACGACGGACCCGGCGACCGGCGAATTGCTCGTGATCCGAAGCGACTCCGTTGCCTACCGTTACTCGGTCGGCTCGAACGCGTGGTTCCCGCTCAGCCTGTCAGGCGCACCGCGCTTCGGCGCGGTCAGCGCGGGCAGCAACATCGTCGCCATACCGATCGCGGCGTACGGCGTCGTCATGTTCCTGTTCGGTGCCATCGCAGCGACCTGGCTGTACAAGCACGCGTGAGACGCTGCTGATGTCGACCGCAAACCGGCCAGACTGGCAGGCAACGCCTCCGGACTGCACGACTTCCGAGGAACCTGCCGCCGCGCAGACAGATCGCAACGGGTTTGCGCGCCAGCCGCTTTTGGCGGCAAGGTTCTTTCGAGCTCGCAGCGAGCCGCTGCCCTATCCGTGGCATGGCGATGAGGGTGTCGTGCAGTGGACGACGAGCGGCCGCGCGGCCATTTTCGCCGCGCTTCGCTGCGCGGGGATCGGGCGCGGCGATCGCGTACTGGTGCCCGCATATCACTGCCCGAGCATGGTCGCGCCGGTCGTCGCGCTCGAGGCGACACCGGTTTTCTATGCATTGACCGCAGACGGTGCTCCCGACGTGTCGACCTTCGGCGCGCCCGGGCGGCGACCGGCGGACGCGGTGATCGCCGCGCACTTGTTCGGCATACCGACAGACCTGCGCGCGGTGCGCTCGTTCTGCGACGCTCACGACATGGTGCTGATCGAAGACTGCGCGCACGCATTCGCGCATCGCGCGGGCGCTGGCCGGATCGGAACCCACGGGAATTTTGTCGTTGCCAGCCTCACCAAGTTCTTCCCGACGGTCGAAGGCGGGCTTCTGTTGTCGAGGCGGATGGCGGCCGCGCGCATGCGACTGGCGCCAGCGCGCCTCGCGAGCGAACTGCGCGCAGCGTTCGATCTGATCGAGTTGTGGGCCTCCGAAACAGCCTCGCCGCTGGCCCGGGCGGTCGCACCGATGTTCCGGATCAAACGCAGCCTGCGTGGCGGCCGCCAGCCAAGCGCGGCCGACGCGAAGGCTGACGTCGATGCGAGTTTTCGCGTTGACACGACGGCTGCCGAACGAACGGCGTTGCGCTTGACCGCCTGGCTGGTGCGTCACTCGGACTGGCCCGGGATCGCCGCAGCAAGGCGAAGAAACTACGACATGTACAGCCGCCTGCTCGCCGGCTGCCCGCATGGTCGGACTCCGTTCGCGTCGCTTCCCGAGGATGCCGTGCCGTACGTGTTTCCGTTCCTGCTGCCGCGATCCGATCCCGTCTACCACGGCTTGCGTGCACGTGGCATTCCGGTTTTCCGCTGGGACCGACGGTGGCCCGGTACCCCCGAGTTGCCCGGCGACATCAGCGCGACGTGGTCGGCCGACTTGTTGCAGTTGTCCTGCCATCAGAGTCTGTCGGAGCAACACATCGGCGCGATCTGCGAAATGGTGACTGCGCTGGCGGAACTGCAGCACCGCGGCGCCCGAGCCGCTGCCAAAAGCGGAGGGACTGAGCGATGAGCCGACTAACGACCGCAATCAAACGCCTCGCCGAAGAGCCACCATTTCGCCTTCTGGCGCGCTCCGTCGTAAAGCGACTGAGCACCCGCATACGCACACGCGCGCACTGGGACGCGGTCGAGCGCCCGCAGTATCTGCTCGGCGTGCTCGGCGCGGCCGATCAAGCGCTGCGGCAGGGCGTGCAGCGCATCGCGGCGATCGAGTTCGGTGTGGCTGGCGGCAACGGACTGCTCGCGCTCGAAAGCTACGCGGCGGCGGTGGAGGGGGAAACCGGTGTGTCCATTCGCGTCTACGGCTTCGATGCCGGGGCCGGATTGCCGACTCTTTGCGGCGATCACCGAGACCACCCGGACCAGTGGCGCCCGGGCGACTACGCGATGGACGAGCACGCCTTGCGGCGCCGGCTCTCGTCGCGCTCGGAGCTGATCATCGGCAATGTCGAGCAGACCGTGCCCGCGTTCCTGCGACGGGACGACCGCACGCCGGTCGGGTTCGTCTCGATCGACTTGGATCTTTACTCGTCGACCGTCGCCGCATTGCGCATCCTCGCAGGCCCCATGCGCCGGATCCTGCACCGCGTGGCAATGTACTTCGACGACGTGGATTTCGTGTTCAACCACCGGTTTGCGGGCGAATTGCTGGCGATCGACGAGTTCAATGCCGCGCAAACGGAGGTCAGGATCGACACGTGGCGCGGGATCAGGAAAGGACGGCCGTTCCCGGAGGCGGCCTGGCTCGACCGCATGTACATCGCGCACGATTTAGAGGCGATCGCTCGGACCTCTTTGGAGCGAGCGCCCGCGGCGTTGCCGCTGGAGCAACGCGGCGCGGCAGGCTGACGCGGCACCGGAGCTGCCGATCAGGGCTACCGATTACCGAGCGCCATCGGCGTCGCCCGAGGCGGTTGAGCGCGGTTGCCGACTGCGCCAACGCAGCAGAAGCCGCAACGCATGCGAGAGCGCCGGTGCGCGATCGACGTTGACATGAAACAGCTTCCGCTGACCGCTGGACCATTGAAGGTGCCAGGGCATCAGCCGTCCATAGAACTCGATGCGCTGCACCTGCTGCGAGTCGAATAGCTCGCGAAAGACCTGTTCGCGCAGCAGGAACGCGGGCGAAAACTGGCGATCGACCGTTTCGTCGTACGTGGTCTTGAGGATCACCATGGTCTGCGCGCTGCGGACGGTGATGTCCGACGCGACGTGTCGATCGCCGAACCACAGTTCGTAGATCGCCGCCTGCCCCCGGCGCGCGAGCGCAGTAAGCGCCTCCGCGTAGAAGCGCCCCTGCTCGTTGTCCGGCGCGATCGCCGTCCCGTGCTCGGCCTTCCAGCCGCTGCTTTCAAGCCTTCCGTAGGCTTCCACGGCGCCGGCGATCTCGGAGGCGTCCGCACGAACGCGCAGGACTGGATCGATCCCCATCTCGCCCAGGCGCCGGCGCTGCTTGCGCATGTTCTGGCGCAGGTTCTTGCCGCGCGCACCCCAGTATTCGTCGAACGAACCTCGAACATCGACCCACGCGGTTTCGATGTAGTCGATGCTCGCGGGGTGCGGGCCGGTCGGTCGGTCTACGAGCGCCGGATCCTGCTGCGTCACGCCGAAGCGCAGGGCTAGGCCGGGGAGCCGCCGCAACAGTGCGGAAGCGGCCCCGTTCCACTCAACCGCGCCGCGCGTTGTGACCCAGGCGCCAAGCGGCACCTGGGAAGGCTGGAAGGTGCGCCAAACGCCGGCACGCTCGCAGCAGACGATCGCGGCAGCCTCGGCGCCGTCCGCAGCCCGTCCAAACGCGACGAGTTCGCCGCCCGTGCCGAAAATCCGGAGCGCAGGCGCGAGGAAGTCCGCATGAAGGAACGGAGCAAGCAACAGACTGCGCGCAGCCACATCGTTCCATCGCGGCGCGAGTTCGCCGAAACGCGCGACAGGGTACAACTCCCAATGCATTTAGGCACCCTCTACACAAATGGCCGACACCGGAAGGGCGAGTCGGCGCGCCGTGCCCGTGTCGAATCACGCACCGCGTCACGGGCGCTTCACCTCGAGCCACAGGCCCAGCATCATCAGCAACCAGATCATCGTGCCGTAGTACGCCGGATGCGCGGGCAGAAGTCGATCGCGCAGATCGTCGACGAATCCGGCGCGCACGATCCGGCGCTGCCGCAGACCGACAATGGCGTCGCTCGCCAGATCGAGCAAAGGACGGTGCGTCGTTAGCCAGGCGCCGACCGGCAGACCGAAGCCGTGTTTTGACTTGCGGATCACTTCGATCGGCAGGAAGTCGTGCAGGGCTTCCTTGAAAAACCAGCGCAAGCGTGTGCCGCGCAGCTTCATCGCTGCCGGCAGACGAGCCGAGAACTCTACGACGCCCTCGTCGAGCAGCGGAAACGCGACATCGACGCCGGCCAGCTCGCACATCTGCGTAACCTTGGGCAGGTCGTTTTCGGCGAGCGTGAAGCGCAGATCGATACCCAGCATCTGGTTGATCAGACTGCAGTCGACGTACGGCGCGTGCGCCGCTTCGAGCAGCACTTGCGGACGTCGAACGTCCACCGCCGCGAGGAAGTCGGGTTCGAACACGCGCTCTGCGCCCAGATGCGTCAGTAGGTTGTGCGATTCGTAGCGCCATGGCATCGGCAGGCTCGCCTGCTCGACATAGCGATACACCTTGCGCGCCAGCGGCAACGCGCGGAAGACCGGCGTCCGCAGGACGATCGGTTCGACAAGCCCCTTGCGCAGCGCCTTTGGCATGAGGCGTTCGTACCAACCCAAGACCCCCTGCTTCGCGTAGCGCTCGTTGCCGCCGAACAGTTCGTCGCCACCGTCGCCGGCCAGTAGGCGCTCCACTCCGCTTTCCCGGGCGAGCCGCGCGCAGTAGTAAGCGGGTATGGCTGAGGCGTTGCCGAATGGCTGGTCATAGAACGCGGCTATCTTCGGCGCGGCCTCGACGACATCGGCCGGGGTCACGTAGTACTCGTGATGCTCACAGCCGAAGTGGCGTGCCGCGATGCGCGCGTACTGCATCTCGTCGTACCCGGCAGCGTCGAAGCCGATGGAAAACGTTCGCGCGGGCGAACCACTGATCCGACCCAGCATCCCGCTGACCGTCGAACTGTCGGTACCGCCCGACAGAAACGCACCGCAACTGGATCCCGTCGCTGCGGCTGCGACGGCGTCGCGCAGCACTTCGACGAATTGCCGCTTGAGCGTGACAAAGTCCGCACCCGGCTCCTCCCGAAACGTCATCGTCCAGTACGGACGGGGTTGGCCAACGATGCCTTCGCCAAACTCCAGGCAGTGCCCCGGCGGCAAACGCCGAATCCCTCGATAGATGGTCTGCGGGCCCGGGCAAACGTGGAAATACAGGTAGTCGTAGATACCCTGCGGGGTCACCTCGTCGTCGACCGCAGGAATTCGCGCCAAACGGTCCGCCGTCGAGGCGAAGGCCAGCGTCTGCCCGACGTTCGCGTAGACAAGCTGGCGAACGCCGACGCGGTCGATGGCCACGAAGCCGCGCAACTTGGCTGGATCCCAGGCTGCGATCGCGAAGTCGCCGCGCATCGATGCAAGCGCGGACACGCCGTCGGCGGCGACCGCCTCGGCGATCGCGGCGGGGGTCACACTTGTGCCGCCATCCGACCCCAATCGCGGATGCCCGACGATCGCAACGAGCACGCCCTTGTGCTCGACCACGACGGCTGCGCGCGGCGCGCCGTAGACGCCGACGGCCGACGCGCCGGATCGCAGCATGTCGACGCCGACCGCGCTCATCGGCTGCAGCACGGCCGAGACATCGTCGCCCCCGCGACAACCGAAGGCGCCGCAGATCCCGCTCATGTCGACTGACTCTCCCTTACTCGTTCGCCGCTCGCGGCGCGTCGCAGGATTCTTCACCGAACGGCGAGCGAACGCCCAGCGCGCGCCGTCATCGGCTCTTCGCGTTTTCGCTTCGCTCGGACTTCCGATCGTCGAGTTCCTGCAGACGGCGCAGCAGTCCCTTCGCACCGGGCGCCCGCGCCAAGCCTCGCTCGAGGACCTGCCGTGCCGCAACCCGGTTGCCGGTGCTCTTGTAGTGATCGCTCAGACGAGCGTACGCCGGCCAGTAGTCCGGCTTCAGTTCGATTGCGCGCTCGAACTCCGCGATCGCCTGCGGCGCTCGCCCCGTCCCGAGGAGCGCTTCGCCTCGTTTCACGAGGATTTCTGGAAGCATCGCGAAGTCAGAGCGTACGTTCCTCACCACGTAGTCGAACTCGTTGACGGCACTCCCGAAGTAGAACCGGCGGGTGGCCGTGTCCGGCGACAGGATCGTGGCTCGGTGCAGCTTCATCAGCCCCCAGCAGTAGTGATGCATCGCATCGTAGGACGGCCCCATCAGAGTGCGCCAATGCTCGATCTGCTCCCGGTCGTTGCCGCCGGGAACGCGCTCGCGAAAGTCCTGCGTGTACGCGCAGAACCGCGGCAGCAACGCGACTTCGCGCGGGTCGTACTCGGTCACATTGTCGGGGTATCCGGGAATCGGCGCCTGCGCCGACGCGTTCCCCGCGATCCAGAGCGACAACGCGAGCAACGCCCGCGCCATCAGCATCGCTGACCCTGCCAGTAGGCACCCGACCCGCCCTCGGAACCGACGCCGTTGATTGCTTCGCCTCACGGACATGAGCCACCCGTCTCAGCCAACCGGGAAATCCAGTCGATGGTCTGCTCCCGCATCCAACGATCGGACGCGACGCCAGAGAATGTGTGATCCGCTTCCGCGAGTTCCCTTCGCGTCACGTTCGGACGCTCAAGTAAACCACGCCAGGCGCCGTCCACCGCAGCGTATTCGAGAAACTCCTTGGCCGTCAGATCGCGCCCGCTAAGCAGCAACAGGATCGAACCGCCAAAGCACCGCCAACCCTCGGCCATCGACCGCTGAAAGGTCTGTCGCGGCGCTTGGCGTCGACCCAGCACGGCAGCCCGGGCCTTACCGATGAAATCGCGCAGCGAGGCGCGCAAGTCGACGCGGCCAGCGAACATGCTCCGCCAGAACGCCCGCTCGAGCAGGCGCCGGCCGTAGTAGTGCTTCAGATGCGTCGCCGCCAGCGTCGCTTCGCTGCGCACCCAGGGATTCAACAGCACGAGACCGCCGACGCGCCCATCACCGGCACAGAACATCAGCGCCGCGGAAGCGCCGTCGCACAGGGCCCAGACCACGATGCGCCGGACGCCGGGTTGAGCCGCCAGGCAGTCAAGGGCCGCCGTCAAGTCCGCGCCGATGTCGTCGAACGAACGCATTCGGCCCTCGCTATCACCCATGCCGCGATAGTCGAAGCGAAGCGACAGGTGCCCAGCCGCCGCCAGCGCCCGGGCCAGCCGCACGAACTGGCGGTGACTGCCCACCCGATACTGCGGCCCACCGACCACGATCAGCACGCCAACGCCGCGGTGTGCCCCGCTCGTCGGCGCGCAGACAATGCCCAGCATACGATCGCCGCCGCAATCGACCCACACCGGTGTCTCGTGGTACGCGGCCGCGTGCGTGGCGGCGGGGACGTCCGTGTGACGCGCGAACCCAAGCGACGCTTCGGTCACGTCGTTCATCATCCCGCTGTGCCGGTCGTGGCCGGGCCCGTGGAGCGGGCGCGCGCGAGCGCGTGGCGCGTCGACTCGACCAGCTCCGGAACCTCGACGATTTCCACGGTTTGCCAGAATGGCGCCCCGACGACCGTAGAGAACTCGACGGCGTGACCCGCGCTACGCCAGCTTGCGACGGCCTGCGTCGCCGCCGCGCGCACGGCACCACCGGCGGACTCCACGACCTCGATCCAGACTACCTGTCCGGCGAATCTCGGTGGCAGCGCCAGCCGCGCGGAGCCAAGCCCCGCCGCGAGCCGCGGCGACAGCACGTAGCCGGCGACATCGATCGACTCACCACGCGCAAGGCGCTGGCGCAGCGTCTTTCGGTCGTCGCGCTTGTCGCCGCCGACGACCGCCGACGCAGCGCGCAGCCGCAGGAACTGATCGAGCGTCGCGGACCCTTCGATCATGGGCTGCCAGAGCAGTACATTTGCGTCGGGTCGGACGCTCAGCAACGGCGCCAACAACAACGCGCCCGCGCGCACACCCCACAGCCACAGCTCGCCATCGCCAGCGTGAGTTCTTACCGCCGTCTCGACGTCCTGCACCCAACGTGTCCACGTTGCATCAGCGAAGTCGCCGTCGCTATCGCCGCAGCCGTACAAATCTACTTGTACCGTTTGCCAGCCGTCGGCGGCCAGTGCGCGTGCCGCCTCCGCAAGCAGCCGGCGGCCCTTGTTCATCTCCTCCGCCAGCGGCGGTGCGAGAACCACGGTGCCACGCATTGCCGTGGCAATCGGCCGGTGGATCAAGACGAAACGCGATCCATCCGACGCCGGCTCGAACCGCGCGTGGGCGTGGTACGTCCTGGGAGGTTCAACGAGCAAGCTTGCCTTCGACGAACTTAACGAGATTGCCTACCGTTGCAAATGTGCTGCCATCGACCTCGTCGTCATCGATCGTGAAGCCGAAGCGATCCTCGAGCGCGGTCAGCACGGAAACGACCGCCATCGAATCGAGCTCGGGAACGGCTCCCAGTAGCGGAGTGGTGGCGTCGAAACGAGCCACCCGGTCCCCAAGGTTCAGAACCGACGCCAGGACTTGTTTGACATGCTGTGCCGTTTCCAAGAGCCGCGCTCCAGCGCGCACCCATGTGGTGGGGCGCGTCGTGTCCGTTCGAGTCAGTCGACAACCTGCGGCTAGTATACAAACCATCCCACACAAGCGGCATGCAACTCGTGCGAAATCCAACGTCGAGTACGGTGCGCCGAGCAAGCCCGCCACAGTGTCCGAAATTGACGGCCCAGCGATCCGCGTAGAGAGCACGATGCAGCGCCTATTGATGGTCGCGTTTCACTTCCCGCCCTGTGCGGTCAGCAGCGGGATCCAACGCACGCTGCGATTCGCGCAGCACCTGCCCGAAAGCGGGTGGCTGCCGATCGTCTTGACCGCGTCGAACAACGCGTACGAGCGCACAGCCCACGACCTGCTGACGGAGATTCCGAGCCGGGTCGTCGTTCGTCGTGCGCTGGCGTTGGATGCGGCGCGCCATCTGGCGGTTCGCGGGCGCTACCCGGCCTTCATCGCGCGTCCGGACCGGTGGGCAAGCTGGGCCCTGACCGCCGTCGCCGCTGGGCTGCAGTTGGTTCGGCGCCACCGACCCGCCGCACTGTGGTCGACGTATCCGATCGCGACTGCGCATGTCATTGGTGCCTGGATCGCGCGACTGACGGGCCTGCCTTGGATCGCCGACTTTCGCGACCCGATGGCGCAGGTCGGATACCCACCGGATCCGGCGACCTGGCGTGCGTTCGCGCGCATCGAAGCGCGCGCGTTGGCCAAAGCGAGCGCCGCCGTGTTCACCACGCGCAGTGCGGCCGAAACGTATCGCGCACGTTACCCCGCTGCCGCCCGTCGCATCGCGGTCATCGAGAACGGCTTCGACGAAACGAGCTTCGCGGGACTCGAAGCGTCGGCTGGCGCTCTGGTGCCGGGACGCTTCACGTTGTTGCACAGCGGTGTCGTTTACCCTTCCGAGCGCGACCCGGAGCCGCTGTTCCGCGCGCTCGCAGCGCTGAAGCAAAATGGGCGTACGAACGGCCTACTGGTCCGCTTTCGCGCCTCCGGCCACGATGCGCTGCTGCGAGAACTCGCGCGGCGCCACGACATCGCCGACCTGATCGAGATCGCTCCGCCGGTACCGTATCGCCAGGCGCTGGCAGAGATGCTGCGCGCCGACGCGCTTCTGGTGCTGCAAGCCGCCAACTGCAACGAACAGATCCCGGCCAAGGTGTACGAGTACCTGCGCGCCGGTCGGCCGATCATCGCCTTGACCGACCCGAGTGGCGACACGGCCGAACTTTTGCTGAGATGCGGCGTGCAGCACATCGTTCCGCTTGAAGACGCCGCCGCGATCGAGGCACGATTACCCCTGTTTCTCGCCGATCTGCGGTCGGGTCAGCCGCGCGCCGAGGCGGTCGCAACGTGCAGCCGCGAAAGCCGGGCGCGCGAACTCGCGGCGCTGCTTGCGCGAGTTGTCGCCTGACCGCGACGCACCTATGAACCCGGACGCTCCCTTCCCATGTTGAACCGAGAAGCCAATCTTCTGCACGAGCTGGTATTCCTCAGTGCGGACCGCACGCCCCCCCGCGCCGCGCTGACCCACGAACAACGCACGCTTAGCTACGCCGAACTCGCCGCCCACGTGCGGGCGTGCACCGCCGGCCTGGTGGCGCTGGGTACCGGCCGTGGCGAACGCGTCGGCGTCTATCTTGAGAAGCGCTTTGAAATGGTGGTCGCCGCGTTCGGTGCCACCGCTGCCGGGTGTGCCTTCGTTCCGATCAACCCGTTGCTGAAGGCCGAGCAGGTTGGCTATATCCTGCGCGACTGCAACGTCCGCGTGCTGGTCACGTCGCCAGAACGCTATGCGCTGATCGGGCCGACGCTGGAACAGTGTCCGGATCTGCGGCACGTCGTGCTGACGGGGCAAGCGCAGGCTGACACGCGACCTCGGCTACCGGTTCACGTCTGGACAGACCTGCTGTCGGCGCCCGCCAGCGGCGGCCACCGCGTGATCGACAACGACATCGCCGCCATCCTGTACACGTCGGGAAGCACCGGCCGGCCCAAAGGTGTTGTGCTGTCGCACCGGAACATGGTCGTCGGCGCCAAGAGCGTGGCGAGCTACCTGGAGAACAATGAAGACGACGTCCTGCTCGCGGCGCTGCCGCTGTCGTTCGATGCCGGCTTCAGCCAGTTGACGACGGCGTTTCACGTCGGTGCGCGCGTCGTGCTGCTGAACTACTTGCTGCCGAAGGACGTGCTGAAGACCGTGGTCGCCGAGCGCGTCACCGGGCTCACCGCCGTACCGCCGCTGTGGATTCAGCTCACGCAACTGCAATGGCCGCCGACCGTGACCGAGCATCTGCGCTACTTCGCCAATACCGGCGGGCGCATGCCGCTCGAGACCTTCAAGCGGCTGCGCGCAGCGCTGCCGAAGACCAAGCCTTACCTGATGTACGGACTGACCGAGGCGTTCCGCGCGACGTACCTGCCGCCTGAAGAAGCCGACCGCCGCCCCGATTCGATCGGCAAGGCGATCCCGAATGCCGAGATCCTCGTATTGCGCGAGGACGGCACGCCGTGTGCGCCGAACGAGCCGGGCGAGCTGGTCCAGCGCGGCGCGCTGGTCGGCATGGGCTACTGGAACGACCCCGAGAAGACGGCCGAGCGCTATCGTCCGCTGCCCGGCCGCGAAGCTGGGTTGGTGCAGCCCGAGATCGCGGTGTTCTCCGGAGACACGGTGCGGATGGACGAGGAGGGTTTCCTGTACTTCATTGGCCGTCGCGACGAGATGATCAAGACCTCCGGTTATCGCGTCAGCCCGAACGAGCTGGAAGAGGTGATCTACGGCGCCGGGCACGTCGGCGAGTGCGCTGCGTTCGGTGTGGAGCATCCGACACTCGGCCAGGCGATCGTCGTCGTGGCCACGCCGCCCGAGGGCCAGACCCTCGACGCGCAGACAGTGCTCGCGGCGTGCCGCGAGCGGCTGCCCGTGTACATGGTACCCGCGCTCGTCGACGTACGGCCCGGCCCGCTGCCGCGCAATCCTAACGGCAAGATCGACCGCAAGCTGCTGGCCGGCGAGTTCGCCGACCGCTTCCGCGAGGCCGTGCAATGAACGCGCCGACGCACGCCGCGCTCGAGCGCGCACCGACGATCGACGGTGAACTGGTTTTCGGCGGCGTGCGGCTGTCGCAGCTCGCGCGGCGCGTCGGCCGCACCCCCTTCTATGCGTACGACCGCGAAGCGCTGCGTGCGCGGGTGGATGCACTGCGCGCCGCGCTGCCGCAGCGAATCAGCCTGCACTACGCGATGAAGGCGAACCCCATGCCCGCGCTCGTCGCGTTTATGACTGGACTGGTCGACGGGATCGACGTCGCCTCTGCCGGCGAACTGGCGGTCGCGCTCGACGCCGGCGCCGACCCGCGAGAGGTGAGCTTCGCCGGCCCCGGCAAGAGTGAAGCGGAGCTGGCGCAGGCCACGGCGGCCGGCATCCTGATCAACTGCGAGTCCATGCGGGAGATCGCGCTGCTCGGCGACGTCGCGCGGCGCACCGGACGGCCGGCGCGCGTGGCGGTGCGCGTCAATCCGGATTTCGAGCTGAAGTCCTCCGGCATGAAGATGGGCGGCGGCCCAAAGCAGTTCGGCATCGACGCCGAGCAGGTGCCCGCAGCGCTCGCGGAGATTGCGCGACACGAGCTGGCATTCGAGGGTTTTCATATCTTCTCCGGCTCGCAGAACCTGCGTGCCGAGTCGATCTGCGAAGCGCAAAACAACGCGTACGAGTTGGCGCTGCGCCTGTCCGCGCACGCGCCCGGACCGATCAAGGTGCTCAATCTGGGGGGCGGGTTCGGCATTCCATACTTTCCGGGCGAGCGGCCGCTCGCGCTGGGACCGATCGGCGCCAACCTGGACGCGCTCGCCAGGCGCGCCGAGCGCGAGATGCCGCAGGCCGAACTGGTGATCGAGCTGGGTCGGTATCTCGTCGGCGAAGCCGGCATCTACGTGTGCCGTGTGATCGACCGCAAGATTTCGCGCGGCGAGGTCTTCCTCGTCACAGACGGCGGGCTGCACCATCATCTCGCGGCCTCCGGCAACTTCGGGCAGGTCATCCGAAAAAACTACCCGGTGGCGATCGGCACGAAGATGAACGCCGCAACGCGCGAGATCGCATCGGTTGTCGGACCGCTGTGTACGCCGCTCGACTTGTTGGCCGACCGAATGGACTTGGCGCGTGCGGACGAAGGCGATCTCGTCGTCGTGTTCCAGTCCGGCGCGTATGGGCGCAGCGCAAGCCCCACCGGATTTCTAAGTCATCCGGAACCGGTCGAGGTCCTCGTCTGAAGTGGCCCGATGAACACACACGACCGATCACCGGTAAGGACTAGCAAGACGGGGTGACGGCCTGCCGCGCCGTGCGTTCGATAATTCGTCAGTCCCGTTTCGCGCGCACCGGCGACGCAGCATGTTTCCAACGCCCCGCAGCAGGAGAGTCATCCCCATGTCGCATCGTCGGAGACTGCCTCGCAGCCCAGCGATCGCCGCGCTCGGCGGACTCAGCGCGATGCTTTTGACCGCCTGTCCGATGCTTGCGGGTGATCCAGCGTTGACGCTGAGCGCCGAACCGCAGACTGTAACCAGCGGCAGCCAGGCGACTCTCACATGGTCGTCGAGCGATGCGACTTCCTGCCAGGCTTCGGGCGCTTGGACCGGCTCGAGGCCGCTGGCCGGCGCTGAGTCGACCGGCGCGCTGAGTGCGACGAGCACGTTCACACTGACCTGCGCTGGTGACGGCGGGAGCACTACGCGGTCTGTGACGGTTAGCGTGGCAAGTTCGCCCTCGCCACCACCGTCGCCACCGCCGTCGCCACCGCCGTCGCCACCGCCACCGCCGCCGTCGCCGCCGCCGTCGCCGCCGCCTGCGCCAGCCGGGGCGACACTGTCGTGGGCACCCAGTGCCGACGCCGACACCGTTGGCTATCGCGTGTACTACGGCACTGCGTCACGCTCGTACGATCAGCCGCGTGGATCCGGTCTGGATACCCAGGGTGCGACGCGCTTCGTCGTGCAGAACCTCACGCGCGGCCAGCGCTACTACTTTGCAGTGACCGCCTATGACGCCGCAGGCAACGAGAGCGCGTTCTCGGCCGAGGTTTCGAAGCTAATCCAATGACCGCCTACATCGCCTCCGTTTCCGCTTCATCCGCGGTGCGTCGCACGCTCGCCGCCGTTTCGGTGTTCGCGTTCGTTTGGGCAGCGGCAGCGGCAACTGCCCGTGCGTCCGCCCTGGGCGACCTGGCAGCCCAGATGCGACCGGGGGAGTGGCGGGTTCTGAATCAGAGCGGCGACGCCAGCGGTTTCAACTACGATCTGCTTGTCTCGTGCAACGGCGCCGATTGCGGCGACAACATCCTGAACTATGCCGACAAGGCGCTGTGGAATCCCATCACCCGCGAGATTCACTTCATCGGCAAAGGACACCTGCGCGACCTCAAACACATCTCGTACAACGAGGCGGCAAATCGATGGGCGCGCGAGGCCAAACCCTATTGGGACTGCTCGGGCAGCGGAGTCTGCTACGGCATCGGTCACGGCTTCGAGCACAGCGCGATCGATCCAACAACGGGCAACGTTTACGCGCGCCTGTACAACTCGTCGCAGGTGTTCAAGTGGACGCGCGCAACCAAGACCTGGAGTGAACTGCCGCCCGGTCCCGTCACCTCTTCGGTCGCGGTAGCGATCGAGTATTTTCCCGACCTCGGCGGCCTGCTGCTGGTCGGCGGCGGCGAAGTCCACTTGTATCGAGAGTCCTCTCGTGCCTGGGTCCAGCTCGCACAAGGCCTGGCGATGGGGCCTTACAGCCATGTCGCTTCGTACAACCCGGTGCACAAGGTGGCGATCGTCGGCGGCGGCGACAACAGCACGCGCCTGTATCGCGTCGACTCCGCAGGGCGCGTCACCGCCATCGCCAATGCCCCGGCCGCCGTCGGTGTGCAGTCCTCCGTGTTCACGGTCGACCCAGCGTCCGGCAAGTATCTGCTATTCGGATCGAGTGGCGGCTTCTATGAGTACGACGTCGCAGCCAACGCGTGGTCACCGCTCAGCAGTTCCGGCGTCTTGATGTTCTCCGCCGGCAACAGCTACAACAACCGCATCCTTTTCCGTTCGGCCGTACCCATTTCGACGCATGGCGTCGTGGCCTTTCTTGCGCTCGACGGCAGCGACGCTCGAGTGTTCCTGTATCGCCATGCGCCCGGTGCTACGCCGCCGCCGGCTGACACGACGCCGCCTGCGCCGCCGAGCGGTCTGGCGGTGCAATGATTCGCGCAGTCGCCTCGAAACGTCAGGTCGCCATCGCAAAGGCCGCTTCGGGCCAGTCTGAACAGCGTCCCAGCGGGATGAACCGATGCCACACGGCCGACTTCAGGTAGACCCTTTCCGATGGCTGCGCGCGGTCGCGTCGGCCGCGCTGGCCGCTTTCGCGCTGTCGGCCTGTCTCAACACAGCCGATGAAACGACGGTAACGCTGCGCGCCGACCCCACCACGGTCGCCAGCGGCGCCGCGTCGACGCTGACATGGTCGTCGTCCAACGCGACGGCGTGCGAAGCGTCGGGCGCCTGGTCGGGTACCAAACCCACGTCGGGTTCGCAGTCCACGGGCGCGCTGCTTGCCACGAACACCTACACGCTGACCTGCACCGGCGAGGGCTCTACGGCAAGCCAGTCGGTCACGATCACGGTGTCGTCATCGCCCCCGCCCGGGCCAGCGCCCGCGCCGACGGTAACCCTCAGTGCCGATCCGCCTTCGGTCGCGAGCGGCGGCGCGTCGATGCTGCGCTGGGACTCGACGAACGCCAGCAGTTGCCAAGCGTCGGGCGCCTGGTCAGGTACCAAACCCACGTCCGGCTCGCAGTCCACCGGTCCACTGCTCGCGGCCAGCACGTACACGCTGGTCTGCGCCGGCAGCGGCGGGTCGGCATCGCAGACCGTGACCGTCAGCGTCTCAGCATCGCCGCCGCCGCCACCGTCGCCGCCACCTGCGCCACCGCCCCCTCCTCCGCCAGCGCCGCCGGTAGGTTCGGCCCTCACAACCGTCTACCTGACGAGCACAGAGGGGGGCGCAAGCGTGCCGTTCGCCTTCGGCCAGGCGTTCCGCAAGGGTGATGTTCCTTCGGGTGCAACAGTGACGGCGGATGGTGTCAGCGACTTCCAAGTCACAGTCAAGAATCGCTGGCGGGATGGCAGCGTGAAGTTCGCACTGCTCGCCGGGCGCGTCGCGCTCACCGCGAACGCGGCGCGCGCGATCACGCTGCGTTCGGCAGCGAGTGGTGCAACCGGCGTTGCGCTGACGACTGCAGACTTGAAGGCGACCGGTGTGGAGACGTCGATCTCGTTCGCGCCCCACGGGACCGTGTCATGGTCCAGCGCCGACTGGGACACGCCGTTCATAACGTGGGCACAGGGCCCGCAGATGTCCTCGTGGATTTACCGCAAACCGATCGGTTCGGATGCTCATCTGGTCGGCTGGATCGAGGTCAGACTGTACGCCGGCGGAAGCGTCGAAGTCGTGCCGTGGATCGAGAACGGCTATCTGCTGAAGCCCGCACCCGGGGAGCGCGGCGGCACCGCAAGCTTCACGCTGGGTGGAACGCGGCGCTTCGACGCGCCGATCACGCTGTACAACCACACGCGAACGTATCTCGGTAGCGGAACGACCTTCTCGCACTGGCTCGGAAACAGTCCGAGCCTGACCGTGCGCCACGATACGAACTACCTGATGGCGACACGGCTCGTTCCCAACTACGTGGCCGTGACCGGAGCATCCAGTCCCTTGTGGAGCGGCACGACCACTTCTTTCACACCGCTCGCGCAGCACGACTTCCCGTCGACGATGGGCAACGCGGGCTATCACAAGTCGATCGGCCCGCTACCCGAGTGGGACGTTGCGTATCTGACCAGCGGTGGCGATCCGCGCGCGTGGCGCGCGGTGCAGGTTCACGGCTACGCGGCGGGGCGCTACGGTTACCACCTGCGCGACGAGACGACGAATCGCGCGGTGCGTTCTTCGATGTATCCGACCCTCGTGCTCGGCACGGGCATGAACATCCCGGATACGGGTGCATCGACGACGAACCGCTACACACCCACCCCCAGCGGCGGTGCCCCGGCGAAGTACACCCCTTCGCACGGTCCATCGATCGGCTTCATGGCGTACCTGCTGACCGCGCGCTGGTACTTCATCGACGAACTGCAGCTTCTTGCGGGAACGATGTCCCTGAAGGACGACGACGCCGGCCGCCTTGGCGGGCAAGGTGTGATCAACGGCGCCTCGGCCGCCTGGCAGACGCGAGGCTCCGCTTGGGCGCTACGTGACCTGATGCTGGCGGCGGCCATGACTGCGGATGACGACGCGCCGATGAAGACCGAACTCGTCGCCAAGGTCCACGCGAACATCGACTTCTACCACGCCAGGCACGTCGCGCAGCCGTCCAACCCGCTCGGTGTCGTCCAACCCAGCGGGAACTACAGCCCCGGCTCGGGCCGATACGAGCAAGGACTGTGGCAGGACGACTTCCTGACCGGCATCTGGGGATGGCTCAAGGATGTCGAAGTGCACTCGGCGGCGTACGACGCAAAACTCGACGCATGGCTCGCCTACAAGTATCGGTCCCCGGTCGGCCGGCTGGGCGACGGCAGCGCCGGCACGTACTGCTACCGGCGTGCCACGCCATACCAAGCGCCGATCGCGCCGTCGGAGACTCCCAACTGGAACAGCGGCGGCGGGCCGTGGTATTCGGGGTGGGGACAGGTCTATGCGGTCCTTGGTTATCCGAACGACTGCGCGGCAAGCACCGCGCTCGTCGGCGACGGTGTCGGCTTGCCGGGACCGGGCGAGTTCCCTGACGCCTACTGGGCCAACTTCCACCCCGCGATCGCCTACGCCGTCGATCACGGTGCGGCCGGCGCGCTCGATGCGTATCGCCGCATGGTCAGTGCCTCGAACTACGCAGCGGGTGCGGCTGGCTTCAACGACCGGCCGGTTTGGAGCGTGAGACCGCGCAGCGCACCCTGAGAGCGGGCGCAGTTTCGCGGGCGAATCCGACCGAATGCTTGCGGACTTCAGGCGGGCGGCGTCGCGTTCCACCGCGGCGTGCGCCCACGCGATGTGTCGCACCCGGACAGGCTGCGTGCCCGGTTCGACCACATGCCCGCCGCATTCAGCGAGGACCACACGATGACGCCGACCTTCAAACACCTCTTCACGGCCGCGCTCGCGGTCTCACTGATGGCGTGCGGCGGAACCGAGGCGCCGGCACAGCCACCTTCGGCTTCGCCCTCGCCGCCTCCGGCGCCGTCACCCTCACCGCCGCCTCCACCGCCGCCTCCGCCGCCACCATCGCCGCCGGCGGGAAGCGCGAGCTTCGACGCACGATGCGCAGCGCCCGGTGTCGTCAAGTGCATCGGCTTCGACACGGACTCCGACTTCAACAAAGGAAGCGGCGGCACGAACGGCGCCTACGGCCAGAACGCGGGCATCATGCCGCCGTGGGGCACGTCGGATTACTCGCGTGCAACGCGCGACACGACTGTCAAAGCCTCTGGCAACAGCTCGCTGAAGTTTACGATCCCGCCGAACTCCGGCTCTGACAGCTCGGGGGCGTTCTTCGCCAACTTCTCATCCGATCTGTCGGTGCAGTTCGGTGAGAACGCCGAGTTCTACGTTCAGTGGCGCCAGCGTTTCAGTCGCGAGTTCCTCGAAACCAAGTTCGCCGGGGGCGGGGGCTGGAAGCAGATCATCATCGGTACCGGCGATCAACCGGGCAAGGTCTACGCGTCGTGCGAGGCTACGGAAGTCGTGCTGACCAATCTGGAGCATCGCGGGTTTCCAATCATGTACCACTCGTGCACCGGGTCGGCTTCGCATGGGCCGTACGACGGTTTCTACGAGCCGTATCAGGCATACGACTACAAGCTCCAGAATGCGCGCACGGCGCCGTACTGCCTGTACTCGCAAAGCGGCGCGTCATATTTTCCGCCGCGCGGCAACTGTTTCGGCTATTTCCCGGATGAATGGATGACCTTCCAAGTCCGCATCAAGACGGGGCCTCGCGTCGGCGACGAGTTCCGCAACAGCTACATCACGCTGTGGATGGCGCGTGAAGGTCAGCGCTCGGAGAAAGTGATCGAGTGGGGACCGTACAACCTGAGCGCCGGACCGGCGTCCGAGAACCAGCGCTACGGCAAGGTCTGGCTTACGCCGTACAACACGGACAAATCGGCGGCGCAGTCGCACCCGACCGCTTACACCTGGTACGACGAGCTGATCGTCTCGCGCAGTCCGATCGCCGACCCGTGACGCGCGAGCGGCGCGGACTACGCGGTGGCGCAGCGCGTTCGCACGAGATTTCGGACCATGCGCAGTCCGAACCGCAGCGGCGTCCGGTCCCAAGGGGTGAAGCGCGGCAACTGATAGCGGTCCGACGCACGCGTAGCTACGCCCCACGCGGTCGAGAACGCCGCCCGGAAACCACAGCGACGCGTCATGGCGACGTGCGCCCCCGTGTAGTCCCGTTGCGGCACCCCGTTCGGGTACGCGAACAACTCGATCGGCTCGCCGGTCAGCGCTTGCAGCACTTCTCGGCTACCACCGATCTCCTCCATTGCCGCTTCGTCGGGCAACCGCGCCAGGATCGGGTGCGACATCGTATGCGCACCGACGCCCATGCCGAGTGCAACGAGCCGCTTTACACCATCGCCGCGCATCATCAGCTCGGGAATTGGCGGATTGCCGCAGGCGTCGACGATCGCCTGTACCGCCGCCTCCCTCTTTGCGAACTCGAAGTGCTTGATCCGCGCAAGCACGAGCTCGATCGCGCCGCGCCGCGCCTGCGGTGCCGGAAGTTCGAGTCGCCCGAGCCCGATGCTACTCAGATCGAGTGTGTCTCCCGGGAAGACTCGTAGCGCCTCGATCACGCGATCATTCCACATGACTCCGCCATGCAGATACGAAGTCGCGACGAAGAAAGTCGCGGTCAACCCGAGCTCACGCAGCAGCGGGGCAGCGATGGTCTCGTTGTCCGCGTACCCGTCGTCGAACGTGATGGCCAGCGCGCGCGCCGGCAGCGAGCCGGAGAACAACCGCTCGACCGCCTCCGAGAGCGGAACAACGTTGAACCATGCGCGCAGCCGGCGCATCAGTGAGGCGAAGCGCTGTGCGTCCGGAATGTCGGGAAAAAGAGGATCCGGCCGCGGCAGCACGCGATGGAAGATCAACGTGCTCAACCTGGCGCGCGCGCCAGCCGGTGAAAAATGCGTCATCAGCAAGCGCATACCTTGTTCAAGCCACCGGCCCGCGCACGTGCCAGCTCTTAGTCGTCCTTGCGATAGACGCCAAGCAAACAGTTCTCCGGATAGCGCAGTCCGAGCGACCGCAGCATCCTTTGAATCGACAGTTCGACAACGCTGAGCATGCGGAAGCCCGAGAACGTGCGGCAGTCGTCGAGATAGGCAAAGTACACTTCACGCATTCCGTGTGCGCCGAAGTGCCGCGCAAGCGCCCTGCGGGTGTTCAGTTTGAACGCGGTAGGAAACGTGTCGCGCTCCTCCGCATCCCACACGAGACGCTTGAAGCTGTGATGCAGCCGGTTCGGCACGAGCGAGGCCACAATCGACACCGGTGCCCAGCGGTTCGGGGTGTACACCACGACGACGCCCCCCGGTTTGGTCAATTCGGCAAGTTTCTTGATCGATCTATCCGGGTCGGTGATGTGTTCCGCGACCATGCGCAGCGTAATCACGTCGAACCGATAGCCGGTGTCACACGCTTCGACCAAACCTTCGAACGCCTCGGTGATGTACGGGTTGTCTCGAATGTTCGGATGCGGATCGATACCGAACAGAAATGCGGTGCGGTCGGCTAGCAGACGGGCCAGGGGCGCGTTGCTCGGAAAGATGTCGCGTCCGCAGCCGACGTCGGCCCACCACGAGCCCGGCTTGACGAGTTTCGCCACCAATGCCTCGTAGTGGTCGTCCGGGTTGAAGTAGCCGAACCGAAGACGCGTCCTGGGCCCCCAGCCGAGCTCGGGCTCGCGCCGGTACTTCATGTCGAAAACGGCCATCAGCTCGGCCCGGTCGGGCGTCAGCGTAACCGCCTCTGTCACAACGACGGCGTTCATCGGCTCGCCACGGCTTCGCCGACCGGAGCTCCGGATGTACCGCGTTGGCGCACGCCGACGCGTACGATGGCCAGCGAGCTGGCGAGCAACGCGAACAGCCACACCTGAACCTCCGCGAGCAGATAGTCGGTAAACATGCCGGCGATCCACACGACCGCGATTGCCGCGCAACAGCCCATCGCCGGGCTACGCAGCTGAAATGGAACGCCTTGCCACTGCATCAGCTTGAGCCGGAACACGGTCATCAGGCCCCAGAGGGTGAGCCACCCATAAAGTGCCGCGCCGACGATACCCTGCTCGACGAGGGTCGTCAGAAACGTGTTGTGCGAGGATCGCCCCATCGGCTCATCGTCACGCCGGCGGGTCAGCCACTTTTCCTCGAGGTACTGCGGACTGAGCACCGCGGTGCCCTTGTGCCCGGATCCGAACGGATTCGCCCGGAACATTTTGAGCTGCGCCTCCATCAGAACCATGCGGTTTTCCGCGCTGCCGTCGATCTCGGACGGGTCCTCAACGGCTTGCTTGACCGTGAACATGCGCTCGATGAAACGCGTGTCCATCAGGCTGGCCACCGATACGACACCGACGACAGCGAATACCCAGAACAACCAGCGCTTCTCGGGCGGGCGCAGAAAGAACAGTACGGTACCACCGGCGATCAGTCCGAGAAACGCACCTCGACTGCCCGCTAGGATCATGCCGTTCAGGATAAACGGCATTGCGGCGATACACGCCCAGCGACGCCATCCCGTCACCTGCAGCAGCAGCGCCGCGCCGACGGCAGCGCCCGTGCCAAGGAACATCGCCAGCGAATTTGCATCGTCGATCCCTGGACCGCCGACGCCGTTCAGACGCGACCCATCGCTCAGCCCAACGCCGAAGGCCACCCAGCCAAGGTAAAAGCAGCCGAGTACGTGGAACAACAGCACGTCGGTCAGTCGCTGCGGCGTATCGGCCACGCGCCAGATCAAATAGAAGGCGACCAGGTACTTCGTCATCTGCACCGTCGCCTCGAAGTGCGCCTTCGAGTCCAGCGCCCACAACGCCTGCACCCACATCCAAGCCGTGTACAGCGTCAGCACGAGTGCGGGCACCGTGCCGAGCCAGGATCCACGCCGATCGCCCTCGGCGCGTCGGTGGAGCAGGGCCGCCCCGATCGCGATGGCCGCAGCGAGCAAGGCCCAGCGCAGATCGGGCAGCCACGCGCTCCACCAGCGTGAAGGCGGGTGAACGTAGAACGTCGCCAGGTAAAGGAAGACACCGTAAACCGGGTGGCGCGCGAAGGCGGCGACCGCCAGCGCGATGAAGCCCGACGCGAACAGCAGCGCGCTTAGCATCGTTCGAGGGCCGCTTGCGCCTGGCCGGGCTGCGCCGCGGCGACGCGGCTGACAACGTAGCGGAACTTGCCCGACCGCTCGGCAGGGATGTGGTCGACCAGTTCGACGTCGACCCGCACTCCGGCACCAAGCCGCGCGCGTATCTGGTCGCGGATGCGTGCCGTAAGGGACGGATCGAAGCCCGAGCCGGCGACGAGCTGCACGACCGCATGCTGTAGCGACAACTGCTCAATGCGAAATCGCTCTATGCCGGGCAGATCGCGAATCACGTAGATCAATGCCAGCCCATGCATGATCGTGCCGTCGGCGGCGACGACGAAGTCGGTGCTGCGCCCCTGCACTTCGGCCAGAAGCGGCAGGCCGCGCCCGCACGAGCACGCGGCGTCGCTCACCACGCCGACGTCGCCGGTACGGTAGCGCAGGAACGGAAAGTCTTTCGTCGCCAGATGCGTGACCACGATTTCACCCGCCGTGCCGGGCGCGACGACCTGGCCGTTCGCATCGACGATCTCGACCAGGATGTCCTCCGCACTGATGTGCATGCCGCCCGCCGGGCATTCGTGCGCAATGAAGCCGGCGTCGCGGCCGCCGTAGCCGTTGGCCACCCGGCAGCCGAAGACGCGCTCGATGGTGGCGCGCTGATGATCGTACAACCGCTCCGACGTGACAAACGCGACCCGGATGCCGAGGTCGTCGAGCCGCACGCCGCGCTTTTCCGCGTGCGCCGCGATCAGCGACAGCGACGACGGGTAGCCAAACAGCATCGCCGGCCGTGCGGCGCGGACGCGCTCGACGAAGCGGTCGAGATTCGCCTGCGACATCTCGAACGCAGGCAGCAGCTCCGATCGAAAGATACGGTCGCGTAGCGCGCGCAACCGGTCCTGCGCGTTGAGTTCCACCGGAGAACCCCACACCACCAGCTCGCGGTCGCCGATATCCACGTCCCACCAGCGCGTGGCGCGCCACTTGGCGGCGACGTCGTGGGCGATGCGGTCCCTGCCCATGAAGAAGATCAGCGGCTCGCCGCTGGAGCCCCCGGTGTTGTAGCGTTTCAGCGGACCCGCCCCTTCGGCCCTCAGCTTCTCGGTGTTCGCGCGAATGTCCGCCTTGGTCAGCAACGGAAAGCGCGCCAGGTCGGCGAGCGTCCGAACGTCCTGTGCGCGCAGGTCGAGCCGAGCGAACAGCTCACGGTAGTACGGCACGCGCCGCGCCAAGTGCTCGACGAAGGCCCGCAGTCGCTCGAGCTGGTACGACTGCAGCTGCTCGCGCGACCACCATTGGCTGGCCTCCAGCTCGCGCCGGCGCGCGACGCTGGCGTGTCCTTTCAGCCGCTCGTGCAACGGAAAGAGCGCACGCGCGACCAGCCACGTCCACGCATCGCTCACGGTGCGGACTCCTGCAGCAAGGTGCGCCCGGCGCAGCGCGTGTACGCGGCGAACAAGATCGGGCGTACGCGCTCCCATGCGTACGCGCGGCAGGTCTGCAAGCCGGCGGCCACCAGCGCATCGCGCAACACCGCGTCTTCGAAGATACGAACGGCCGCTGCCGCCATGGCGTCGGGGTCGCGCGCGGGCACCAGCAGCGCAGTGCGCTCGTGCTCGACCACAAAAGGCACGCCGCCGACGTTCGTCGAGACGATCGGCACGCCGCTCGCCATCGCTTCGAGCAACGAGATCGGCATGTTGTCGACCGTCGACGGGTTGATCGCCAAGTCTGCCTCGCGATAAAGCTCGGCGATGCGATCGTTGTCGAGCCGGCCGGTGAAGCGCACCGCTTCCGACACGCCAAGCTCCTGCGCCAGGCGTCGCAGCGAGTCCAGCGCCGGCCCGCTGCCGGCGACCGTCAGGCGCGCGGCGGGGAAGCGGCTGCGGATCTTCGCGAACGCGCGCAAAGCGGTGGGGATGTCGTAGATCTGCTCCAGGTTGCGGGTGACGACGATGTGCTGGGCGGGCGTTCGCCGCGCGGCGGGCGCAAAGCGCGCCGGATCGACGACGTTCGGAACGACTTCGGCGGCGACGCCGTAGCGAGCGAAGACCGACTGCAGGAACCCCGACGGCACGGCGAGCACGCGCGCCAGCCGCAGCGTCGGCCGCACCCAGCGCGCCTGCCGCTGCAGGAACGACTCCGCTTCGCCGCCCCGATAGTTGACCAGCACGGGCACGCCGCGCAGTCGCGCCAGCCAGACCGCCGGCGCAGCGAACAGGTGCCATGCCCAGCCCGAGTTCGCCATCACGTGCGCGACGTCCATGCCGCGCAGCGCACGCCACAGCGCGATGACGTAAGGGGCGAGGCGAAAGGCGGCGCGCAGCCCGCGTACGCTGCCGATCCACGCCGGGCGATACGGCGGATTGGTCTGCACGAGCCGCACGCACACGCCGCTATCCGCGAGCAGCCGCGCGAGCTGACGCGTCTGGTTGGCCATGCCGCCGGAAGGCGGCGGCAGAGGCCCAATGACGACTACCCGCAAGGCGCGAGCAGCCCGGCACCCGCGCTCGGCACCTGTTGCTGACATCGTCTCGGGGATCGCCTTGTCGGGCGTCATGAACGCTGCACCGCCAGCTCAGCCGACGCGCGCGATGCGACACACCGATCGACAAGCGCATCGAGCCGTTGCATTGAGCGCACCCAAGTGTGATGCGAAAGTACTCGCTCGCGCCCCGCGGTCCCAAGCCGGCTGCGCAGACGTGCGTCGCCCAGGAGCCGAAGGATCGCGTCACCCAACTCGGCGTTCGTCGCAGCCGCCAGCAGATGCTCGCCGGCGACTGCGTCGACTCCACAGGCCGCGATTCGGCTCGCAACGACCGGCACGCCCATCGCCATCGATTCAAGAATCTTGTTCTGTGTACCGCGCGCGATCTTCAGCGGTGCGATCGTGAGCGCCGAGCGCTGTACGTAAGGGCGCACGTCGGCCACTGCACCGGTCACACTCACACCCGGCAACGACGCCAGGCGCCGCACCGCCGGCGTGGGTGATGCACCGACGATCTGCAGTCGCACGCTGGGTCGCACGGCCCGCAGACGTGGCCAAGTGTCGTTGCAGAAGTCGGTCATCGCCTGCTCGTTAGGGAAGTAATCCATGCGGCCGACAAACGTGATCAGCTCCGTGTCATACGGCTCGTCTGACGGCCGAAAAAAGTCGACATCTACCCCGTTCGGAAACCAATCGAGCTTCCCGGGCTCGGCGCCGATTTCCTTCAGGGCGTCCAGCTCACCGGGAGTCGCTACTGTCGCCAAGTCAAACGCGCGCACGAGGTGCCTCTCTACCCGCGCGAGTCGCGCCGCCTCCCAGCCGTAACCAAGCGACAGCGGCCAAGGCTTGAAGGCCGTGTAGTCAAGCCATTTACGGGAGTCGACGTCGCAAAAGTCAATCAGCTTGGGAAGCTCGGTAAGGGTGGCGACAGCACGCCCAACCGACGAGCAGTGCACAAACACGAAGTCGAACGACCGGGCCGCCAACAGCTGCTTGACCATGCGCCGCATGGCCCCGCTGTGAAAGAACGCCTCCGAGGCAGTGACCGACGAGATCGTGCTCAACGCGACCTTAAGCGTCTGGGCTGCCGCACCAACCGGAAAGACATGGAAGGAATGGCAATGAGGTGCGATACCCTTCGCTTGCTCTGCCTCCTCGTCGGACCGCACGGGTGCGAGCACCGTCACCTGATGAGATCGCGCCAAGTGACGAATCGTGTGGAATGCACGCACTTTGCTCCCGAACGTAGGTGGGTACGGGAAACGGTGCGACAGGTACAGAATGCGCACGACAGCGTCCCAGCTCTCCGATCGTCAATAGAATGGGCGCGGTCGCCGATGCGCAGCGGCAGCGCACCGTCGTATCACCCGCGCATAGACGCTGGCATAAGCCGCGACCGACTTCGCCCACGTGCGCTCGCTTTCGACGAAGCGACGCGCCTGTCGCTTGACACGATCCCAATCGCCGCGGCGGGTGAGCAGCGCGTCGATCGTACGCGCCAGTGCCGCCGCGTCACCTGCGGGAAACAGGAACCCGGTCTCGCCATCGCGCACGAGTTCGCGATGGCCGCCGACATCGGAGGCGACAAGGATGCGTCCTTGCGCCATCGCCTCCAGCGGCTTCAACGGCGTGACGATCTCGGTGAGCCGGATCGAGCGGCGCGGATACGCGAGCACGTCGATCAGGTTGTAGTAGCGCTGCACCTCGGCATGCGGCACGCGGCCGGTGAAGATCACGCGCTCGGCGATGCCGAGCCGCTGCGCCTGCGCTTTGAGATTGTCTTCCTGCGGCCCGCCGCCGACCAGCAGCACGCGCAGCTCGGGCCGCTGCGCGGCGAGCAGCGCCGCGGCATCGAGCAGAAGATCGAGCCCTTCGTAGCCATAGAACGAACCGGCAAAGCCGACGACCGCCGCGCCTTCGAGCCCGAGCCGGCGCCGCAATTGCGGGTCGGCCGGCGCGCCGAACTCGAACGCCGTCACGTCGACCGCGTTCGGGATCACGGTCACGGAATCGGTATCGATGCCGCGGGCGACGATGTCGGCGCGCAGTCCCTCACAGATCGTCGTGACGGCGTCGGCGCGCTTCAACGCATAGGTCTCCAGCGCGCGCGAAAGGCGATAGCGCAGGCTGCCCTCTCGCGTGCTGCCGTGATCGACCGCGGCGTCCTCCCACGACGCGCGCATCTCGTAGACGACCGGCACGCCGCATCTGCGCCCCACCCGGAGCGCGGGCAAGGCGTTGAGCACCGGCGAATGCGCGTGCAAGACGTCCGGCCGCGTCTGCCGCACGACGTCCTCGATGCGCCGCGCGGTCGCACGCATCTCATCGACGTACCGACCGACGGCGGGCAGACTTGACCATGCGCCCGGCACGAACGGCGTCCGATGAAAAGCCCAGCCGTCGGCCGCCTCCGCGAGCGCCGTGGTCGGCCCTTGCCGGGGCGTGGTCAGTTGCGCCGTATCCCAGCCGAGCGCGCGCTGCTCGCGCAGGATCGCGAGCGTGCGGAACGCGTAGCCGCTGTGCAGCGGAGCCGAATGGTCCAGGACGTGCAGGATGCGCATCGCGTCAACCCGCCAGGCGCTGCGCCGGCGCCCCGCTTTCCTCGGCGCGCATCGCGTTGCGCAGGAATGCCTCGAACATCAACACGGTCCACAGCGGCGCGCTGTGGTCGCGCATGCCGGACTGGTGCTGGTCGAGGAGCCGCTGCAGCGCCGGCAGGTTGAAGTAACCGGTGTCGGCGAGCACGCCGCCGAGCACCGCTTGCCGCACGCGATCGCGCAGCGGCCCGCGGAACCAGCGCGCCAGCGGCACCGCGAAGCCCATCTTCGGCCGGTACAGGACGTCATTCGGCAGATGCGGCTCCTGCGACTTCTTCAGCAGGTACTTGCCTTCCTGCCCGCGCACCTTCAGCGACGACGGCAGCGACGCCAGCCACTCCACCAGCGGGTGATCCATCAACGGCTCGCGCACCTCCAGCGAATGCGCCATGCTGGCGCGGTCGACCTTGGTGTTGATGTCGCCGACCAGATAGGTCTTCAGGTCGAGGTACTGGACGAGCGCCAGAGGATCCTCGTGGTTGGCACGCTGCGCGTGACGCTTGAACACCTCCACGGCGTTGTAGCCGCCGAGCTGCGCGCGCAGCGTGTTCGAGAACAGCTGACGGCGCAGGTCGTCCCGCAGGATCGAGACGCTATGAAAGTACGCCTCGACCGAATCGCGCGCCAGCGACTGCAGCGTGGTCTTGGCGCGGAACACGCGCGGCGCCCAGTCGGCCTTCGGATACGCGCGCCCCAGCAGGCCGAACACCGGCCGGCGCAGCGCCAGCGGCAGTGGCCGGCGCATGCGCTCTTCCATCAGGTGCAGCCGGTAACGGCGGTAACCCCCGAAGTTCTCGTCGCCGCCGTCCCCCGACAGCGCCACCGTGACGTGGTTGCGCGCGAGCTGACACACACGGTAGGTCGGAATCGCCGAGCTATCCGCGTACGGTTCGTCGTACAGCCGCGCCAGCGTGTCGATCAGATCGAAGTCGTCGCTTTCGACCCGATCGACGAAGTGGCGCGTGCGATAGCGGTCGGCGACCATCTGCGCGTAGCGCGACTCATCGAAGGCGGGATCGGCAAACGAGATCGAGCAGGTGTTGACGGGCGAGTCCGACAGGCCGGCCATCGTCGCCACAACCGCGCTCGAGTCCACGCCGCCGGACAGAAACGCGCCGAGCGGCACCTCGGAGATCAGCCGCAGTTTCACCGATTCGCGCAGCCGCTCGTCCAACTGCGCGCACGCCTCCTGCTGCGACAGCCTGTTGTCGAGGGTAAACGCCACGTCCCAGTACTCGACCGGCGCGGGAACCGGCACGCCGCGCTTCACGGTCAGCGTGTGCGCCGGCGGCAGCTTCTGCGCACCCCTGAAGATCGTGCGCGGCTCAGGCACGTAGCCGAGCGCGAAATACTCCTCCACCGCGTACGGATCGACTTCGCGCGCCAGCCCCCCGTGCGCGAGCAGCGACTTCAGCTCGGAGCCGAACAGCAACTGCCCGTCGGGCAGCAGCGCGTAAAAGAGCGGTTTCACGCCGAGCCGATCGCGCGCCAGGAACAGGGTCTCGCGATTGCGGTCCCACAGCGCGAACGCGAACATGCCGCGGAAGCGCTTGACGCACTCGGGTCCCCACGCTTCCCACGCATGCACGATCACCTCGGTGTCGCTGCGCGTGTGGAACACGTGGCCAAGCGCGGTGAGTTCCGGGATCAATTCCTGGAAGTTGTAGATCTCACCGTTGAAGACGACCGCCACGCTGCCGTCTTCGTTGAACAAGGGCTGCTGGCCGGTCGCCAGATCGATGATCGACAGCCGCTTGTGGCCGAGACCCAGCCCCGGCTCGACGTGGGTGCCCGTTTCATCCGGCCCGCGATGATGCTGGCTTTCGTTCATGCGCGTCAGCACCGCCGCGTCGATCGCGCGCCGTCCGCGGGTGTCGAAGATCCCTGTGATGCCGCACATCGTCGTGCTCCTCACCCTCCGGCCGCGCCAGGCGTCATTGCCGGCGCCGGCAGCAAGCCGCGTGCGGCCAGCAGCCGCATATACAGGTTTTCGTAGTCGCCGACCATCCGATCGAGGCTGAAGCGGCGTTCGACGATCTGTCGACCGGCACGGCCGTGACGCCGGGCCCGAGCGGGATCATCGAGATAGGAGAGGATCTCGCGGGCGAGCGCATCCGGGTCGGCGCGCGGCACGAGCCGCCCCGACAGCCCGTCTTCCATCAGATCCGCGTTGGCGCCGACCCGCGTGGCGATCGCCGGCAGACCCGAGGCCATCGCCTCGAGCAACGTATTGGATATTCCCTCGGCAAGCGAAGGCAGCACGAAGCAGTCGAGCCCGCGCATGAGCTCCGGTACGTCGCTGCGCTCGCCGGCGAACCAGACAAGCGACTCAACGTTGGCGGCGCGAACGATCGATTCGATCTCGCCGCGCAAAGGCCCGTCGCCGACCAGCACGAGGCGTAGACGGCGCGCCGCCTGCGGCGACATCGCCAGCGCGCGGACGAAGGCGCGCGCGAGGTTCGTC
>JBFMFC010000005.1:0-10950 GCA_040752195.1 Pseudomonadota bacterium | reverse complement strand
GGCGGCGCGAACGATCGATTCGATCTCGCCGCGCAAAGGCCCGTCGCCGACCAGCACGAGGCGTAGACGGCGCGCCGCCTGCGGCGACATCGCCAGCGCGCGGACGAAGGCGCGCGCGAGGTTCGTCTGGTCCTTGACCGCTTCGAGCCGCCCGACGGTGCCGACGACGAACAGCGCCGGGTCGTTGAACGGCGAATCCTCGATCGGCGCACGTGCGCCCGTGCGCGGTCTGAATCGCTCGCTGTCCACACCGTTGTAGATGTGCTCGACGCGGTCGGCGGCGATGCCGATACGCTCGATCAGGTAGGTCTCCAGATCGCGCGACAGTGCGACGTAGTGGTGGACGAAGGGGCGATAGAGCCTGCGCACCCAGCGGTACCTGCGGTTCGTTCCGTCCAGGTCGCTCACGTCGCGGCCGTGCTCGCCGTGGATGCGGACCGGCACGCGCGCCGTCCACGCCGGAACGACCGCTTCGAGCGCCGCCAGATTGCGGGTGTGAACGATCGACGGCCGAAGCTCGCGGAACGCTCGAAACAGTTGCGGATACACGCGAACGCCGTGGCCGGGCGGTTTGCCCAGCGCGACGTAGTGAACGTCGTCGCGCTGCACACGCTCGCGGAAGCCGGCGGCGATCTCGGTCAACGCGATCACGCCGTGCCGCCAGCGGTCGCGCGGCATCCGGTTGATCAGATTGACCACACCGTTCTCCAGTCCGCCGACCGCGAAGCGGAAGACGACGTGCAGGATCAGCGGACGCGGATCATTCATCGTCACTGCCCGGTCGCCGCGGCGATCAGCGACCGCTCGATTGCAGCGCGCATGTCGGCGACGAAGCGGCCGAGCACATCGCGCCCATCACCGCGCTCGGTCGTTTCGGTGAACACAAAGACCGCCGCCGACGCGTCAGGCTTCAATGTCAGCCGTGACCACGCCTGCAGTACCTTCGCCACGCCGTCGCTGGCGGTGGTCTCGCCGTCGATCCAGTACCACCAGGCGACATCGAACCCTCCGTGCGGGCCGACGACCTGTGCGGTCCTCGCCTGGATCGGCTCGGCGCCGGCCGTGAGTGCAGCCTGCCCGCGCCGGGTCTCACGCCAGATCGGGTCGCCCGTCGGCACGAGGACGTTCGCGGAACTGACCATCTCGTGGCCCTCGGACTGGCCCGCGTAGTACGCGACATACAACGCGACGCGGCGCCCGTCGCGCTCGAACGTCTGCCGCAGCGATGCGCGGTATCCGGCAAAGCGCGGCTGCCACTCGACTCCGGTTGCGGGGACCGGCGCCCAGCCTGCGACGCCCTCGATCGGCGGAAGCTGCCGCTGATGCCACGTCCCGGCGCCGGCGAGCGCAGCGGCGAGCGGCTGCCACAGACCGGCGACGATCACGGCCGCTAGCGCCGACGCCAACAAGGTAGCGCGGTTGGCACCGCCTTGCGCTGTCTGCGCGCGCGCACGTGTAGCGCCGTCCGGGGCGTCGTCGCGGAACAGCGTTCCAAGCCAGAACATCAGCGCGATCACGAAGCCGAAGAAAATCCAGCCGTAGATCAGGTGGTCCACGCCGACGGCCAGTTCGTTGCCGCTCAGGTGGCCGAGCATCACGATCAGGTACGCGCGCAACCAGTTGGCGACGAGCGGCACCACGATCGACGCCGCGATGAAAGCCGCGCGGCGCCACGCGCTCGCGTACATCAGGTATGCGTACAACGTGCCGGCCACCAGCGAGGCGGTCAGATAGCGCAACCCGCTACACGCCTCGACGACCGACCAACGGCCCGTCGGGATCACGAAGTTGTTGCCTTCACGGTAGACGGGCACGCCCGTGACCTTCAGCGCGGCGACGGTGAAATCGGCCGTCCAGTCGATCAGCCACGGCACGAAGGCCTCGCCGAAAGGCACCGCGAAGAACAGAAACAGCAGCGGAAAAGCCATCGCTCGTGCGAGTCGCGCACCGAGCACGGCGGGTACGGCACCGACGACCATCAGAACCAGCGCGAAGTGCTGCACGACGTTCGCGTCAGCCAGGCGCCCGACCAACCAGACGAATCCGGCCGCGGCGACCAGCGACAGCGCCGGCCAAAACGGCCGCACGGGCAGGTGCGCGAGCTCGGCGCGACGGCGCCAGATCAGCAAGAGCGCGATCGGCACGACCACGAACCCGTGGCTGTACGTCTCCGAGCTGCGCCACAGCCCGACCATCGCGCGCGCGGTGTCGCCGTACACGAGGACGATCGCAAGCGCGACCGCAACGCCGACGAGCGCCGACGAACGAGCGTTCGCCGGGGCGGCTCCGGGCGTCGAAGCCAGCACCGTTTCGCTCCTGGTCAACGCGCCGCTCATCCCAGATTGCGCGAGACCGAGGGCCCGATCGCGTTCGCGACCGGACGCGGCAGCCGCCGCCAGAGCGCAATGAAGGCGCGGTACTTCGGATTCGCCGGATTGTGCTGAGGAACCGACTTGCGGCGCAAGAGCCGGTACTCGTAGTGCAACGGCTCCGGCACGAAGCCCCAGTTCTTCTTGAAGTCGAACGATCCGCTGTCGCGCTTCGACCGTCCGTAGTCGAAAACGCGCACGCCCCGTTCGCACGCGCGCCGCATCAGTTCCCAGTACTTGAAGTCGTTGGCGGCCAGCTCGCGCGCCGCTTCGACATCACCCGCGTAGTACGGCAGCACCTCGTCGCGAAAGTAGAACGACAGCACGCCCGACACCGGGCGGCCGGCGGCGTCGAGCACGGTCAGCACTTCGCACGCATCGCCAAACACGCGGCGCAGCGTCTCGAAGTAACGTTTCGGATACGGCGGCGTGCCATGCCGGTGCTGGTTGTCCGCGTACAGGGCGAAGAAGCGATCGACTTGGGCATCGATTTCGCTTCTCAGTCCACGCTGGATGCCCTTGCGCACCATCGCGCGCTGCTTGCGCGGGATCGCAAGCAGGTTCGCTTCGACCTCGGGAACGATCGCCTTGCGGAAGGTGACGTACAGATCCTGCCGCGGCCAGTCCGGTTCGGTCGGTTGCCGATTGCGCAATTCGAGATGCTGCACGCCCAGCCGCGCGGCCAGCTCGATGGCCGCCTGGTGCAGGGCGGCGCGTGCTTGCGGCTCGGTCACGGCCGCGCCGCCGTAGACCGCAAAGGGCAGCGAACTGAGGGCGTGGCCGAACAGCAGACTCTTGACCTCGGCGAGCGGCAGCACGCCGACGATGCGCTCGCCGCGCGCGGCCAGCAGGTAGTGCGTGCGGTGGCCGAACACGCTTTCGATGACTTCGCGCCATCCGCTGCGGTGAAAGAAGGTCGCTTCCGCGCAGCTCGCGACAAACGCATCCCACCGGGCGGCGTCGCCCGGTTCATAGGCACGCACCGCGAGCGCCGGCTCCGCGCTCAGATCGGCGTCGAACGGCTTCATGAGGGACGCAGCCCGAAGGCGCGATCGACGCGGTCCCAGTGAAAGTCCGCCAGCAGCAAGGACAGGCGCGCCTCGGTGCGGTGCAGGTTGACGTAGTGCCGGAAACGCGTCTTCACGCTCACCCCCGGCACGCGCGGCTGGTCCGGATCGATCTCCCACGGATGGAAGTAGAAGATCGCGGGCCGACCGTCGACGCGATTGACGCGCCGGATCGCCCACTGGCTCACCCGGTACGGGAAGAAGCGGAAGTAGCCGCCACCGCCCGCGGGTAGATTGCGCCCGAGCAACCGCGCCGTGGTCAGCGGGATCTCGAGCAGTCCCGGTCGCGCTTCGTACGGAAAGCGCGGCGCATCCGGCATGCCGTAGTGATCGTGGCGAACCGGATACACGCTCGAACTGTAGCGGTAGCCGGCTTCGGCGATGCAGTCGAACGCCCACGGGTTCGCGTGCCCAATCGAAAAGCTCGGCGCGCGATAGCCCAGCACCTCGACGCCGATCGTGTCCTCCAGCAGTTCCTTGGCACGCCGGATGTCGGCCGAGAACTCCTGCGGCGTCTGCTCGCTCGCGCGCAGATGCCCGTAGCCGTGGCTGGCGATCTCGTGCCCCGCGGCCGCAATATCGCGAACGATCCGTGGATAGCGCTCGGCGATCCAACCGAGCGTGAAGAACGTCGCGCGCGCGCGATGCCGCGCGAACAGATCGAGCAGCCGGTCGACGTTGCGCTCGACGCGGCACGGCATCGCATCCCATCGATGCCGCGCGATGTGCGGTGCGAGTGCCGAGACCTGGAAGTAGTCCTCGACGTCGACCGTCAACGCGTTCGACAGGACCTGGGTCGGCAAGGCGGCGGCCATGTCAGCTCGCGGCCGGCACGCGCGCGCGATGCGCCAGCCAAACTGCGAGGTGGGCGGCGATGCGGCCGGCGGCATGCCCGTCCCACCCTTCCGGCATGCGGCCGCGCCTGCCGCCGTTGGCAAGGATGTCCCGCACGCACGTCCGGATCAACGCGGCGTCACGGCCGACGAGCGTGTTGGTGCCGTGTGTAGCGGTGATCGGCCGCTCGGTGTTCTCGCGCATCGTGAGACACGGAACGCCGAGCGCGGTGGTTTCTTCCTGCACGCCGCCGGAATCCGTCAGCACGAGCGTCGCGCGCTTCATCAGGCCCACCATCTCCAGGTAGCCCTGCGGCGGCAGGCAGGCGATGCGCGCGCCCTGCAGCAGGTGCGCGAGCCCGAGCCGGTCGATGTTGGCGCGCGTGCGCGGATGCATCGGCCAGACCAGCGGAACGGACTCGGCGACCTCGCGCAGGATCGCGAGCACCTGCGCGAGTGTCGCCGGTTCATCGACATTGGACGGCCGGTGCAGCGTGACTACGCCGTAGCGCGCGCCCTCGCGAACCCAAGCAGGATCCGCGCCTTCGCGGCGCAGCGTCTCCTCCGGCGCGATCGCCTTCGGCAGCGCCGCGAACAGGGAGTCGATCATCAGATTGCCGACGAAGTGGACGCGCTCCGCCGGGATACCTTCCTTGGCCAGATTCTCGTGCGCGTCGCGTTCGGTCGTGTACAGCAGATCGGAAATCTGATCCGTCAGTACGCGGTTGATCTCCTCCGGCATCGTGCGGTCGAAGCTGCGCAGACCCGCTTCGACGTGCACGACCGAAACGAGCTTCTTCGCAGCGACCAGGCTGCACGCGAGCGTGGAGTTGACATCGCCGACGACGACGACGCACGACGGCTGCTGCGCATCGACGACCGGTTCGAAGCGTTTCATCACCTCGGCAGTCTGCACCGCATGCGTGCCCGACCCGACCTCCAGGTTCACGTCCGGCGCAGGCAGGTCGAGGTCGACGAACAGCTTGTCGTTCAACGCGAAGTCGTAGTGCTGGCCGGTGTGTACCAGCAGCGCCGGCGGCATGCCCGGCTGCGCGGCGAACGCACGCAGCAGCGGCGCCATCTTCATGTAGTTCGGTCGCGCGCCGACGACGCACAGCACGGGGCCGATGCGATGGTCGCCGCTCTTCACGCGCCCCTCCCCGGCCTGCCGCCGGTCTTCGGTCTGCGGTCCGGCGAGCCGGCCATCGACCGCAGCAGGTCGTGCATCGCATTGACCGTCTTTTCCAATCGATCGAGCCGAGCGGCAATCGAAGAGAACGCAAAGGAACGAACGACGTTGTCGGTACGGCCGCTCTCCTCAGGAATCGCCAAGGCCTGCGCTTGAACGGATGCATCGACACCGACTTCCGCGCGAATCTCACCGATCACGGCGTCGAGGTCGGACTGGTCGATCGCATGCTTCTCGGCCAGATAGCCCGCCAGCAGCAACCGGTTGCACAGCAGATTGATCTTGCGTGGGATGCCATCCGTCGCGCGATAGATCGAGGCGAACACGGCCGGGTCAAACCTCGGGTCGTCCTTCCAGCCAACGCGGTGCAAGCGGTGCTCGATGTAGCCGCGCGTCTCCTCCTCGTCCATCGGGCCGAGGTGGTACGACGCGATCACGCGCTGGCGCAGCTGCTGCATCGACGGTCCGCGCAGCAGATCGCGCAGCTCGGGCTGCCCCACCAGAAAGCTCTGCAGCAGCGCGCGGTCGCCGAGCTGGAAGTTCGACAGCATGCGCAGCTCTTCCATCGCACGCTGCGACAGGTTCTGCGCCTCGTCGACGACCAGCAGCGCGCGCTTGTGCTCGGTGACCAGCGATGTCAGGAACGCCTCGATCGTTGCGAGCAGTTGCGCCTTGTCGGTGCCGCGCACCGGCAGGCCGAAGGCGGTCGCGACCGAGCGCAACAGGTCGTCCGCTTCGAGCTGCGTACTGACGAGCTGCACCGCAACGACCTTGCGCGGATCGAGCTCCTCGAGCAGCGTACGAACGAGCGTGGTCTTGCCCGCCCCGATCTCGCCGGTGACGACGATGAAGCCCTCGCCCTGGAACACGCCGTACTTCAGGTACGAGTACGCGCTGCTGTGCCCCTTGCTGCCGAAGAAGAAGGAGGGATCGGGGTTGAGCTGGAAGGGCTTGCCGGTGAGCCCGTAGAAGGATTCGTACATCGTGCAGCCTAGAAACGGTGCGTCAGGCCGGCGAAGGCGGCCTTCTCGCGCGCATCGCTGGTGGTCGAGGAGTTGAAGAGCTGATAGCGCGCCCCCAGGAAACCGAAGGTTCGCGTACCGAATCGGTGCTGCGTCTGTACGCGCAGCGCGTGCTGGTCCGATGCGTCCGGCGCGATGGCGCGCAGCGCGCGCGTTCGGGTATAGCCGTAGGTCGCGTTCAACGAGGTCAGCGGCGTCATCTGATGGCTGTAGGTCACGGCGCCGCCGCGCTGGATATTGTTCTCCGCCGCCGTGCTGAACACGGCGAAAACGGTATCCGGAAGATCTTCGGTTCGCAGATCGAACGCTGTGAACGCGATGGAGCTGCGCGCACCCAGTAGCACCACGCTCGCCGACCGCGAACTGATCAGGCTGATGCGCTGGGTATAGATGGTCACGGGCGCGCCGAGCGAAGTCGGCAACCCCTGCCGCGCAATGACGTCCTGCACGAGCCGCGCGCGCTCGACCGGATCGGGCACGCGCGTCGTGAACGCGGCATCCATCAGCGCCGCAACGTCGTCGGTCGGCGCGAGCGTGAACAGCGACTGCGGTGCGCTGCCTACGTCGCGCGACAGCAGCGCACTGAACGCGATCCGTGGCCTGCGGTGAGCGAAGCTCGCGCGCCATCCGGAACCGAAGAAGCGGCGTTCCCAGTGGGCGTTCAAGTCCGTGCGCTCCGTGGGGCGCCACATCGCCTCGGCGCCGTAGATCGACCGGTTACCCTTGTCGCCGAGCACGTAGTTGTTCCGCTCGTAACCGGCGCGCAAACCAAGGACAAGTTCCGGTCCGAACGCGTAGTCGGTGCGCACCCGCGCGATGTCGAGGGTGAGCGTGCCCTGCGTCGTGTCCGTGAAGCGCGTGGCCGTATGCTCGGCCTGCAGCGCGAACCCCCACGGACGCGGCAGCCGTTCGATCTCGGCAAAGTGGCGGCCGACGTATCCGTTCAACTCGCCGGCCGCGCCCTCCCTGGCGCGCGTTTCCGTCCACGAGTTGTCGCTGCGCACGAGATACCGCAGGTTGGGCGACGGGTTGCCCTGCAAGTAAGGGCTGATCCGCGCCTGAGCCGTCTGCAAACGGTCGGCCGACGGAACGCCCGCGGCGCGCGGAGCGAACGGATTGCTGCGGGTCTGCGTCACGACCGCTGTGGCATCGATGAAGAAGCTGCGCTCGATCGCTTCGAGCGTCGCACCGACGTTGCCCGCGGGCACCAGGCGTCCGGCCTGCGTGCCGTCCACATAGTGCGCAGCCGACAGCCCGACGGTCCCGCTGGCGCGCAGACGCGCGCCCTCGCGGCGAAACGTCGCGCTCGGCGCAACAGTTAGGACAACATCGTTCGGACCTTCAAGCCGGCTCTCCTCGAAGGCGCTGTTGTCGGTGACGGTGGCCTGCGCAGTAACGCTCGTGTCGACTGTCCAGCGCTGCGCGTGAGCAACCCCGGACAATGCGAGCGCGATCGCCGGGACGGCACGCTTCAGCAGCTGCCGGCCGATCGCACCCGGCGCGCCGACATGCATCGAATCACGACCTATCACCGGCACGCCTTTCGCTCAGTAGCCGTACTGCCCGTAGTAGCCGTAGTAGGCGCCCAACCGTGAGTGGGGAACCTTGTTCAACATGGTCATCACGACCGGGCAAGACTCGATCGTCGCCAGCGCCTGCGTGACGCTCGCCTGCGGCGTGCGTTCGGCCTCGACGACGACAACGACCTGACCCATGTGGGTCGCAAGCACGCGCGACTCCGTAGACGGCAACAGCGGCGGCGCATCGAAGATCAGGATGCGATCCGGATATCGTGTCGCCAGTTCGTCAAGGAGTCGGTTCATCGCATCACTGGCGAGCAGTTCGGTGGCGCGCGCGTGCGCAGTGCCAGCCGGCAGCAACGACAGCCGCTCAACGTTCGTCCGAAGCAGCACGTCGGGAAGCTCGAGCGCGCCGTCGGTCAGCACATCCAGGAGACCCCGCGAAGGCGGCAATCCCAGGCGCTCGAGCAGCGACGGTCGCGAAACGTCCGCGTCGACGAGCAGCACGGTCCTGTCCAGTTCCATCGCGATACTGAGCGCAAGATTGATCGCGACGAAGGTCTTGCCTTCGCCGGGCACCGAGCTGGTCACCATGATCAGATTCGCGCGTGCGACCGGTGCGGCCGACTTGCCTTGAACGTTCGTGAGCAGCGGGCGCTTGATCACGCGGAACTCGTCGGCAAGCTGCGAGCGCGGCGCGTCGGGCGTCACAAACCCGCCAGCTGCCAAGCGCGCCAGATCGATGTGGACTTGATGCGAACGGCGACCGGGCGTCTGCTCCAAAGCCTTCTCGCCCTCCCCGCTGCGTTCGTCGGGCGTGCCGGTTCCTGCCGCGGCAGTCGCGGCGTCGCCTACTTTCCGCATCAGCCGGGGAATCGCAGCCTCGGCGCTGCCCGGCACCATCCGTGCCTCGGGTGAAGGTGGCCGCTCGGTCAAGTCCACGCCGCTACGGCGCAGCTCTTCGAGACGCTTGGCAGCTTGTTCGATGATGCTCACGCGATACCCTCAGGCGGCGCGCATCGAAAGCGATAGCCAGACGATCCACGCGCCGTAGATCAGGATCAGGCCGGCGACCGAGCCCGCGAACGCAGTATTCATCAGCCGTGCGCGACGCAGCATCGGTGCGCTGACCACCACCGATACGCTGCCGAGCACCGGCCTCTGCGTCACGTTGCGCAGCGCGCGCACGCTGTCGAAGGTCGGGAAAAGCTGCGCGACGACGAAGGCGGCGAGCACGCCGGCCGCAACCGCCGCGAGCAGCACGACCGGGACCAGCGCAAGCCGGTTTGGAAACACCGGCGTCGGTGACACCCGCGGAGGGTCGATCACGCGAAACTCGGCGAGCTTGGCGTTGGCGTCGACGTCCTCCGAGATCGCGGCCTGTTCGCGCCGCGCCACCAGGGCGTCGTAGTTGCGTTTGATGATCTCGTAGTCGCGGTTCAGCTGAGCCATTTCGGCTTCGATCTGCGGGATCCGCCCTGCGGCCGCACGCAGTTCGGCCAGGCGGGTCTGTGTCTCGGCGACACGCGTGCGCAGCGCGGCGATATTGGAGTCTGCCTCGGCCATTGCGATCTTGATCCGCTGGAAAACCGGATTGGTCGCCGCCGGAGACTTGGATTGCGCGGCGGCAGCGGCACGTCGCCTTGCCTCGAGCTCCTGCCGTTTCTGCTCCTCCAGCGAGGCGATCAGCCGGCGCGTCGCCGCGACGTCCGGGTGCTCTTCGGTGTAGCGCCGCAGCAGCTCGTCGAGCTGGCGGCGCAGCGCATCGATCCGCGTGTCCAGTTCGGGCGTGCTCAGCGTCACGGCACGGGGCGCCTCTTCGAGGAGATTCGGCTCCTCTTCGGCCAGTCCGCGGCGCAGCGCATCGCGCGATTGTTCGGCGACGCGCAGTTCGGTGCGCAGCTTGTTGAGCTCTTCGGTGAGCGCAGCAATCCGGCCGAAGTAGTCTGCGCCGCTGCCGCCGACTTGGCCCAGGTGCTTCAGCTTGAACTCCTTGACACGGTTCTCGGCCTCTTCGAGCCGCGCCTCGTGAATCTTGATCTGCTCGTCGATGAACCTGCGCGCGCTCTCTGTGTCGCGCCGCTTGTCGCCAAGCCCGGACTCGACGAACAGCGACACCAGGTTTTGCACGACCAGCTTCGCGCGCTCGGGTTTGGTATCACGATAGGAGACGTTGTACAGGTTCTCGCGCCCCCCACCGCTGAGCTGGATGGACTTCATCAGCCCATCGATCAGCCGTTCGCGGTCGCCCGGCGTGGCCGCGAGATGATCCAGATCCGACATCCGCGCGAGCTTCTCGACGTTCGGCCGCGTGATCATCGTCCGCGCGAGCATGCTGATCTGCTGGTTGATGTCGGGCTGCACCGCCAGCCCGCTCATCAGCGGCTTGAGCACGCTCTGCGTGTCGACGTGGATCCTCGCGGTCGCCTCGTACCGCTCCGGAAAGCGCGCGACGACGACGGCGCCGACGACCGCAACGGCCCACGCCACCGCCACGCCGATCCAGCGGCGGCGCCAGGTGGCGCGCAGGATCGCCACCGCCTGCTGCAGGAGTTCGTCCATGTTTGATGCGGTCACGCGCAAGCCCTCCGCGCGAACGCCGATGCCGGCCTCAGAACCAGCTCTGCGGAATGATCAGCACGTCGCCCGGCTTGACGTCGACGTTGGCCGAGATGTCGCCGCGCTTGACGAGATCCTTCAGGCGCACGCTGTACTGCTTGCCGCCTTCCTTGCCGCGCACCAGCACCGCACTGTTGCCGTCGGCGAAATCCGTGAGCCCGCCGACCTGGATCATCACGTCGAGCAGCGTCATGTTCTGGCGGTACGGGATCGCCTGCGGGCGCGTGGCTTCGCCGACGATACGGATCTGCTCGCTCGACGGGCCCTGGAACGCGGTGACCACCACGGTCACAACCGGGTCGCGGATGTACTTGGCGAGCGCCTTCTCGAT